>DATMKA010000422.1:0-9517 GCA_035553595.1 Thermoplasmatota archaeon | reverse complement strand
GAAACCGGCGCCCCGGCTTATGGTTTTGGGGCGCTGGCCTCCGCCTTCCCGGCCCCGCGGGAAGCCCCCAGGGAAGGGAGGTGGGAGGTGAGGGCGGCTGCCATCTCGGTGGCCGTGGGGAACCGGTCCTCGGGACGCTTCTGGAGCGCGCGCAAGAGGAACGGCTCGAGCATGCGCGCCTCGGGAGGCAAGTGGAGCTGCGGGGGCGCCGTCCGCACAAGGTGCCGAAGCCCGGCGTCGTCCTTCCCCGTGATGGGGAGGTAGGAGCGCCCCGTGAGGGCCTCATGGAACAGGACGGCGGCGACGTACAGGTCGCTCCGCGCCGTGGCCGTCTTCCCCTCCACCGCCTCGGGGCTCATGTACAGCACCGAGAACGAGGCGCTCACGGCGCCCTCCCCCTCGCCCGGGAGGGGCTCGGCGGTGGCCGCCCAGGCCGCGCCGAAGTCCCCGATTTTCACGGTGCCGTCCTCCTCCACGAGCAGGTTCTTCGGTTTCAGGTTGCGGTGGACGACGCCGCGCGCATGCATGGCCCCGAGCGCGAGGAGGATCTCGTGCAGCATCCTCGCGGCCTCCGGGAGGGGGAGGGGACCGCGCCGCTTCAGGACGTCCGCGAGGTTCCCCTGCTCCGCGTACTCGGTCACGAGGAGCGCCGCGCCAGGCGTTTCGCCCACGTCGAGGACGCGCAGGATGTTGGGGTGGAGCAGGGCGGCCGCGAGCCGCGCCTCGCGCAGGAGGCCCTTCGCGGCCTCACCACCCAGGGTCGTGGTCTCCACGACCTTCACCGCCACCTCCGCACGCAACACCTGATCGTAGGCGAGGAAGGTGCGGCCCGTGCTGCCGCGCCCGAGGAGCCGCACGAGGCGGTACCGCGAGAGCACGAGGCTCCCCTCTTCCAGACGCGCGGCGGGGGCGACGGTTCTCGCGCGGTCGCCGCCCAGGAACCAGACCATGAGCTGGTGCTCCCGCTCAGGAACCCCGAGGCGCAGGCGCATCTCGCGGAGCTCCGGCGAGTCAGGAGCGCTCCCGCGGGAGAGCTCCTCCTCGAGGGCCGTGCGGTAGATCTCGAGCCGTCGGTCGCGGCCGCCTTCGGGCGCTTCGGGGGCAGCAGGGAAGAGGGCCTCCCGGATGTTGTCGGAGAAGAACAGGGTGGCCGCGATGGCGACGGCCTCGATGGCCATGGCGGGGAGGATGGCGCCGAAGGAGTCCCCGCCGCTCGTGAGCGCAAGCGCGAGGGGAATGCCGAGGACGAGAAGGACCCCCGCGAGGCCAGGACCCACGAAACGGCCCACGTCCACGTCGAGGTCGAAGAGGTGGTGCCGCGTGAGCGTGTACGCGAGGACGCCCACCGTGAGGAGGCGCCAGAAGCCCAAGGTCTCGAAGGGGACGCCATCCTGCAGGAAGAAGGCCTCCGCGACGGCGGTTGCGGCCGGAATCGTGAAGGCGAGCAGCAGCGGCGCGTCCACGCCCTCGGGAGGGGGCGGCCTGAGGGCGAGTCGCACGGCAAGCGCGGCAAGGACCGCCGCGCCCGCGAGGAAGAACAGGCCCTGCGCGAGAGCCTGGGGCCGGTCGGTGAAGCGCACGCCGCCCGAGGAGTAGGCGAGCGCCTCCACGATGCCGCCTGCGAGGAGAAAGGACGCCACCTGGCGCGCGGTGATGTAGCTCGTGAACAGGACGAAGGCGAGGAGCACCCCCCGCACGCGGTGCCGCGGCGTCCCCGGCGTCGCGCGGCGGTAATCCCGCGCGAGCACGACGATGGCGTAGAAGAAGGCCCCGAAGAAGGGCGCCTGGATGAGCGGAAGCCACGCGGGACCGAAGGACGTGACGAGGACGTCCTCCACCTCGAGGACGGAGGCCACCACGAGCTGGGGACGCCACAGGAGCACTCCCGCGGCGGCGGCTCCCAGGAGGCCTGAGACTGCGACGGGAATCCACCGCGCCGCCGGGGAGGACCCCTCCGGCCTCAGGCAGGAGGCGAAATGCACGAGGAAAAGGGAGGCGGGGACAAGGCACGCGTAGGAGGCGAGGAGCGCCACGTGGTGCACGTTCGCATCCTGGAGAACGCGCCCCAGGTTCGCGAGCACCACCTGCAAGCCCCACAGGAGCGAGAAGGCGCCGAAGAAGAGCTTGCTCCGGCCGCGCGGCTTGCCCACGAGGAGGAGCACGCCAAGCAGGAGGAGCGGGAATCCCGACGCGAAGGCGAGGACAGTGTCGGGCGGCGGCGCCATTGTCAAACGCAGGGACCCCGCAGGATATAGCCTGATTCGCTCACTCGAAGGCTCGCTCCCCTAGTTGCTGGGGGCACGTTTATGGAGGGAGGACGTGTCGTCCTCCTGGGGGGCTCCATTGACCAGCCAACACTCCACGAAGCCTGCTGCCATCCGCGAGCGTCGCCGCGGCACGCTCCTTCTCGTTACTCTCCTTCTCGCGCCCGCCCTGGCTGCCTCCCTCGCCGCCGCGCCAGCGGAGGCCGCAGCCACCGTGGAGTCGCTCCGCGAGGCGCTCCCCACGCCCCGCTACCTCACGGCCCTCGCGCAAGATGCGACGGGGCAAGTCTACCTCTTCGGTGGCCACTTGGGGTCGCAGGCGAAGCACCAGATTGTGCGCTATGACCCGACGACGCGGACCCTCACCCCGCTGGCCGCGGAGGTTCCCGGTGGGCGCGAGGGCGCCGCCGCTGCGTTCCTCGCGGGGACCGGATACCTCGTCGGCGGAAGCGATGACGCGCCCACCCGCGACGTGTTCTCCTTCGATCCTGCGGCGGGGAAGCTCACGCTGCTCTCCACCCGCCTCCCCCACCCCCTCGCGAAGGCGGCGAGCGGCGTGGTGGGAGATTCCCTCTACCTGCTTGGCGGTCACGACGGGCGCAGCCCCCGTGCCGAGATTCTCCGCTACACGCCCGCCACGGGTGAGGTGGCGCTCGTCGCGCGGCTCCCCCAAGCCGTGGTAAACGCGGCCGCCGTCTCCACCGGCAATGCCCTCCTGCTCTTTGGCGGCGAGGGCGCGAGCGGTGCCACCTCCGCCATCTTCCGTTTCACTCCCGCCACGGGTGAAGTCGCCCTAGTGGGCACGCTCCCCTCACCCCGGGCGGGCATGGCCGCCGCCTGGGATGGCCACCTCATCCATCTCATCGGGGGCCACCAGGGAAGCCGCACCCTCGCGGAAGTGCTTCACGTCGACCCTGAAACGATGGCCGTACGCAAGGCGCCCTTCACCCTGCCCGAAGGGCGCACCCTTGCCTCGGCTGCCGCGCTCCCGCGGGGCATCCACCTCTTTGGCGGGTGCTGCCCCGCCACCAAGGAGATGCTGCGCATCCCCGTTCCCCCCGCGCCGCCCCTCGATGTGGCGGCTTCGACGGGGCTCGGCTCCATCCGCGTCACGTGGTCGCCGCCGGCCCTGACGGAGGCCACGGGAACGATCACGGGCTACCGGCTCCATGTGGCTCACGAGGATGGCACGCCTCAGGAAACCCGCGTCCTTCCCGCGAGCGCCCGCGAGCACACCCTCACGGGGCTCGCACCCGGAACGGTCCTCCGCCTCCGGGTGAGCGCCCTCAGCGATGTGGGCGAAAGCGCGCGCTCCCCCTCCGTCCTCGGCGCCTCCGCCGCGCTCCCCTCCGAACCCCTCGCCCTCATCGCAACCCCTGGCCCCGGGCCTGGAGACGCGACCCTCGGGTGGGCAGCACCGCTCAGCGATGGCGGCGCCCCGCTCACGGGATACCGCGTGGAGCGTGCCGCCCCCGGTGAGCGCTACGCGCCCCTCGCGGAGGTGGCCGCCGCAACCCTCGGCCACCTCGACACGGGCCTCCCTGCAGGCACCGCCTTCAGCTACCGCGTCCGCGCCGTGAACGCGCTCGGGGAAGGCGCCCCCTCCCTGGAGGCCACCGTCACCACCTTCCCGCCCCCAGGAGCCCCCACGGGGCTCACGGCGCGCGCAGGGCCCTCGCGGGGAGAGATCACGCTCACCTGGGCGGCCCCCGCTGAGACGGGCGGGCGGCCCCTCCTCGGCTACCGGCTGCTCGCTGGCGCGAGCCCCAATGCGCTCGCGCCTCTCACGGGGCTGCTTCCTCCCGATGAGGTCTCCCATGTCGATGCCACAGCGCCCCCCGGCCTCCTCCGTTACTACGAGGTGGTTGCCGTCACGGACGCGGGGCTGAGCGCGGGCTCCAACCTGGCCTCCGCCGCCGCCTTCAGCCTCGAGCGCGACGCCACCCTTCCTGAGGCGCTCAGCGCGACGAGCGCAGCTTGGACCGGCCACCACGCCTACGTGTTCGGCGGCCTCGGCAACGGCGCCAGCGCGCGCGAACCGCGTGGAACGATCCTGCGCTACAACCCCATCGCAGACGAGGTGCTCCTCCTTGACGATGCCCTCCCCTCGCCGCGGCATGCCACGAGCGCGGCCTGGGTGGTCGGGAACACTGGCGACCCCCACCCCGACGTCTCCGTGGAGTCCTGTCATCCCACGTGCCAGGCAAGCCGCGTCTACGTGTTCGGCGGCACCGCCGACACCGACACCCTCGAGGTGAGCTCGCTCTCCTGCCACCCCACCTGCCACGCGGGCATGCAGATCCTCGCCTTCGATCCGGTGACGGAGCAGGTGGAGGTGCTCGACGCGACGCTTCCGAGCGACCGCTGGGGCACGAGCGCCGCCACGGTCCCCGCCGGCATCGTGGAGAGCGCGAGCGCGGCCTCGACCGAGGAAGTGGGAGCCCATTCCTGCCACCCCACCTGCGTCCGACCCGCCGCCATCTACGTGATCGGCGGCGCCGCCGGCACCGCCTCCGTCCAGAGCGACGCGTCCCTCGCTTGCGGCCCCGCGTGCACGCCGCTCGACGAGATTGTGCGCTTCACCCCCGAGACGGGCGAGGTTGCCGTAATGGGCGCCCGCCTCCCCACGGGCCGCTACGGCACCGCCACCGTGCACGTCCCCGAGCCGGGCGCGCCCCTCGGCGCCCTTTACATCTTCGGCGGCCGCACCCTGCAAGGCAACGCCGACACCATCCTCCGGTACGACCCCGCCACCGACACCCTCACCACCCTCGGCGCGCGCATCCCGGAGGGGCTCTGCTGCACCTCCGCCACCTGGGACGGCCAAGGAGTCCTCCTGCTCGGTGGCGCCTCCGGCGGCGCCCTCACGAGCCGCATCCTCCGCTACACGCCCGCCACCGACACCCTGGTCGAAGTGGGGCACCTCCCGAGCGCGCGCGGCTGGACGAGCGCCGTCACCGACGGCACCAACACCTACGTGTTCGGCGGCGAGAGCGCCTCCGGCGCCCTCAACGAGATCGTGGTCCTGCCCCCCGCCGCGCCCCAGCGCCTCCGCGCCGAACCCCGGGGCGCCGGCACCCTCCACGTCTCCTGGGAGCCCCCCGTCACGGAAGCGAACGGCGGCGTCACGGGGTACCGCCTCTTCCGCGGCCTCGTCACGGACGGCGAAGCCTTCCTCGTTGAGCTTCCCGCCACCGCGCTCAGCTTCACCGACACGAACCTCCAGGAGGGCACGACCTACTTCTACAAGGTCACAGCCCTCAACCGGTACGGCGAAAGCCCTCAATCCCGGCAAGCGAAGGCCACCACCGCGGCGCGTCCCGGCGCGCCCGAGAACGTCACGGGGAGGCTGGGCCCCTCCGTCGGCGAGGTCACGCTCGAATGGACCGCGCCCGTGAAGGACGGCGGCGCGCCCGTGACCGCGTACCTGGTGTACCGTCGCCTGGAAACCGCCGGCCGCGTGGCCGCCGAAGAGCTTCTCGCGACGGTGGACGGCACCGAGCGCACCTACGTGGACCGCGAATGCGATCTCGGGGCCACGTGCCACTACACCCTCGAAGCCGTGAACCTCGTTGGCGCAAGCCCCCGCTCGCGGGAGGTGAGCGTCACGCCCGGCACCGCGATCCCCGTGGGAAGGGAGGGACCCACCGCGTTCTGACCCGCGCACCTCACGCGCCGCGGCGGGACCCGCCGTGACCCTCGGCAAGGTGATCGCCGAGGCGATGCAGACCGTCCCGCCAGAAGCCATCGATCTCCTGCACCAGCGCGGCTGCGTCCCGCAGGGGGCCGGGCACGACCGCGTACCAGCGCTCGCGCCCCGTTTTCCGCACGGACACGAGGCCTGCCTCCAGGAGGACGCGCAGGTGCTTCGAGACGGCGGGGCGACTGATGGGGAAGGCCTGCGCGATGGCGCCCGCCCGCTGCTCCCCCGCGCCGAGCAGCTGGAGGATCCGGCGGCGCGTCGGGTCCGCGAGGGCGAGGAACACGCGGGGGTCGCCCGTTGGATCGCGAGTGCGTACGGCCCGGGGCATGCTCACGACCGCGGTGCGGCTTCCGCCCTCTTCGCGTGATGGTCGGCGCGGAAGCCCTTCCTCGCCACCAGGCGTGTCTCCTCGCGCGTCGGGACGGAGCCCGCGAGCAGGCGGGAAACCACGAAGGGAATCGCGTGGCGGACCAGGCCGCCCCAGCCTTGGTTCATGCCCTGCCGCATCATCCATCCCTTGAAGCCCGTGAAGCCCGAGTGGCGGAAGCGCACCCGCGTGCCCCCCGGCGCCTCCTCCAGCTCCCAGGTGACCTTCGTGACCTCCGTCACGCCCTGATCCGTCCCGAAGAGAAACGCGAAGCGCTTGAACGGAACCACCTCCGTGACCTCGCACTCGGTGATGCCGTTCCAGCCCACGATCTTCTTGGGCTTGTCGCGGAAGGTGAACCGGTGCCCCACCGTCGCCTCGCGGAAGTCCGTCTCCATGAGCCAGGCGCTGAGGGCCTCGCGCGTGGTGAGCGCCCGCCAAACGGCCTCGGGCGGGTAGGGGTACGTCGCTTCGTGCACGATGTCGTCGGTCATGCCGATCTACGCCCTCCAAGGGCGGAAATGGAAAAAGGGTTGCCGGACGGTTACATATCGGCGCTATCGCCCGCGGAATCCAGGGAGCCAGCGGTCCGCGCAAGGGTCGGGGGGCGGAACGTACTTGCTTGCCGCCACCCTTTCACGTGGCATGCGGCAGGTGTTCGGAGAGGGTATCCCACGGGCTGGCCACTACTCGAGCGCTGCGGTCGGCGGCGGTTTCACCTTCGTCTCGGGCCAAGGACCCCTCGTCCCGGAGACGGGACGCGTGATCGACGGCGACTTCCGAGCAAAGGCGCGGCAGTGTCTCCGCAACATCGAAGCCGTCCTCAAGAGCGCCGGCGGCACCCTCGACGACGTGGTAAAGACCACAGTCTTCCTCCACGACTGGAGCGATTTCGGGACCCTCAACGAGGTGTACGCGGAAGGGTTCCCCGTAAACCCGCCCGCGCGGTCCACCATCCAAGGGACGCGCCCTCCCGGCCACGCCCTCGCCATCGAGGCCATCGCCATCGCCCGACGCTAACCCCTGCACCACCCTCGGGCAGCCCTAGAGCGTGAGCAACCGGGCACCCGGTCCAGGGAAACGGACATGCACAGGCAGGGCGATGGCGAGGCGGTGTCTTATGCCCAAGAGCGCGAAGGACATGGTGACGGAAGCAAAGCAGACCATCGAAAACCTCTCGGTGGGCGAGGTCGCAAAGGAGCTGCAACGCGGGGACGTCCTCCTCGTCGACGTCCGTGAACCCGAGGAGCGAACCCAGAACGGTACCATCCCCGGGGCCATCGCCGCCCCCCGTGGCATGCTCGAGTTCTATGCCGACCCCGCGACACCCTACCACAAGAAGGAGCTCGAGCCCCGGCGCAGGATTATCCTCCACTGCGCCTCCGGCGGCCGCTCTGCCCTTGCTGCCCGAACGCTGAAAGAAATGGGCTTCGAGAACGTGGCCCACCTCGACGGCGGCTTCAAGGCCTGGAAGGAGGCGGGACAGCCCACCGGCCCGGGCCGCTGAAGCCTGCTCCGCGGCGCTCCACCGTGAGCGCCGCGTGGACTGCGCCCTCAATCCCCCGCCGGGCGCGAGGCGCCGATGTTGATGGCGAATCTCCCGCGCCGCGCTGTCGAAGGAGCCTATGCCATCCTCTTGACTCGGCTGGAGGCAGCCCTGGGCCCGGAAGCCTTGCGGGAAGACCCTGAGGCTGTAGGAAACGGCTGGGCACCCACAGGGTCGCAGCCCCAGGGGACCCAGAACGCTTATCGACCCGCCGGAGAACGGGCGAAGGTGGACGCCCGCCTGGTGTGGACCGTGCCTGCGAGGCACATCCGCAAGCGCTTCCTCCGAGCGGTCCCCACCATCGCCATCCTCACGGTCGCCATGGCCTTCATCCTGGACTGGACCGAGATTTTCATCATGACGGGCATCAACGTCGCCATCGCCGCCTTCTGCGTCGGGTAAGGCCTCCGTGCCCGCGACCGGCGGTACGAGCTCACGGCGGAAGGCTTCACCGTCACGAAAGGGACCGATGCACCGCGAGCGCACCAGTGGTCCGATTTCACCAGTTGGGACATGCACGGGGAAGCCGGCGACACCGCCTCCATCATCGAGCCCCGCTCCCTCCGCCTCGGGCGCATCTACTACCTGCACCCCCGCAGCTACTTCAGCCTCGGCGCAGACCTCTGGACCGTGGAGGAGGTGGACGAGCAGGTCGTGGGAACCCTCTCGGCGGTGCTCCCCTACCGCCCCCACGAGATCACGCGCCCCGTCGTCCTGTGGATTGGCGTCGTGGTCGTCCTCCTGGTGGGGCTGTTCGTGGTCCTCCTGCTGATTGATACGCCGACGTAGAGGGTGCGCGAGAAGGTCATCCCCGTCCGTGCACAGATGAACCCGCGTCGAACACGCACCCTTAAGGCGACCACTTCCTTAGGATCCCCCATGGGCGTGACTGGGAAGACCCGCACGCGGCGCGGGAAGTCCAAGATGGAAACGATGGACCTACGCCGCGACCACCCCGACGTCCGCGCGTACCTCCAACGCCTCGCCCCCGAGCAACGCCGCGTGGCCACCCACCTGCGGGCCCTCATCCGCGACGAAGTGCCTGATGTGCGAGAAGGCATCCTGTGGGCCATCCCGTTCTACTGGCGCAAGCACCCCTTCTGCTACGTGAGCCCCGCGAAACGCCACGTCACCCTCGGGTTTCCCCTCGGGGTCGGCATCAACGATGCCACGGGGCTCCTCACCGGCACCGGAAAATCGACCATCCGCAAAGCCGTCCTCAAGCTGAAGGAGGACGTCCCCGAGGAGGCCGTCCGCGACTGGCTGCAGCAGGCCATCGCCATTGACGACGCCGCCCAAGAAGACGGAACCTGATCCTACCGCAAGCCTCGGCCTCCCGCTGAGGGGTCCCCGAGGGAGCGACCCGCGCGGGTGGGCCGGAACAGGGCTCACGCTAAGCCAGAAAGAATGAAGAAAAGACGGTGCCCCGGAACCCCCGAGGCGCGGGTGCTGAGGCCCCGAAGGGCCTCAAGCGGAGGCCTTAGCGCTCCTCGATGTCGAGGCAAATGCCCGCAGCCACGGTCGTGCCCATGTCGCGGATAGCGAAGCGGGACATGTGGGGGATTTCCTTGCTGCGCTCGATGGAGAGGGGGCGGGTGGGGCGGATCTTGACGATCGCGATGTCGCCGGTCTTGAGG
>DATMKA010000421.1:0-15013 GCA_035553595.1 Thermoplasmatota archaeon | reverse complement strand
CGCCTCATTCACCGCGGGCCTCGCTGAGAGCGGAGGTCATCGGATGCCTGTTTGCTCGGGGGCGTCCAGGGCGGGCCGCTAACGGCGTCGAGACGAGCCTCGAGCACAGGGGCCGGCGCCTCGCCGCTTGGGGGACTCTTCTGGTCGAGCCCCAGTTCCTTAGTGGGGTTAAGGGTTTCGAACGACACGCATTCTTGATAGCGGAACTGCGTGCGGGGGACAGGATTACGCGGTCTTCGCGGCGAGGAGGGCCTCGAGCTTGTTGAGGCAGGAACCGAAACCGCCGCGGGCCATCTCGAGGGGCATCGTGGGCGGCATGCCCATGACTTCCATCACGACGCGGGCCTTCTTGCCCGCGGCCTCGAAGCGAATGGTGTGGCGCATGGGGTAACCGTTGAAGAGGTCGGGCCGGTTCTCGTTGGGCTCGAACTGGATGATCTTGTGGGGGCGCTCCAGGACGACGTAGTACCAGAGGGCCTCGGGATAGCGCGTGCCGTCGGGGCCGGTCATGGTGAAGCGGACGCGTCCGCAGGGGCGGGCGTCGAGCTCGTGGATTTCCGCGTCGAGGCCGGGGAAAGGACTGATCCACTTCGCGAGGATCTTCGGGTCGGTCCAGGCGGCCCAGAGCTGCTCCGGGGTGGCGTTGAACTCGCGTTCCATCACGAGGGTCTGGGTGGCGTTCTGCGTGGTGGTCGGGGCAGTGGTCATTCCTTCACTTCCTTGTTGAGTTCTTCGAGGTGGGCGGCGAGGCGGTCGAAGCGTTGCTCCCAGAAGATGCGGTACTGGACAATCCAGGAGAAGGCCGCCGAGAGGGGCTGCGGCTTGAGGGCGCAGCGGCGCACGCGGCCCTCCGGGGTCTGTTCCAGGAGGCCCGCCTCCTCGAGGATTCGGAGGTGCTTCGAGATGGCCGGGAGGCTCACGTTGTGGGGCGCGGCGAGGTCTCCAACGGTGCACTCTCCCTCCGCGAGGCGTTCGATGATCGCGCGCCGGATGGGGTGGGAGAGGGCGGAGAAGACGGCATCCAGGTGTGCGCTCCCGCTGGGGGCTTCCCTCGGGGGCGCACCGGCAACCGCCTCACGTTCCTTAACCATCTGGTTAATGGATGGTCGCCCCCCCATTTAACCTTTTGGTTAAGTGTGCTGAGTGAAAGTATTGGCAGCTCCGGGGGATTCCCCCTCACAGCCCCCACGCTCGCCCGCGCGAGGCCGGCTGCCGCCCTGATCCAGGGGGTGGGCAACCGTCGTCCCCTGCGGATGGTTATGCCTGCGGGTCCCCTGGGAGTGTCGGTGATCCTTTGAGCGACCCCATCGCCGACCTGAAGGCAAAGCAGCGCGAGGGCTGGGCCTACTTCGCCCCCTCGAAATGGTCACGACCTCCCCCGCGGCGCGCCTCGTGCGCTTCGCTGGCGTCAAGCCGGGCCAGGCCGTCCTCGACGTGGGCTGCGGCACCGGCGTCGTCGCCCTCACCGCACGCCGCATCGGCGCACGCGTCACGGGCCTCGACCTCACCCCCGAACTCCTCTCGCGCGCGAAGGAACACAGCGGCGTCCCGGGCTACGAGGACATCACCTGGAAGGAAGGGGACGCGGAGGCGCTGCCCTTCGCCGACGGGGAGTTCGACGTTGTCCTCAGCCAGTTCGGTCACATGTTCGCGCCCCGCCCCGAGGTCGCCACCCGGGAGATGCTCCGCGTCCTCCGCCCTGGGGGCACCATCGCCTTCAGCACGTGGCCGCCAGAGCACGCGGTGGGCAAGCTCTTCGCGCTCGTGGGCAAACACTCCCCGCCTCTCCCCGCGGGGGCATCCCCGTCCCCCTTGTGGGGCGACGTGACGGTGGTGCGGGAGCGGCTCGGGGCCGCCGTCCGCGACCTCACCTTCGACCGCGAAACGATGCTGTTCCCCGCCCTCAGCGTCGCCCACTACCGCGAGTTCATGGAACGGACCGCCGGCCCCGTCCTCAAGCTCGTCCAGCGCCTCCAGGCGGAACCCCAGAAACTTGCCCAGTTCCGCGCGGAGCTCGAGGCCGTGTTCACGCCCTACTTCGACGCCGAGCAGAACCTCGTCCGCCAGAGCTACCTCATGACGCGTGCAACCAAGGTCTGACGCTCTGGACATCTCGAGCGCCGTCGCGGGCCCTCCCTAGGGGCCGGATCCAACAGCTTAAGGCCGGCCTCCGGGATCGTGGGCCTATGGCGACGTTCCCCGAGGCCCGCGAGGCCCTCAAGCGTGCCCTCTTCAGGGTGTTCCCGGACGCGAAGCCCGTGCCGCGCTGGGCGGGCGTCGAGACCTGGGGCGCTCCCCGTCCCGAGGCGGTGGTCGACCACGACGCCCCGGGGACGTACGACCCGAAGCTCACGGTCGTCGGCATCGCCGACCGCAAGACCGGCCCGGTGGTTTACTTCCTCGATCCCGGGGACTACTTTGTCCTCGACACGCACAAGGCCCTCCTCACCGAAGCGGGCTTTAAGCTGGGGCGCGGCTGCATCATGCACCAGCGGAAGGCGCCCTTCCCCGCGGAGGCCCTCGAGGAGCTGTTCCGCCGCGTGAAGGAGCGGGATGCGGCCGCCGCGGCGAAGGCCGCGGAGGCTTCCCCCGCAAAGCCAGCAGCGAAGGCAGCCCCCAAGGCCCCTCCCAAGCCCAAGGGCGAGGTGGACAAGTATCTCGCTGCCCTCCCCGAAAGCCAGCGCGCCGCGTTGGAGCGCCTCCGCAAGCAAATCCTCGCGGCGGCCCCGAAAGCGACGGAGAAGATCGGGTATGGCATGCCCGGATTCTACCACGAAGGTCCCCTCGTCTATATGGCCGCGTTCCGCACGCACCTCAGCTTCTTCCCTGGCGATGCGACCACCACCGCGGATTTCGCGGCGGAGCTCGAAGGCTACAAGGTGTCGAAGGGAACGATCCAGTTCACGCCCGAGAAACCGCTCCCCGCAGCCCTCGTGAAGAGGATTGTGAAGCGCCGCGTGGCTGAGAATGAGGAGCGGGCCGCCGCGCGGGCTGCGAAGAAGGCTCCTCGCAAGGCTCCTGCGAAGAAGGCGGCTGCGGCGCGCACCCGCAAGGTGGCCCCCGCGAAGCGGCCTCGGAGCTCCCGCTCCTGATCGGCGGGATTTTCCTGCATGCCGACGGGGGTTCCTTTCAGGGGTACTCGTTCGATCCCTGGACCCAGAGGAAGGACTGGAGGTCGATCATGTCGCGCGGCTTCAAGTCCTTGAGGTCGCGCCGCACCGTGGTCGCGAAGTCGAGGAGGTTCTCGTAGGTTTCCCAGCTGGGCTTCGAGCGGTACTGGAAGTCGAAGCCGTATTCCTCCGCGGCGATGCGGGTCACGGTGGGCTTCAGGAAGAAGTGGCGCTTCGGTTGCGCGATGAAGCCGAACACCGTCACGAGGGGCCACGTGAGGACCCGCGTTTGACGGCGCGGGAGCCGTCCGATGACGTCGAGCCAGGTCTCGAACCGCTCCTGAGGTTCACCGGGATCGTGCAGGAAGGCGTGGAGCCCCTCGGCGAAGAGTTGGGCACCGCGCCGGTTCCGCACCGCGTCACGGAGCGCCATCTTCTCGAAGGAGAACAGGAGGTTGGTGCGGGATTCGATGCGGACGGCCCGAGCGGCCACCTCCGCGAACTCCTTCGCCTCCAGCAATTCCGTGAAGGTCTGCTCGTCCAGGGCGTCCTGCCACGCCTTGTGCGCGTTCCACTTGTAGTCCCGCTCCCAAGCGAGGTAGGTCTCATCCCGGAAGCCGTCCGGGAAGTAGCGGAGGAACTTTTCGCGGCAGCGGACGGCGCCTGTTTTCGGCCAGGCGTGCGTCCCGGGGGACTTCGCGAGGGACATATGCCTCAACCCTCGGGTGGTCACCCGGTTTAGGGGATTTCGCCGCTTCCTCGATACGGGGGCGCCTTGCTGGCGCCGTGGGTTGCGTCCAAGTCACCCGTCGCAGGGGGTCGCCTCGGCAGGGACGGCGAAGGGAAGGCTCGCAACGCGGAGCATGGGGCCGTGGCTGCCGACGTACCGTTCCGCCTCGATCCGCCAAAGGCCCGGGGGCGCTTCGTCACCCGAGAAAACCACGGGGCCCTCCACGGCCCTCGGGGCCTGCCCTGGGAGGGTGAGGAGCAGGGGCGAGGAGAGAGCAGCGTCCCGCGCCCCCGGGTCGAGGGAGAGGTAAATTTCGGGACCCTCCAACTCAAGGTCCAAGCGGGCGCCCACCAGGGTGACCGCGTCCCCCGCCCTTGCGGCGAGGTGGGCCGGGAACTCATGCGCCCGCTTCTCCGTGAGGAGCCCCCCGGGGAACCTCACGGGAACGCTGTCGGCGCCGTTCCAGGCAACGAGGAGGCGATGAGCGATCGTGCCCGAGCTTGCGACCGCCATCTGGAGGCGGGCGAGGCCAGCCCCGTCGCTCGAGCCGTAGGTGCCGTGCTGGAAGGCGCTGAGCCCAGGGTCGAGGAGGGTGCGGCCGGCAACCGCGAGCGCGGCAGGCCCGGCGAGGCCGCGCTCCTCGAAGGCCGTGAAGCCGCAGACGGAGCCGTCTAGGCGCTCCCCCCGCAGCCAGGTGGCGCTGAAATCGGCATCGCCCCGCCAATCCCCGTGGAGCTCGATGACGGTGGCGCGGCCGTCGGCGAAGGACACGTCCAACGTCTGGAGGCTCGCCGGGGGACGGTCGATGAGGGCGAGATAGTCACGGGGCTCCACCGTGAGAGTAAACGTGTAGAGGACGGGACGGCCTTCGCCTCCGCTGCATCCCGGGTCAGCGCCGTCGGAGGATCCGAGGTGGATGAGGAGGAGCCACTGTCCGGGCGGGGACGCGACAACGAGGACCTCGCCTCCGGGGCCGTTCCACCCGAGGGCGCGGAACCCGCGGTGGGGATCGATGAGGTCGATGGTGAGGAAGTCCTGGCCGGTGGCGGTGACCTTCACCACGTGGGGCCCCTCCGGAACGGTGACGAGGTACCCGTCAGCCTCGTCCGCGGAGGCGGTGGGGCTGTCCATGAGCCGGCCGCTGTAAGTGCCCGGGGAAATGGGTGTGGCAGTTTCCCAGGTTTCCCCGGCATCGCACCCGCTCCCCCCATCATCGTCCGGTTCCGCGGCCGCAAGAGGCGCGAGCAAGGGTGCGGTGACGACGAGGCCGGCGATAAGGGTCAGCAAGGTGCGGGACATGAGGAGCCTCCCGCCCTGACGAGGGCTTCTGGAGGATTATAGGTTCGCGTCGCGAAGAGGGTCTCCTTAGGGACGGCGTAGGCGGAAGCGGGGAACCTCCCCCGTGGACGTGGAAAGATAGAAAGCCCGCCCAAGGAATCGGCTCGCGAGGAGGCAGAGGAAGATGGCTCGCTCGTACTTGACGTTCCTGCTCGCGGTCGTGATGGTGGCTCCGATGGCGATGGCGCTGACGACACCGCCCGCGGAAACCCCTGAAGGCACGGAGCGGGCGGTCTTCGTCGGCAACAACTGGGAGGGCACGGCGGACGTGTTGAAGTTCGATCCCGAGGCGGGCACCTTCACGCACATCGCGCGCCTCAACATCATTCCCGACATCGAGGAGCGCCGCACCGAAATCCTCCTCGACCCCGTCCGCCACGGGTACTTCCTCGGCATCCGCATGCTCGTGGGCGAGGGCCACGACCAGTTCGTGGACGACATGTACAGCAGCGCTGACGGGAAGCTCTTGATCGTTTCGCGCCCGAGCCTCGCGGACGTCATCGCTCTCGACATCGAGAGCGGGGAGATCGTGTGGCGCTTCAAGGTCGCGGGCCAGCGCTCCGACCATATGGCCCTCTCCCCCGACGGGAAGTACGTGGCCGTCTCCGCCTCCACGGGCAACGTCGTCCACATCATCGACATCGCCACAGGCCAGGAGGCGGGACGCTTCCCCTCCGGCGACTCCCCCCACGAGAACGTGTACTCCGCCGACGGGTCCAAGATCTACCACGCGAGCATCGGACTCGTGTACACGCCCCTCGACCACCCGCTCCTCGACGGCACGAAGGGCGCGCGCTACTTCCAGATTGTGGACACCGCCACGAACCAGATCCTGAAGCGCATCAACATCGGCCAGAAGCTCGCCGAGGCGGGGTACAAGGACATGAGCAGCGCCATGCGCCCCATGGCCCTCTCCCCCGACGAGCGCTACCTCTACTTCCAGGTGAGCTTCTTCCACGGCTTCATCGAGTACGACCTCCAGGAGGACAGGGTGCTCCGCGTGGCCCACCTCCCCAACTTCGTGCCCGACATGCCCCGCGAGCTGTATCTCCTCGACTCCGCGCACCACGGCCTCGCCATGAACGACGCCGGCACCAAACTCTGCGTCGCCGGTACCATGAGCGATTATGCCGCCATCGTGGACCGCGCCAACTTCAGCGACCTCACCCTCACCCTCAAGCCCGAGGGGAAGAGCTACTGGGCCACCACCAGCGACGACGGCGAGCACTGTTTCGTGTCCTGGAGCGGCCTCGACCTCGTCTCCGCCCTCTCCTACGAGACGGGCGACGTCGTCGCCGAAGCGCCCGTGGGGTACCACCCGCAGCGCGTGCGCACCGGCGTCGTGCGGAGCGAGTGGGTGCAGGAGCAGTTGGCCTGAGGCGTGACCGGCCGCGGACCGCCGGAAGGTCTAGGCAGCAAGGATGCTGCCTCTTGGGTCGCGCTTATGGGGATCCAACCTCTCTGAGGGAGGGAGGCTTCTCATGCTCCGCGTCGCCATCGCTGGCATCCTCGTCACCACTCTCATGACCCTCGCGGCGCCCGCGGAAGCGATCGTCAAAGGGCCCCTCACGCATGAGATCCTGCCCGCGCAGGTCACTTCCGGCCCCTCCGGTTACGACCCCGTGGCCGAGCCGGGCCGCCACATTGTCACTCACTTCCGGTACCCCAGCTTGGTCAACCAGGAGATCCTGCACGTGCTCAACGCCGATGGTGACCTCGCGCTGCGTCTGCGCATCCATGCCTTCGATCTGGAAGCGTTCGACTCCGGGCCGACGCCAAAATGGAGGACCCTGGCCTCCATCCGTTCGAGTTGGGAGCGGCTCGATATCGTCCTCGAAGGCGACACGGCCACGATTGCCCTCAATCAGTACCGGGCTCAGCGCGTCAACACGTCCGCTCACGCCGAGGAAGGGTACCTCACCTACCCTTCCGGCCAGTACCCCGTCTACCGCGGGCTCACGCGCTACGACGGGGCCCACGCGGTGGCCATGGATGCCTTCACGAACCCCTCCCACGAGGGTGGCTGGACCGTGGGAGGTGATGCGTCGCGCATCGCAGTGCGCCCCTTGTCGTCGATCCGCCACCACAGCATCGGCCACCTGATCGTCCGCGCGCCCGTCGTGCCGCAGCCGGCCGTGCCGGGACCGGCGTTCCTCGCCGTGCCCGTGGACGCGCTCGGTGGCACGTACGTGGCGGAGGTTGCCGTGACCCCGGAGGCTTCCCTCTTCCCCCCGACGGGCATGGTTGTGCTGGCGGGGCTCAGCGGCAGCCTCACGGCGCCCACGACCGAGTGGGAGGTCCGGATCGAGCGCGTCCCCTCGACGGACTTGAGCTTCCACCTCGTCTACCACGGCGCGGACGGCACCTCGGCGGTCCTCTCCTCGCCCTGGGCTTCGGGCAACACGCTGCGGCACCTCCGCGCGGTCGTGGACGAGCCCTCGGGCCGCCTCGCTTTCGTCGTGGACCAAGCCCCCTCTGGAGTCATCGTCACGCCCCCGGGGGGCCTCGGCGCAAGCGCGTGGGTGGCGCTGGGCGACCTGGGCCTCTGCGTGTGCGACGACCCGAGGCTGGGCAACGTGTTGTTTGATGACCTCGCAGTCATCGACATCCCCTAAGCCCGTCCACGTGGCCGTTCTTCCTGCTCCTCGGTGTGGGGGCGCCCGTACCGTCGCGACGGTCAGAGAGGTCATGCTTCCACGGTCCCACGGAGCGAGCATGACGAAGCGCGAGTTCAAGAAAGGTGACGAGGTGGCATGGGACCACTCCCAAGGCACGGCCCACGGGGAGGTCGTGGACAAGAAGACGAGCGGCGGAAAAGTGAAAGGCTTCCACTACACCGCGTCGGAAGCGGACCCGAAATACATTGTCAAGAGCGACAAGACGGGCGCCCGGGCAGCCCACTCCAAGGACGAGCTGCGCCGCGAGTAAGCGCCGAGCGTCTCCTACACGCCTAGCTCAGCCGTGCGAGGGGCAAGGCTTTCATCCGCCCGATGGATCGCTCTATCGTGCCCTCCCCCGCGGCCCTTGACGACCTCCCCTTCATTGATGAGCACGCGCGCGTCGTCGCGGCATCGCCCGAAGCCGTGTGGGCAGGGATCGGGCGCGTCATGACTCGCGTAACCCGCGGCTCCGTTGCAGAGCGCTACGCGCGCGCCATCCGGTGCGACCCGATTTCGGCGACCGGCGCCTTCCCGGCGGAGGGGAGCGCCATCGCGGCCTTCCGCGTCGCGCGGGCTGCTCCTCCGCGGGAGCTTGTTCTTGCGGGACGCCACCGGTTCTCGGAGTACCAACTGGTGTTCCGGCTCGACCCCGTGGAGGGGAAGGACGCGGCGACGCGGCTGCGGGCGGAGACGCGCGCGGTGTTCCCCGGCGCCCTGGGGCGCGCGTACCGCCTCGGCGTCATCACCACCGGCGGGCACGCGTTCGCGGTGCGACGCATCCTTGCGAAGGTCGCCAAGGTGGCGGAACGCCAAAGGTAGGGCACCAACCGGTCCTCCCGAGACTTCCCCGATTCGAGCGGTTTAGGCGAGGTGCTTCTTCACCAGCGGCCGTTGCGGCCACCGGGTGAGCCCCTTCGCCAGGAGCCACGCGTAGAGCGTGACGAAGGGCGCGTGGAAGGCGAAGAGGGCGAGCGCGATCCCGGCTTGCCTGAGGATCCAACCGGGGTCCTCACCGAGCGCGACAAGCGGGAAAACGGCCACGAGAAGGAGGAGCGAGATCAAGGAGGCCCGGACCGCGCGCCCGGGCGTGGGCGCGCGCCACGCCGCGAGGGCGGCAACGAGCGGCATCACCCATATGCTTGCCGGCGACCCGAAGAACGGCGCGAGGGCCCACACGGGGAGGAGCAGGAGGACGAGGCCCACATCGCGCATGAGGGGGGCGAGGGGCGCGGCGGCCTTCAGGGTTCTCGTGACGCTGCTAGAGCGCCCCCGGCCAGCCCCCCGGTGGGCCTCAAAGCTCGTCGCCGCAGGCGGGGCAGTACTTCCCGCCGAGCCCGTCCACCTTGTGCCAGCCGGTGCACCCTTCCCATCCGCAGGTTTCGCAGTAGGTGTCGCGGTGGCCCCCCGGCTCGCCGTGGTTTGTACAGAAAGCGGGGTGACCCCGGGGGCCCTGGACATCCCCCACGGGGCTCTCTGGGGGCTTGCTCCGGGAAGCCGGTCCCGCGGCCGGGGCGTGTTTGAGGTCGTCCTCCCCTGGAGTCATCGGTTGTGGAGAGGCGGAGGCCCCGAAAAACCTGTGGGCCCCCGCGCGGCGGGCTTCACGCGCCGGCCGGGATGTCGGGCTCCACGAGGGCCATGAGCTGCTCGAGGGACTCCTGCCAGCCCATGGTGGCGAACTCCACGGGGACCATGGCGGGGATGCCCTCCTGCAGGATGGTGACCTCGGTCCCCGTCATGACGGGCTTGAGGTCGACCGTCACGGCCATCTCTCCAGGCATGTTGGGGTCGTCGAAGCGGGTGACGTACCGGATGCGCGTGTGGGGCGTGAGCTCGACGTAAGTGGCGCCGAAGGAGTGCGAGACGCCGTGGCCGAAGTTCGTGAAGCTCATCTTGTAGCCCCCGCCGACGCGCGCGTCGATGGAGTGGACCTTGCCCGTGAAGCCCTTCGGGGGGAGCCACTTCGCCATGGCGTCGGCGTCGAGGAACGCCTTGTACACGCGCTCGGGCGGGGCGCGGATGATGCGGTGCAGCCGCACGGTGCCCGTCTTCTGCTTCGGCTCTGAGGTCTGGGGTGTCGTTGCCATGGGGGGTCACTTCCGTTTGCGATGCTTCGGCTTCGGCGCCGGCGGCGAGGCCTCGGGCGCGGTCGCGCGCCTGCTGGACGAACCTGCGGGTTCGTCCGCACCCTCGCTGACGCTGCGGGCCTCCACGTCATCCAGGACGTCCTCCCAGAAGACGCGGTAGCGCACGAGCCACGAGAACGCCTCCGACAGGGGCCGCGCGTCGAGCGCGCAACGGCGCACGCGCCCCTCCGGCGTCTGCACGACAAGCCCCGCCTCCTCCAGCACGCGGAGGTGCTGCGAGATGGCGGGCGGGGTCACGTCGTGCGGTTCCGCCAGCTCGCTCACCGTGCACTCCCCCAGTGCCAGCCGCTCCACGATGGCGAGACGGATGGGGTGGGAAAGGGCCGCGAAGACGGCGGGCAGGTCGGTCGCGGGACGATTAAGCATCTGCTTAATTGATTGGCGTGGAGATACTTAAGGGTTTGCTTAATTAACCTTGCATGCACTGATCCGGGTGCACTCGGGTAGCGTCGGCACCGCTGTCGGTCTAACCTTCAGCACGAAGCCGCTCAATCTCCTCTGAGGGGTGTTTCAAGTGAACGAAGTCGCTATGCACTGTTGCTTAACTGTCTCGTATGGTTCACCGAGCTGGTGCTTCCACTGAACTGTCCTGGGTTTGATGTTCGTTGCGAAGAACCGCCAAGCTTGTTGATAGTCAACTCTGATCGGCTGAGCGTTGAACGGGGTCTAGTCAGCCAGTGTGAAGGAGCTATGATCGAGGCATACGATAGGGGGTCGCCGAACTCCTCAATTAACGGATAGCCGGCTTCAATTGCCCCCAAGAAGTGGCTCTTGCCGGGCCCGCTTGCGCCGGTCAAGACCACGACGTTGGAAAGCTCCATTTCTGTGAATGCGGTAATCCGAGGTGTGGGTTCCTGAATCTCCGCCTCATGTTCTTCCGTCCCCGAAACGCTCTCGGGGCAGATGACGGCCCCCGTCAGCCAGCCCCGGGATGGGGGCTGGCTGAACCCACGTGTTCCGCCTTAGGCGGGGGGGGAAGATGCTTTTTCCATACCTCTCTCACGTATTCCTCGTAGCCGTCTACTTTGGGGGCGTCGCAGATCCTCGCCAGTTCCTTTCCGGTCTGCGTCAGGAGGACACTGCCAAGCTCAAGTTCATTGTCAGCATCCTTGGGCATTTGGAGTGTCAAGTGTCGGCCTCCATACGACACCGTGAAAGTACGCGGAAGTCCCACACGAATAAATCCGGTTAGCGGCTCGAACTTAATGAGGCCGATGCTATCCAGATGCGTGAGCACCTCAAAGTTGATTCCGTTTTTGTTGTATATTGGGGCCTTGACATCGAATACGAGCGGCGTAAATCCATTGACTTGCCATCCAAATCGACACAGGGCAAGGAAGGCTTTGGCATCTCGCTGATCAAGGTCCCCGAGCATGTTTACTGTACGTTTTGAATAGGATCCGGGGCGATTCGCTTCACCTGCGAGGACGCCGGCCCAGAGGTTCTGCATTTCCTCATCAGAGACGATGCGGGCCTTGTCGAAGAAGTTCATGATCCAGTCGTCTTCCATATTGGCCGCGTCCGCCTCGCCGGTCAATTGGGATGCGGCTTTGATGATAATTTGTTCCATATTCGCTTGGTGCCGCGTCTCTTCTTCAATCCATCGAAGCGCTGCCCTGCGCTGGAGTTCCGTTACCTCGATATCTGCCTTCGCCGCGATCAAACTGGCTTCTGCTTTCGCTATAGCAACCCGCTTTATCTGCCAGGGCTCGAAGACACCACCAATAGCTGCAGAAATTTTCTTGATCAATGTATTGACTGGCGCTGCCAATTCTCCCGCATTGATTACCGAAATCGACTTCTCATCGGTCATACTCAATCAGCGCCGAGCCAGACCATCGCTGGTTCTCCGGGTAATGGCTGCTGACCTCCGGTGATTATCATAAGCGTTTTGGTGGCCCTATATGTGTCGTCTACTGCTTTCAACATCTGCGGCGACCGCCCTACCTATTGGCCTCGGGGGCGGCATAGGGGAGATCATTATTGACGGGGCTTGTGTCCTCGGGGTCATTCAACCGTCGAAATTGCACCCCCTTCGAAGGGGATGACAAAATTCGTTCCTGGAAGTCTGGTGGGTTGCCGGGTTGGGCGATCCGGCATATCGAAGTGGGGATCTGGAATGTTGTGCAACGGATTTCGATGTGTATGGTGTCGCTGTCGGAGATAGTTGCAGGGAATCAATTGATGCGCTGATGCTCGAAATGCATACAGAACAACCCTGCTTCGGTCGATATACGATCGCTCAGAGGAGGGCGAAGAAGACGGAGATAAATTGTAGGATTAGTGCCCCTTTAGCCGGCGAAGACTCGGGTGGTGCTGCACCCTTGCCGGCGGATCGATTTCATGTAATGCCGGCTCCCGGTTCTAGCTAGCCTGGCTGCTCTCCATCATCAATATTCGGCGTCCCAAGTCTAAATCCTCGATGCACCACCCAAACGCTCCTTTACCCGTAGGTCGCGGTCGTACGTGAATCACATGTCGTGGTGGCGGGATCGCCCAACTCGTCGAGGACATCGCTGGCAACCCGCGGATCAAGTAATTGAAGATCTGGTCTGCGAACCTCGTGTGGCGGATGCGTGATGGGGGTTACTGCGCCATCCTGCCCACTAGCGCCCTTAGAGGCTATCTTGTCCTCGATAACGACGTCTACTCCTACTTCGCAGAGCTCGACGGGGAGGTTCCGGAGGGGGTCGTGATAGGAACTCACGCCACGGGAGTGTTCGAGCAAAAATCGGCTTTGGATTTTGACCTTCGTTAGAGGGCCGGTAAAATGCGGGGGCCCCTCTCTGGTCGGAAGGATCTATCCGGCCGTCGCAGGGGGTCCTAATCTGAAGGTCACTGCCCTGGGGGTTGCGCGCGACCTGGTTCTCTGCACTCAACACCAAATCCATTGAGGTCCGGCGTAGGTTCTGGGAAGCTCTGCCGGCCTCCGCTTCAAGTCAACTACGGTCGACGCAGCGAATTCTCATGAGAGGGGTCGTGGCGGATTTCCTCCGGGGGCGGTTGATAGCGGTGCGGCCCGACCGTGCATCGGGCAGCGTTGTTGCGGACGCGCTGCGGCGCTGCGTCTATATGTCCCGCCTCTGGAGCTTCACCCTTAGGATCTGGTGCATGGTGCACTCCCTCGGGGGGTACAGCAGGGACGGTGGGCGCGTTTGCTCTGGTGGCGCGCCGGGGGTGGTAAAAGGAGAGCGTGCCCCCGTCCGCCGGGGGCGAGCGCTAAGCAGTCCGCTTAGAGGATGATGTCGATGTCGAGCTTCTCCGCGAGTTCCTTGTAGCGGTTGCGGATACGGCCGAGCCCGCGGGCTCGGCCTCTCAGGAACAGGTCCTGCGTCGCTCGCCTCAGGTTGGGTTTCTCCATCATCTCTTCGCGCTTCGCGCTCAGAGGATGATGTCGATGTCGAGCTTCTCCGCGAGCTCCTTGTACCTGTTCCTGATGGTGACCTCAGTCACACCGGCCACATCAGCGACTTCGCGCTGCGTCCTGCGCTCACCGCACAGGATGGAGGAGATGTACAGCGCAGCCGCGGCGACACCGGTCGGACCGCGACCGGAGGTAAGCTCCTTGTCCGCGGCCTGCTTGAGGATCTCGACGGCCTTGGCCTGGATCTCACCGGAGAGCTTGAGTTCCGAGCAGAAGCGCGGAATGTAGTCAATCGGCGAGGTGGGCATGAGCTTGAGCTTGAGCTCACGGGCGATGAAGCGGTAGGTGCGGCCGATTTCCTTGCGGCTGACACGGCTCGCGTCCGCAATCTCGTCGAGGGTGCGGGGCACGTTGCACTGGCGGCACGCTGCGTACAGGGACGCGGCGGCGACACCTTCGATGGAGCGGCCGCGGATGAGGTTCTTCTGGACGGCGCGGCGGTAGACCATGGCGGCGGTCTCACGCACGTTCCTGGGAAGACCCATGCGGGACGCCATGCGGTCGAGTTCGCTGAGAGCGAAGGCAAGGTTGCGCTCCGTGGCGTTGCTCACGCGGATGCGGCGCTGCCACTTGCGGAGACGGTACAGCTGGGCGCGGCTCTTTGTCGGGATGTTCTTGCCGTAGGAGTCCTTGTTGCGCCAGCCGATCTCCGTGGAGAGACCCTTGTCGTGGATCGTGTAGGTCATGGGCGCACCGACGCGGGCGCGCTTCTCGCGCTGCTCGTGGTCGAAGGCGCGCCATTCGGGGCCTTGGTCGATGAAGTGTTCGTCGAGAACGAGACCGCAGGATTCGCAGACGAGTTCTCCGCGCTCGTAGTCGCGGGCCAGGTGCTTCGAGCCGCACTCGGGGCACTGGCTGATCTCTTCGACTTGCTCGTCTCCTTCACCCTTCTTCTTCAATTCGGCCATTGTTTCACCTCGCCCGCAGGAGGGGCTACGGGCGCGTCAGCGCGCAAACAGGTCCCGACCGAGGAATCGGTTCGGCTTGGATCCCTTCGGGGGGCTCACCACGAGGTAGGGGGCAGTCACGGGGCCAATGATGTCCATGACCTTGCCCGCCGTCTCCTTGCGGCCATCCACGAGGATGCTGCCCACCTTGACAGCGGGGCCGTTCTCGGCGCGAGGCGTGTCCTTGCGTCCCGCCGCGTTGATGCGGAGGGGGCCCGGGGCCTTCACGAGAAGGGAACCGCGGGCGGTAAGGGTCACGACCTTTCCGACGGAACCAGCTGCCATGGCGATCATCCAAGCCTGCATGCGCAGGACAGATAGCCCATACACAATCTCAATTATTTAATGGTTCCGCCCTGATTTATATACTATCGGGGCCGGTCAGGATAAAGATTGTGAAATCGGGCCCTTCCAAAGACGATAAACCTTCGTTTCCGGTGGCCGATTTTTGCGCAATAAGGGTATCGAAGCCACCCTGTTGCGGGTAGCTCTCGGGGGCCAAGAAACGGGTTGACGTGTTGAGTTTCCTTTCGCCACTAACTCTCTGTTTTTCTCAGGTGGAGAGCCCGAGGGCCGGGTCCGAGACGAGCACGAACCCGCGCCAGAGCAAAAGCCCTGCGGCCACCGCGAGCGCCGCACGGAGCGTGGGCGGCAGGGAGG
>DATMKA010000420.1:0-3740 GCA_035553595.1 Thermoplasmatota archaeon | reverse complement strand
GTGGACGCCACGGCGCCCCGCGTCACGAGCCTGCAGGTGCTCTCCCGCGGCCACCAGGAGGCCACCCTCCTCGTCACCGCCACGGAGCCTGTCACCGTGAGCCTCAGCTACGGCCGCGACGAGGCCAACACAAAGACCCTGGAAGGGGCCGCGAAGGCCTCCACCACGCACCGCCTCCGCGTTGCCGAGCTCCTCCCGAGCGCCAAGTACACGGTCCTCGTAACGGCGCGCGACGAGGCCGGGAACGCGCAGACGGCGCGCAACGTCTTCAGCACCCTCGACGACCTCGTGGCCCCCACGCGCGTCCCCGACGCCGTGCTCCGCGACGCCGGCGACGGCCGCCTCGCCCTCACCTGGAGCCCCGCCTCGGACGACGTGGGCCTCGCGGGCTACCGCATCTTCCGCGAGCGCGACGGCGCCTTCGTCGCCATCGCCACCGTCCAGGGCCTCGACTTCGAGGACACCGGCCTCCTGCTCGAAACCCCCTACGCCTACCGCGTGGCGGCCGTGGACCTTGCCGGCAACCTCGGCGAGCCAAGCCCCACCGTCACGGGCGTCTCGAGCGCCGTCCCCGTCCTCCTCGACGGCACCGTGACCCCCGAGGAAGGCATGAAGACGGACACCTACCGCTACCGCGTGGTGTACCGCAACGGCGGCGGCGCCGCGCCCCTTGAGGTGCGCGTCATCATCAACGGCGTGCCCTTCCTCATGGCCCCCGAGAAGGCCTCCCCCACGGCGGAGGACTACCGCCAGGGCGTGGTCTACGTGTACGAGACGGCGCTTGCGCCCCACACCCTCGGGAAGCCTCACACCTACCGCTTCGACGCGAGCGACGGCCGCTACCGCATCCTCTTCGGGCCCGACACCGGGTTCAAGGGGCCGCGCGTGAGCGACCTCGTCTCTCCCGCCGAGGACGACGGCGCCTTCGGGCTTGGCGGCTTCGTCCGCGGCATCCCGGGCTTCGACACGGTCCTCGTCGCGCTGTTCCTCTGCCTCTTCCTCGTTGCCCCCGCCCTCCGCAGGAGGCGCCAATCGTGACACGGCTCCCCAAGATCTCCCGCTTCAGCACCAAGGTGAAGGCCACCCTCCTCGTCGCCCTCATCGTGGGCGCCGCCATTCCCACCCTCGTGGTGTCCGACACGCTCAAGCTCGTGCTCCCGGGAGCCCCCGAGCCCCGGCCGGACCCCAACTGCACGTCCCTCGAGGACCTGCAGCCGAACCGCCTCTTCGACGGGAAGAACCTCACCACCCCCAAGTTCTGCGTGGGTCAAGTGGACGCCATCCTCGCGCCAGTCATCGAGGACGCGAGCAACGCGCTCAGGAACCTCAACCAGACCCTCGTGGCCCAGGTCCGCGAGGTGGAGCGGCAGTACAACCTCCGCCACCTCCACGCTCCCGGCAACGTGTTCACGGACGACTTCGACGGCCGCCGCGTGGGCGGTTTCGGCGCCTGGACGCCCCTCACGCCCGACGGCGCGAACCCCTGGGCCCTCACGGCCACGAAGGGCAACCACAGCTACGGCGTCGCGAACGGCCGCACCGGGTACCCCACGGGCCTCGACACCTACCTCGTCTCCCCCGAGGTGGACCTCACCACCGTCCTCGGCAAGGAGGACCTCTTCACGAAGCCCCGCGAGATCCTCGAGCGGGAGCTCGCCCTCATCCCCGACACCCTTGCCCTCGACGACGGCAACCTCGGCCCCGTCGTGAACCTCACCCCCGGCGGTCCCCAGGCCCGCTCCATCGCCCAGAACCAGCTGGAGGGCCTCCGGCAGACCGGCGTGGACGTGAACGCCGTCGCGAAGGCCTACGCCGACATCGTGAAGGCCTTCAAGCAGGAGGCCCGCGCCCGCATCACCCGCGCCGAGCACCTGCAGTTCGCCATCCTCGAGATGAAGGTGCGGTACAACCTCGCCAACAACACGGACGGGTGGCGCCTCGAGGCCTTCTTCGAGGAGCCCACCGCCGAGACCATCGACACGCTGCCCCGCCTCGTCCTCACCCCCAACGGGGACCCCACGGACACGCCCCGCAGCAACCTCACCATGAGCCCCGAGGTGAAGGTGTTCGCCCGGGGCCCCGCCTTCAGCGGCGCCACCCGCAACTGGGACAACGTCACCTTCGACCTCAGCAACCTCATCGGCAAGCGCGTCTGGCTCGCCCTCCATCTCAAGACCGATTTCCTGCTCCGCGCGAACGAGCAGTACTTCCGCGAGCGCGACCGCTTCGCCCGCACCGACTTCTACGGTCTCCACCTCGACGGCCTCAAGCTCAACGCCACCGGCTACCCCATGAACGCCCAGGCGAAGGGTTTCGAGAAGCCCAACCTGAAGGTGGACGGCGAGGTCACCATTCCCTCGACGGGCATCGCGCCCGTCGTCGTCATCGCCCGCAACGCGGGCCTCCACACCGAGGACCTCTACGTCACCGTGGTCGCCGAGCGCGAGGACGGCAGCGCCGCCTGGAAGCCGAGCACCGTCCCCCTCAAGAAGGTGCCCCCCGGCGGCGTCGCGAAGGCCTACTTCAACTGGTCCCACGGCGTCGCGCCGCGCGTCGAGGGCGCCCGTTACACCCTCGTTGCGACGGTCGCCTTGAACGGCGACCCCGACCCCGAGAACCCCCTCGTGGTCCACGCCGAGACGGACGCCACCACCCTCAAGGACAACGTGGTGCGCCTGCCCATCCGCGCCCTCAGCCTTGCCCGCCTCGGCGCCCTGCCCGACCCCGAAGCGAACAGCCGCGTCACCGTCACCCCGCCCTATGCCGAGGAGAACGTGGCCCGCACCGTGGCCCTCACCGTGAAGAACACGGGCACCGCCACGAGCCGCGTCCTCGTCACCCCCATGGTGAGCCAGAGCCCCTGTGCCACCGCCGGGTCCTGCCGCTTCGACAACTTCATCGAAGGCTACACGGACGGGAAGGCCCCCACGCGGAACAAGACCCTCGCCCCCGGCGAGTCCGCCGTCCTCACGTGGACCCTCCGCCCCTACAGCCGCGGCACCTACGATCTCGACTTCGTGTTCCAGGAGATGAACAGCGCGGGCGTCCCCACCGCCACCATCGGTGGCGCAAGCGGCCGCCTCTACGTGCGCGACACGCCCGGACCCCTGTGCCTGGACGACCTCGGCGACGCTCGCGAGTGCGGCCTCGGCATCGAGACCGCCAAGGCCCCCGAGCCCCTCACCGCCACCTACATGGCCCCCGACGGGACCGGCTTCGCCGTGGGCGCGAACGGCGGCCTCTACCGCTTCGCTCCCGGCGCCGTCACCCCCACGGAAACGGCTCGCCTCTCCACCACGCCCTGGCGCGCCCTCCACGGCACCTCCTCCACGGACGTGTGGGCCGTGGGCGACCTCGGCGCCGTCGCCCGCTACGACGGCACGCGCTGGTTCAACCAGACGAGCCCCGGCACCGGCGACCTCACCGACGTGGCCGTCACAACGAGCGCCGTCCACGCCCTCATGGGCACCACCGTGTACTCCCGCGCGAAGACCAGCACCGCCTGGGTGCCCTACACGCGCATCGTGGCCGACATCGTGGCCCTCGACGCGGAAACCGTCCGCGGCCAGGAGTTCCTCGCCCTCGCAACCGCCGGAGGCGCGCTCTATCTTGCTGCCGCGAGCGGCGGCGACGTGTTCGGCTCCACCGCACCCACCCCCCTGCGCGGCCTCGACCTCGTTCCCGACGGAACGATCCACACTCTCTCCGGCACGCGGGACCTCCGCCGCTACGCGTTCAAC
>DATMKA010000419.1:0-10316 GCA_035553595.1 Thermoplasmatota archaeon | reverse complement strand
GTGAAGAGCAGCCGCTTCGTGGGCGGCACCTACGGCATCGACGTCACGGGCTGGGACAGCCGGCCCACCCTTGTCGGGAACCGCTTCGAGAACCAGACGGTGCGCCACGCCCGCGTTGGCCTCACCTCCGTCCTTGATGGGAACACCGTGGCGGGCACGGGAAGCACCGTGCACCTCGTGGCGGGGTCCCAGCACTATTCCTACTCGTTCACGCTCCGCGAGGAGCCTTTCCCCTACGAGCTCACCGAGTACTTCGGCCTGCGCGACGGGGCCACCGCCACCATCGAGGCCGGTGTCCATCTCAAGCTCGGCGCGAGCGCCTCCATCCAGCCCGGCCTTTACACGAGCAGCAGCGTCAGGTACGGCCACCTCCAGATTCTGGGCACCACTGCGAAGCCTGTCCTCATCGAGAGCCTGAGCGGTTCCGCGACGGGAGGATGGGGCGGCCTCCGCTTCACGGGCTACTACGGCAACGAGGCCACCGGGACGCTCCGGAACGTCACGCTGCGGAACGCCGCCAGCAACGCCGTCGAAGCCGCAACGACAAGCTCGATCACCCTCGACAACGTGACCTTCGACCGCCCCGGCACGAACGGGCTCTACCTGACGGACGCTTCCCCCACCGTGAAGAGCAGCCGCTTCGTGGGTGGTCAGCGCGGCATCGACGTGTCCTCCTGGTCGAGCCGGCCCACGCTCCTCCGCAACAGCTTCGAGAACCAGACGGTGCGCCACGCCCGCGTTGGCCTCACCTCCGTCCTTGATGGGAACACCGTGGCGGGCACGGGCTCCTTCGTGACGCTCGTCACGGGCTCCCAGCACTATTCCTACTCGTTCACGCTCCGCCAGGAACCTTTCGCGTACGAAATCCTGGACTACTTCGGGCTGCGCGACGGCGCCGTCGCCACCTTCGAGCCGGGCCTGCACCTCAAGCTCGGCGCCGGGATCACGATCCAGCCCGGGCTCCAGACGAGCAGCAGCGTGCGCTACGGCAGCCTCAACGCCCTCGGCACCACCGAGAGCCCTATCCTCATCGAGAGCCTCAGCGGCTCCACCACCAACGGGTGGGGCGGTCTCCGGTTCTACGCGTACTACGGGAACGAGGCGAGCGGGACGCTGCGGAACGTGACGCTCCGCAACGCGGCGGCCCACGCCATCGAGGCCTCCAGCACGAGCGCCCTCACCCTCGACAACGTCACCTTCGAGACGCCGGGGAGCGCGGGCCTCTACCTCGCCGATTCCTCCCCTCTCGTGAAGGGAAGCCGGTTTGTGGGCGGCCAGCGCGGCATCGATGTCTCCTCGTGGTCGAGCCGGCCCACGGTGCGCGACAGCCACTTCGAGAACCAGTCGGGCCGCTTTGCCCGGGTGGGCCTAACCTCCCTCCTGAAGGGCAACACCTTCTCCGGCACCGGCTCCTTCGTCGAGCTCGTTACCGGCAACCAGCACTACGGGTACTCCTTCACGCTGCGCGACGAGCCCGTCATCTATGAGCTCAAGGAGTGGTTCGGTCTCCGCGACTCCGCCACCGCCACCCTGGAGCCGGGCGTCCACATCAAGGCCGGGCCCGCCGCCCACATCACCGTGGGCCTCCAGAGCGGCACCACCAGCTACCGCCCTGGGTACCTTGTGGCGCAGGGCACCACTGAGAACCCTATCCTCATCGAGAGCCTCAGCGGCTCCGCGACGGGTGGGTGGGGCGGCCTCCGATTTACGGGCTACTACGGCAACGAGGGCGACGGCCTCCTCCGGAACGTGACGCTCCGCCACGCGGCCACGCGCCTCCTCGACCTCTACCTCGCGAACGAGGTGACGCTCGACAACGTCACCCTGGAATCCCCCGGCACCACCGGGATCTACCTCTCCGAGTCCTCCCCGCTCGTGAAGAACTCGCGCTTCATCAGGGGGCAGCGCGGTATCGATGTCTCCTCTTGGTCGAGCCGGCCCACGCTCCTTGGGAACACGTTCGAGAACCAGACGGTGCGCCACGCGCGCCTCGGGCTCACTTCCGTTCTCGACGGCAACACCTTCTCGGGCACAGGCACCGCCGTGGAACTTCTCACGGGCAACCAGCACTACGGGTATTCCTTCACGCTGCGCGACGAGCCCGTGGTCTACGAGGTGCTCGAATGGTTCGGTCTCCGCGACTCCGCCACCGCCACCCTGGAGCCCGGGCTCCACCTCCGGTTTGCCTCCGCCGCTTACATCACCGTGGGCCTTCAGAGCGGCACGACCAGCTACCGTCCCGGCTACCTTGTGGCCCAGGGCACGGCAGCCGACCCCATCCTCCTCGAGAGCCTCGCGGGCAACGCCTCCACCCGGTGGGGCGGCGTCCGCTTCACGGGCTACTACGGCAACGAGGGCGATGGCGTCCTCCGGAACGTGACGGTGCGGCACACGAGCGGCAACACCTTCGACCTGTACCTCGCGAGCGAAGTGACGCTCGACAACGTGACGGTGGAGTCCCCGGGCACGAACGGCGTCGCCCTCTCCTCGTCCTCCCCCACCATCAAGAACTCGCGCTTCGGGAACGGTCCCTACGGCATCGTGGGCGACAGCGCCTCCCGGCCCACGGTGGTGGGCAACCACTTCAGCAACCACTCGGTGGCCCACATCCGCGCCTCCTTCCTCACGGACTTCCGCGTCAACACCTACGCGGGCACCGGCACCATCCAGCTCCAGTCCGGAACGCGCTACTCCGTCGACCACACCCTCCACAAGGTGGGCGCCGACTACGAGGTGCTCGACTGGGTGGGCTTCGACAACGGGCGCCGCCTCACCGTGGAGCCCGGCGTCACCGTCCGCTGGCACCCCAACACCTACCTGTCCTTTGGTCGGTGCTGCAGCACCAGCGCCGTCGCCGGCCTCACTGTGAATGGCACCACCGAGGAGCCCGTCCGCTTCACCTCCACGTCCCCCGCCACGCGCTGGAACGGCCTCACCTTCTACGGGTACTCGGGCGGCGGCGTCACGACGACGCTCCGCAACTTCACCCTGGAGCGCACCACGTCCCACGGGCTCAGCTTCGACCAGTGGAACGCGCCCACCACGCTCGACAACGTCACAGTGCTGAACGCGGGCGCCTATGCCCTCGCGCTCACGAATGGCCACGGCGTCACCGTGAAGAGCAGCCGTTTCGCCGGCGCTCCCGAGGGCGGCATCTACTCCTCCGGCTCGTCGCCGACGCTCAACACCGTCACCCTTGAGGGGGGCAAGCGCGGCTTCTACGGCGAAGCCTACGACGCGCAACCCACGCTCCGAAACGTGCGTTTCGTCAACAACACGGTGGCCCACGCCCAGGTGGGCTTCAACAGCCGCTTCGAGAACGTGACCTTCTCCCCCGCGAACCTCACCGTGGTGCTGCGCGGCGGCACCACCTACACGAGCGCGCACACTCTGCGCGCTCTCGCGGTTCCCTACGTCCTCGTGGACGACATTGTTTTCCGTGGAGCAGTCCTCACCGTGGAGCCCGGCGTGACGCTGCGGCTGCGTCCCAACGTGGACCTCCTGTTCGGGACGTGCTGCAGCACCAGCAACGCCGCGGCCCTCCGGATTGCCGGCACGGCCACCGCGCCCGTCCGCTTCGTCCCCGACACGCCTGGCACCTCCTGGAGCGGCCTCCGTTTCTACGGGTACTCCGGTGGCGGCCTCGCGACCACGCTGCGCAACACCACCCTGCAAGGGGTCGCGGGGAATGCTGTGGCTTTCGACCAGTGGAACGCGCCCACCACCCTCGACAACGTGACCATCTCCGACGTGACCGCCTACGCCCTCCACCTCACCAACGGCCACGGCCTCACGGTGAAGCGCTCCCACCTCAAGGGGAGCGAGGCGGCCGTTTACTCCTCCGGCTCCTCTCCCACGCTGTTCGACGTGACGCTCGAGGGGGGCAAGCGCGGCTTCTATGGCGAAGCCTACGACGTGCAGCCGTCCCTGCGGAACGTGCGCTTCCTCAACCAGACCCTAGCGTACGGGCAGGTCGGCTTCAACACCAACCTCGAGAACATCACCCTCGCACCCGCCGGCCTCACAATGGTGCTGCGGGGCGGCACCACCTACACGGCTTCTCACACGCTCCGCAACATCGGGGCCCCCTACGTCCTCGTGGACGACGTCACCTTCCGCAGTGCTGTCCTCACCGTGGAGCCCGGCGTCACCGTCCGGATGCGCCAGAACGTGGACCTCCTGTTCGGGACGTGCTGCAGCACCAGCAACGCGGCTGCCCTCCGCACCGAAGGCACAACCGCCAAGCCCGTCACGTTCATCCCCGACGGGGAAGCCACGCGCTGGAGCGGCCTGCGCTTCTACGGGTACTCCGGCGGCGGCCTCGCCACCACACTGCGCAACACCACCCTGCAGGGCGTAAACACCCACGCCCTCAGCTTCGACCAGTGGAACGCGGTCACCACCCTCGACAACGTCACCCTCCGCGACGTCACCGGGTACGGCGTGGCCCTCACCAATGGTCACGGCATCACGCTCCGGTCGAGCCACGTCGCGGGCGCCACCGAGGGCGGCATCTACTCCTCCGGGTCCTCCCCCCTCGTGGTGGACACTCGTTTCGAGGGCGGGAAGCGCGGCTTCTATGGCGAAGCCTATGACGCGCAACCCACCTTCCGCAGCGTCACCTTCCTCAACCAGACGGTCGCCTATGCGCAGACCGGGTTCACCAGCAAGTTCGAGAGCGCGCAGTTCAGCCCCGTGAATCTTACCATCGTGCTCCGCGGCGGTACCTCCTACTCGGCCTCCCACACCCTCCGCCACGTCCCCGTGCCTTACGTTCTCGTGGACGACGTGACCTTCCGCAACGGGGCCACCCTCACGGTGGAGCCCGGCGTCACCCTCCGCCTCGGCGAGAACGTGGACCTCGCGATCGGCGCCTGCTGCAGCACCAGCAACAGCGCCGGCCTCCAGGTCCTCGGCACGGAAACCGCCCCCGTCACCTTCACCTCCCACGTGGCCGGGAAGCGCTGGAGCGGCCTCCTGTTCTACGGGTACACTGGCGGCGGGGTGCACTCCACCCTCCGCAACGCCACCCTTCAGCATGTGGCGGGCGACATCCTCCGCTTCGACCAGTGGGGCGCGGGGGCCACCCTCGACCGCCTCACGCTGCGGAACGCCACGGGCGCGGGCCTCCGCCTCACCAACGGCGACGGTGTCACCGTGCGGAACAGCTACTTCCTACAGAACGCGGTGGGCGCCGCCATCGACTCCGCCTCGGGCGGAGCCACCCTCACCAACAACTTCTTCCAGAACACCGCGAACGCGCAGGACACAGCCTCCCTCACCAAGTGGGACCAGCCCCTCCAGTCCGGGCGCAACATCTGCGGCGGCCCCACCCTCGGCGGCAACTGCTGGAGCGACTACGCGGGCAACGACACCAACGGCGACGGCATCGGCGACGACCAGGTCCCCTACCGCAAGGGCATCTCCGGCGTTGGCGACCGCGCCCCCATCGCCGTCCGCCCCTGGGCCTCCTTCGAGCAGACCACCCTCAACGCGAGCCTCGGGTTCATCCAGTTCACGGACACGAGCGTGAGCGCCATGGTGCCCATCGTGAACTGGTCCTGGAGCTTCGGCGACGGCGCCGGGAGCTTCGACCAGAACCCCGTGCACGACTACGACGTGGAAGGCCTCTTCAACGTCACCTTGACCGTGCGCGACAGCAATGGCCGCACCTCCGCCGCCACCCGCACCGTGCTCCTCGACACCCTCCCGCCCGTCACCACGGGCCAGCTCACGGGCATCCGCGGCGACAACGGGTGGTGGACCACCAACGTCACCATGAGCCTCTCCTCCACCGACGGCGAGAGCAGCGTGACGGACATCCTGTACCGCCTCAACGGCGCCGGCAGCTTCCTCACCTACACGGGCCCCCTCACCCTCACCACCGAGGGCACCACCCGCGTGGAGTACTTCGCCATCGACCTCGGCGGCAACACCGAACCCCTCCGCCGCCTCAACGTGAGCATCGACAAGACACGCCCCATCACCACCGTCACCTACGGCGGCACCCTCCACACGAGCGGCTGGTACAAGTCCAACGTCACGGCCTCCCTCGCCGCCACGGACGGCACGAGCGGAGTGGCCACCACGTACTTCCGCCTCGACGGCGGCGACGTCACCGTGTACACGAGCCCCGTTGCCATCAAGGGCACCGGCATCCACGCCTTCGACCCCTTCAGCAAGGACGTGGCCGGCAACCTTGAGAGCCTCGTGCGGCGCGACGTCCGCGTGGACATCACTGCCCCCGAGAGCCGCATCCAGGTCCTGAGCGGCACTCCCGGCACCAACGGGTGGTACCGCTCCGCCGTCCAGGCTGCGGTGAACGCCACCGACGAGGGCGCGGGCGTCGCGAGCCGCGAGCTCGGCGTGAACGGCGGCCCCCTCGCTCCCTACACGGGCCCCATCCCCCTGGTGACGGACGGCATCCACCGCCTCGCCCACCGCGCCGTGGACCTCGTGGACCACGTGGAAGCCACCCGCGAAACCCTGGTGAAGATCGACGCGACAGCGCCCTCCCTCTCCTTCGCCATTTCCGGCACCCTCCACCCCACGGGCTGGTACACCACCGCGCCTCGCGTGTTCGCGAACGGCAGCGACGCCACGAGCGGCGTCGCCCTCGTGGAGTACCGCTTGAACGGCGGCACCTGGCGCGTGTACGCGGGCGCCGTCACCCTCGGAAGCACCGGCACCCACACCTTCGAGGGCCGCGTGACCGACGCGGCAGGAAACCTGTTCACCGCTTCGCCCTTCACGATCCGCGTGGACCTCGCGCCCCCGGTCACCTCGGCCGTCGTGCAGGAGAACACGAAGGGCACCGGCACCTGGTACCGGTCCAACCTCACGGTCCGCCTCGACCCCACGGATGCTCCCGGCAGCGGCGTCGCCTCCACCACCTACCGGCTTGACGGCGGCCTCGACGTGGCCTACGTCCCCGGCAGCACCTTCCGCGTGGAAGGCGAAGGCACCCACGTTCTCCACCTCTCCTCCACGGACCTCGTGGGCCACGTGGAAGCGCTCCGCCCCGTGACCCTCGGCATCGACCTCACGAAGCCCGTGACCACGGCCCTCGTGAACGGCACCCAGAACCCTGAGACCGGCCTCTACCACAGCGCCACCACCGTGCAGCTCCTCGCGGCCGACCCCGTGAGCGGCGTCCAGAGCGTGCAGGCGTGGGTGAACGGCGTGGCCACGAGCTTCCCCCGCACCTTCACCCTCTCCGGCGTGTACAACATCACCTACCGCGCCACCGACAAGGCCCTCAACGTGGAGCCGCTCCAGTACCTGAACCTGAGCCTCGAGCTCGACATCACGCCGCCCACCACCACGGCCGCCCTCACGGGCCCCGTGGGCTCGAGCGGCTGGTACCGCGGCCCCGTGAAGGTGACCCTCACCGCCAAGGACCTCGAGGCGGGCGTGGGCTTCATCGAGTACCGCACCGACGGCGGCAACTGGACCACCTACGCCGGACCCTTCACGATCACGGGCGACGGCCTCCACACCCTCCAGTACCGCGCCATGGACCTCGTGGGCAACCTCGAGACGGCAAAGCCCGCCACCACCCTGAAGCTGGACGGCACGGCCCCCGTGCCCACCCACCAGGTGACGGGCCCCTTGGGCCTTGGCGACTGGTACACGGGCCCCGCCACCGTGAGCCTCTCCGCTGTGGACGCCACGAGTGGCCTCCAACGCATCACCTACAAGCTCAACGGCGTGAACAAGGGGACCTACGCGAGCCCCGTGAAGCTCACGGGAAGCGGCGTGTACGTCCTCAACTACACGGCCGTGGACGTGGCCGGAAACCCCGCCACCCGCGAGGTCACGGTCCGCATCGACATGGACCTGCCCGTGGCGAACGCGAGCGTGGCCGGCATCGAGGGTAACCAGAGCTGGTTCCGCAGCAGCGTCCTCCTCACCCTCAACGCCTCCGACCCCACGAGCGGCATCCTGGGCCTCCAGTACCGCCTCGGCACCGACGGCCTCTGGGTTCCCTACACGGGCCCCATCAACTTCACCACCGAAGGACGCCACCGCATCCAGTACTACGCCGTGGACGGCTCCGGCACGCCCGGCCTCGTGTACGAGCACGAGATCCTTATCGATCTCACCACGCCCATCGTGGGCCTCCACCTGGAGAACACGCTGTACACGGAGATCCGTGGCCACATCTACATCAACGGCCACCTCTGCGTGGAGGTCACGGGCCTCGACCTCCTGAGCGGCGTCGAGCGCGCCTTCCTGCGCCTCACGGGTGCCGTGCGCGAGGTGATCCGCCTCCGCCTCGACGTGGAGCTCCACTGCTTCGACGTAGGCGAGGAAGGCCCCATCGGCATCGGTGTGGGCGTGTGCGACCTTGCGGGCAACTGCGACGAGGACCTCGGCGGCGTCTACAACGACGCGAGCGGCCCCAGCGTGGGCATCCTCCGGCCCTTCCCTGGCGCCCTTAACCTCCAGAACGCGAGCATCCCCCTGTTCAAGACGGCCTTCGCAAACCAGGACGTCGATATCGAGGGTGAGGTGGGTGGGCTTCCGCCCACGCCCGTGCCCATCCCCCGCGAGGACCAAGTGGTCACGGACAAGAACCCCCAGCTTGCGGGCACCACCCTCGTGGCCGGCACCCGCGTGGCCGTGTGGGTTGTCGCGAGCGATGATGGCAACCCCATCGACCGCGTGGAGCTTGCCGTGGACGGCCTCCGCATCGGCACCGCCACGGTGCCCCGCAACGTCACCTACGAGCATGTTACCTACGAGCGTGACGAGGACGACCTCACGAAGCCCCCGCGGGTTATCCGTGAGAGCGTCACCGTGAGCGCCTACGTCTTCGAGCTCGACACCTTCCGCCTCACGGCCGGCAACCACACCCTCACGGCCAAGGCTTGGGACCTCCCCGGCCGCACCGCCGTGCAGGATATCCTGTTCCGCATGGTCTCCCCCGCCCAGGGCAACGCCACGGCCGACCTCCTCGAGGAGGCCGTCCGCGACCGCACCCTGACGGCGCCCGAAGAGGTGCCCGCCGAGGTGGCCTCGAAGGTCCCCGCGATGCCCGTGACGGTGCCCTCGCCCCTGCGGGAGCGTCTCGACTGGGCCACCCGCGTCGCCCGTGTCTTCCTGAACCTCGCCGACCGTCTCACGGTGGACAACTACGTGTACCTCGACGAGACCGTGGCCCGGTACTACGACCTGTACCAGAAGGCCGACGACGCCGGCCTCGCCGATCATCCCGTGGCCCTCTACCAGATTGGTGGAGAGCCCTGGCGCAACGCCGAGGAGCGTGATGTCCTCTGACCGCCACAATCCGCCTCCTCACGCCCGCCACCCGCCGCGCCTTTGCCCTCACGGCGGTGCTCCTCCTCTCCATCCCCGCCGTGCTCACCCCCGTGAGCGCCACCTTCGCGCCCAACCCCGAGGCGGACGCCACCCTCCGCATCGCCAACGCCTTCGCTGCCCTCGAGCGGGACGGCCCCACGGAGGCCGCCCTCGCGGAGCTGCGCGCGGCCCTCCGCACGGCCCCGCCCGCCCTCCGGTCGAGCCCCGCCCTCCGCGAGATGGACCGCCTCCTCACCACCGTCGAGGACCCCTACCTCGCGCGCGCCCTCCTCCCTCTCCTCAAGAGCGGCGGCAACGACACGGCGGCCCTCACGGGCCACATCGACCAAGTGCTCGCGCTCCTCGAGCAGCTCGACCGCGACCTCGGCATGCAGAGCGCGCTCCTCGCTTCCGAGTTCCAGCGCCTCAACGCCACCGCCTCCCGCTTCAACCTGAGCGACCCCGAGGCCTTCGAGGCGAGCCTCCAGCACGCTTCCCCGGAGGAAGTGGCGGCCTTCGTGGGGGCCCTCGCGGGCTTTGTCCACACCTGGAACGCTACCTCCCGCTCGCCCGTGGCCGCGAACCTCGACGCCATGCTTACCGCCCTCCTCCCCGTGCAGGAGGCCCTCGTGCGCGCCGAGGCCGGCGCCCTCCCGAGCGCCGCCGTCCAGGACGCCTACCGCGACGCGCTCCTTGCCCTCCAGCAGGTGGCGGACCGCTACGACCCCGCCACCCTGTTCCCCGACGACCACCTCACGGCCGAGGACCGCGCGCTCCTCGCGAAGTTCAAGGCCGACCTCAAGGCCAACCTCACCGCCATGGCGGGCGGCGAGGACGTGCTCGTGCAGGAGGCCTTCCTGGACGTGCCGGAGGCCCTCCAGTACCCCTACACGGCGGGCATGGGCCCCGTGAGCGTGGACGGCGTCCCCGTGGATGCCCTCCCCGTCCCCGTCCCCTTCACAAACCTCGACCACCTCCTTCCCCAGGCGCAGAACGGGGACGCCGTCCACGCT
>DATMKA010000418.1:0-3596 GCA_035553595.1 Thermoplasmatota archaeon | reverse complement strand
GGCCCGCTTCGTCCACCGCCGCCGCCTCCTCGTCCTCGCGGCCTCCGGGGTCCTCCTCGCCCTCTCCGTCCTCGGCGTCGCCTTCGGCGGCACCCTCACGCCCTACCAGCCCCCCGCGGGCGCGGAGTCCACCCGCGGCCTCGACCTCATGGCCGAGGACCTGCCGGGAGCCGGGGGCGCCACCATCACCTTCCTCTTCAGCCACTCCACGATGCGCGCGGAGGACCCCGCCTTCGAAAGGGCCCTCACCCAGGCCCTCGCCGCCGCCTCCCGGGACCCGCGCGTGGAGAGCGTGAAAACGCCCTACAACGCCCCCGCGTACGAGGCCGCCCGCCTCATCTCCGCCGACGGCCGGAAGGCCATCGCCCTCGTCACCCTCCGCGACGAGGAGGTCGTGGCGCGCGGCTACTACGCCGACATCCGTCAGCAGGTCTCCTCCCCCACTCTCCAAGTGCTCGCCACGGGCGGCGTCGCCATCAACCACGACTTCGAGGCCACGCTGCAGACGGACCTGCAGCGCGCGGAGATCGTCTCCCTGCCCTTCACGCTCCTGCTTCTGCTCGTCGTGTTCGGCACCGTCGTCGCCGCCCTCCTCCCCCTCGGCGTGGGCATTCTTTCCGTGGTGGGCGGCGTCGGAGGCGTGCTCCTCCTCGCGAACACGACGGACGTGAGCATCTACGCCATGAACATCGTGACCCTCATCGGGCTCGGCGTCGCCATCGACTACTCCCTGTTCCTCGTGAACCGCTTCCGCGAGGAGCTCGCCCACGGCCGCGGCACCGAGGACGCCCTCGTCGTGACCCTCGCAACCGCCGGCCGCGCCACGCTCTTCTCGGGCCTCACGGTCGCCATCGGCCTCGCAGGCCTCCTGTTCTATCACCGCATCTTCTTCGGTAGCATGGGCCTCGCGGGCACCATCGTGGTCTCCTTCGCCGTCCTCTACGCCCTCACCTTCCTCCCCGCCCTCCTCTCCCTTCTCGGCCCGCGCGTGAACAAGCTCTCCCTTCCGCGCCTCGGGAGGCCCCGCGCGACCGGCACCGGGTTCTGGCACCGCCTCGCCCTCGGCGTCATGAAGCGTCCGCTCCTCGTGTTCGTTCCCCTGTTCCTGCTCCTCGTGGCCGCGGGCGCGCCCTTCCTGAACGTGCATCTTGCGGGCGCGAGCATCGAGCAGCTTCCCGAGGACGTGGAGAGCCGCCGCGGTTGGGAGGAGCTGAAGGCCAGCTACCCCGACCGCGGCAGCACCCCCATCGTCATCGTGGTCAACTACCCCGAAGGCAACCCCCTTGCTCCCGAGCGTGTGGGGGCCGTGTATGACCTGAGCCGTGCCGTTGCGGCGCTCCCGGGGGTTTCGCGGGTGGACAGCATCGTGGACCTCGACCCGAACCTCACGCGGGCCGACTACCAGGGCCTCTACCAGGCGCCGCGCGACCGCCTCCCGCCGCCCGTTGCCACCATGGTGAACCAGACTGTGGGCAGCCGCGTGGTCGTGCTCTCCGTGTCCACGCCGCACCACGAGGCGAGCGACGAGGCCCGCGCCCTCGTGGACCGCATCCGGACCGTTCCTGCCGTTGCTGACGGAGAGGTGCTCGTGACGGGCCAGACGGCCACCGACATGGACGTGCTCGACCTCGTGTACGAGGCGACGCCCTACGCCGTGGCTTTCGTCCTCATCGCGACCTATCTCCTCATCATGCTCCAGACGGGGAGCCTCGTTCTCCCCGCAAAAGCCGTGGTGATGAACCTCCTCAGCATCACCGCTTCCTTCGGCGCCATCGTGTGGATCTTCCAGGAGGGCCACTTCACGGAGCTTCTCGCCTTCACGCCGAGCGCCATCGACCCGAGTCTCCCCGTGATCCTGTTCTGCATCGTCTTCGGCCTCAGCATGGACTACGAGGTGCTCCTCCTCAGCCGCATCCACGAGGAGTACGAGCGCACGGGCGACAACACCCAGGCCGTCGCCGAGGGCTTGGAGCAGAGCGGTCGCCTCATCACGGGCGCCGCCGCCATCATGGTGGTCGTGTTCGGCTCCTTCGCGCTTGCCGAGGTGGTGCTCATCAAGAGCATCGGGCTCGGGCTCGCCATCGCGATCGCTGTCGACGCCACCGTGGTTCGCGCGCTCATTGTGCCTGCGACGATGCGGCTCATGGGCAAGTGGAACTGGTGGGGACCCCGCTGGTTGAGGCGCTTCGCCCTTGGGCTCTGAGCCCGCGTCGCGAGGCGCTCCTCCCGAGTGAGCATCCCAGCTGAAACCACGGTGGGACGGTGAGGCGGAGGTCCACGGAGGATTCTCAAAGGCTCCGTGAAGCTCCGCCGCGCCGCCGCTCCGCGGTTTCGGCCCCGAACCGGGGCCTCAGATGTCCATCCCAAGCGGGTCGCGGGTCGCGCCGCGCACCGCCCGCGGCGCCTCCTCCGGCAGGTACACGTGGAGGTTGACGCCGCGCCGCTTGAGGGCGTAGTCGAGGCGGCGGAAGAAATGGCGCGTGTAGGCCTTGTCCTCCACCTGCTCCGCAAAGTGTTCATAGGGCGTTCCCCGCAGGCGTTCCGCCAGGGGGCCGCGGATGTTGGTCATGTAGTTCCATGACCCGACCCACCCCTCCTTCACGCCGGCCTCGGCGAGGGCCCGGGCGATGTCGTCGGGGGTGACGCCGCCCGTGAGCGGGTAGGCGGGAGCGAAGGAGACGTAGGTGTCGAGGCCCGCGTCGGCGAGACGCCTGAGCGTCTTGAGGCGGCCCTCGATGGGGGGCGCCGTGGGTTCGAGGATGCGCCGCACCTCGTCGTCGAGGGTGGGCACGCTCATGCCCACGATGACGCGGCTGAAGCGCTTCAGAAGGTCCACGTCGCGGAGAACGAGGGGGGAGCGCGTGAGCACCCGGAGGGGCCAGTCGGCCCCCGCGAGGACTTCGAGGCAGCGGCGCGTGACAAGCGCCTCCGCTTCCACCGGCTGGTAGGGGTCCGTGGCGGAGGAGAGGAACACGGAGCTGGGCTCGCGCCGCTTCACCTCGCGCGCAAGGAGCGTGGGCAGGTTGCGCTTCACGACGACGTAGGAGCCCCAGCGGGGCCGCTCCACGCGGGCCACGTCGGGCACGTAGCAGTAGAGGCAGGCGTGGCTGCAGCCCGTGTAGGGGTTGAGGCTGTACCCAGGGTAGGGCGGCGGCATCTGGGTGAGGGCTGAGCGGGCCTCCAGCTCCTTCACCTCGTAGGTGCCGTGCTCCGAGGGGGCCTCCCACTGCCACTCGCCGAGCCCCGTGACGTCCAGGGTGGCCTGGGAGACGTTGCGGGCGCGGCGGAGAAGGGCGTGCCGCGTGTCGTCGGGAGTGGCCGCCATGGCCCAAAAAAGGGAGGGCGCGGCTATCAGGCTGCGCCCGGGGACGCTGAAAGTGCGCTCAGCGGGCGTGCACGGCGACAGTGGGAGCGGGCAGCTGGACGCGCACCCAACCGAGGTCCACGGCCTGCAGGAAGTGGCGGGCCTCCTCCATGAGGTGCCAGGCCTGGTCGTGGAACGCCATGCGGGCGGCCTCGGGGTGGCTGAGGAGGACGCGGCCGGCGCCCAAGACGTTGAGGAGGCGGGGGGCGGGGCGCACGAAGGTGGCGGGGAA
>DATMKA010000417.1:0-5711 GCA_035553595.1 Thermoplasmatota archaeon | reverse complement strand
CTGCTGCGCATCGTTCGGGCCATGCGACCCCACGAGAAGCGTCAGCGCGTCAAGGTCCAAGGAACGCACCACAGGAGCCAATCAGGCCGCCCCCTTCTGCGCGTTCTCCCGTTCCGCCGCCGCCATCTGCTCAAGGAGACGGGCTTCCTCCTCCTTGCTGACTTCACGAGGCTCCCCAACCTCGATCTCGATGACTCCCTGCGCGCCGATTTTCCGGTGAAGGTGAACGCGCTCGACGGCCCAGGTGTCGCCGGGCTCAAGATTCACGACCACCCTCACATTCCCAAGGGCATCCCGCACCAGAAGCTGCGTCAGTCCGACCCACTCAGCGCCTGCCACGGTCACGCCGCCCCCTTCTGCTCACGTAGCCAGTTCCGAGCGAGCATCACGAGGAGCTCCGTCACGGAACGGTAGCCCTCCCCGGCCTCCAGGCGCGCCCCGTCGAGCTTCTCGTAGAGGTCCGCGGGGATGCTCATCGTCTTGTAGGGAGTCGCCATCAGGCCTTCCCCCAGTACACGTCGCGGAGGTGCGCGTTCAGCTTCGCGGGCGTGGACACGTCCTCCCCGCAGAAATCGCACTTCCCCGCACGCATCAGACCACGCTCCGCGGGGCGCCGGTCAGGGACGCGATGAAGTTCCGGACCGCCAGTTCAATCGCCCGGGGCTTCGTCCGGACGGCGAACTGCCGGAAGCTCCCGGTGGCGATGGCCCTGTCAATCTCGTACAGCAAATCCTCGGGTAGACTCACGGACTTGTATCGCATGTATACCGCATAGCCTGTACGCTCGCCCGGTTAATGAAGTTTTCCCGCATAGGTGCGGGAAAGGTGCGGCTCCTTTCTTTCAAAACGCTTACTGGTACGTATGCGATAGGGGTGCGCTATGCCTGCGGGGTACACCTCAATCTCCCTCCCCGACGCACTCCTTGACCAGGTCGAGGAGTACCTCCGGGACAACCGATGGGGCTACCGCTCCAAGGCCGAAGTCATCTCAACCGCCATCCGTGAATTCCTCCAACGAGAGGAGACTAAAAGCGGAGGATGGAAGCGCGTTCCCCGGCCGGATGCAGCGGCCGGGGAACCCGAAGAGGAGCCCCCCGAGTTCGAGCCCGCCACCAAGAAAGGGAAGGTGCGCCGCTGATGCAGGCCGAGGACGACGCAACCCTGCCCGTCACGCGGTACTACGTGCCCGTGCGCGTGACCTTCATCGTTCCCCGATTCGTGGACGCCACGAGCCCCGCCCAAGCCCTGGAACGCGCGAAGGTCGAGGTCAGCAAGCTCCCCCTCTCCCTGAACGGCGCGACGGCGCAACCGCCCCGGCCCATCATCAGCGGCCACCTCAAGACCGTGGAGGAAGCGAGATGACCCGCGTGGCGATCTACGCGCCCCTCTGCGATGGGTGCGCCGAAATCGCTGACAGCCATTTCGCCATCCCGCTCCCGCTCAACGACGGCGCGGAGGCCCCCTCCAGCATCATCCCCCGAGACGTTCTCGGCCTGAAGGGCCTGAAGAACACGAAGGGCTACACGTGCAAGTGCGGCACCCTCATCAACTACGACGCGACGGAACCGTGGTTCCTCTCAGAAGTTAGGGATGGACCTCCACCCACTTAGCCCGCAGGAGGGCTTCCTCGAAGGATTCTCCCTCGCGGACCTCCACGGTTGCGAGAATCAGGTAGGTGCCGGGTGCCATCGTCATCTTCCACTCTCCAAGGGTTGCGAGCGCCACTAAGGGACGGGGTTGAAGGGCTTGATCTTGTAGCCGCCCGCGGGCAGCGTCACCGTCACCTCGACCCCGCTGCCATTCAACAGGCGGAACCCGAAGTCAATCGCATCAAGAACGTGGCCCGCAGGAACCGAAATCGTCACCGATTCGCCCATGCAACCCCCATACCCGCAGGGGACCCTAGATTTTTCGGTCACAGCCGAAGCTGCTTGAGCACGACCGCCACGCGGTGTTCCTTCGCCGCCTGGTGCGCCTCCCTGAGGGAGAGCAGGAACGCTTTCACGTCCGGCGGCTTCCCGCACAGGTGCGCGTCCGCCCAGTAGTCCACGATCTCCAGCGCGTCCTCGAAGCCTCTCTGATAATCCGTCATCAAGACAGGGAGGAAGCGCCCGAAGCCGTCAAGCTCACCGGGCGACAGAGGGCACCGAAAGGGCGGCTATCATTCAATGCCGCGTGGCCAGAGGATGCGGACCCCGACCGCCACCGCGAGGAACCACGACGCTACCGGGTAGGCGTCCACGAGCCCGATCAAGTGGTCATGCACCCGGCTCGCCCCCCATCTCCTCGGGGGGCGGAAGGTCCCGGCGGTGGTCGAAGTAGCGCGAGCGATGCGGCCCCTTGTGCCCGGCGCCGTCCTCGTGCTGACAATGGAGACGGACCCGTCGGCCGCGCCCCGAGGGCCCCCGGTCCTCGTACACGTCCGAGCACGGCACCCACCCCGGGGGGCGGGGCATGTCCCGGCGGAGCCAACGGCCCTTCAAGGCGAACCCTCCACGGGCGCCCCGAGAAGCACCGAGAGCACGATATTCGCGGCCTCCCGCACCTTCGCATCCGGCAGCGCGTCCGCCTTCATGGCAAGAATCCGCTGGAACTGCGGCGGCGCAAGCGCCAGGTTGAGCGCAGCGATGGCGCGGCGACCCCGCGCCACGATCTCATCATCGGAGAGGCCGCGGGCCGCCTCCTCCCCCGCCACCTTGAGCGCGCCCAGGTCGATAGGGCCGCGGTGGCCGCACTTCGGACACTCCAGCGCCGCCGTCAAGCAGGGGCACCCCCAAGGAGCGCGAGCGGCGCGGGACAGTCGAGGAAGGAACACACAGGCCCCGAGCCGTCGTAATCGACGGCGCGAGCGCGGCAGGCAGGGCAGGATTCAGGGAACAGGGTAGGCGTCATGGGGTGTTCGCTCCGGGAAGGTGCGCGGGCTCAGAAAGGAGGAAGTGGCCGGTAGGCATGTCCGGTAAGGCCTGGATGAGGCGCGCCCGCTGCACCTTGTCGGGCACCTTCGCCTCCAGCAGGTCGCTTACCGCGTTCAGGTCATGCGGGTAGTACAGGCGGCCCACGAAGAACGTATCCGCGCGAGCCAGGGCCTCCTTGTGCGCGCTGGCGGGCCGCTGAGTCGCCATCACCACGCCGCAGGACCAGTTACGCCCCATCTCCACGAGAGCGATGGCCGCGTAACTGGTTCCCTCCCGGGACTGGCCCAAGTAACGTTGGCACTCCTCGAAGAGGCACACCACATCCCGCAAGCCCCCGGACTCCAGCGCGTCAAGCAAGGCTTGGCAGAGGGCATCCACGAACGGGCCCGTGTCCGCGTAGAGCCCGGGAGGCACCACCACGACGACGCGGGACCGCGCCGACGCCCGCAGGGCCTCAAGGATGCGCGGGATCAGCTTCGGCCGGTCCCGCCAGTCCAACGGGACCTTCACCAGGCTCACGTCCTCCCGGTGCTCGATGCGCCGCGCGAGCTCCCCCACGGGATCCACGGCCAGGACACGGCACGGCGCCTCCGTCATGGCCTCCAAGGAGGTAGTCTTACCGCTACCGCGCCCCGCGAGAAGCGCGATGCAGCGCGTCGTCAGGTTCTCGAGGCCCGCCAGGTCAATCAGGGTAGGGTGCCCCAGGTTCGAGACGGCCGCCGTCAACCGGCCCCACCTCCGGCCTGCTTACCGGCCTCGGCCGCGGCGCGCGCCGCCTCCTTGATGGTGGCCTTCAGGATGTTCAATTCGGTGTGGTTCAGCTTCCCCACGACCTCCCGCCCGATCTCCCGCGCCTCCTCCAGGGTAAGCCCCTTGATGAGCGCGCCCACGGGCTCCTTCCGCGCCTCCAGCGCGGCCCCGAGCGCAGGCGAGAGCGCCCCCACACCGAAGGCCGCGAACTCCGCCGCATCCCGCAGCAGGTAGGGAAGAACCTCCCCCGTGAGCCCGTCGATCAACCCCACGACCTCCTTACGGGCCTCCGCGAGAACCCGCGCTTCCTCCTGGCGGGCCCGCTCCTTCTCCGCGTCCGGCGGCACCGCCGCAGGCACCCCGCCAGCAGGAGGCGCCACGGGAGGCACCATCAGCGCGGCGTTATAGGGGTCGAGAGGGCCCGCGGGCCCCACATGATGCACCACCACCGCGGAGGCGGGCGCTTGAGGCCGCAGGAAACCCCCAATGACGGCGCCCAGGTCGATACCCGCGGCAGCCGCCTCCCGCTTCACCTCGTTGTAAACCCGGAGCCACTGGAGAAGCTGCGACGTGAAACTCGGCTCTCCAGGCGCCACGGGAGCGCCCGCGACCGCCCCGGCCGCCGCGCCCGGAGGCACCGCGCCCACCACGGGCGCCACCTCATCCACGGGAAGCCACGGCACTTAGGCACCCCCGCACTTCGGGCAACGGGAAGGAGGCTTACCCACCACGACGAAGCCGCAGGCCCCGCACTTCGCGCGGGCCTCCCCCGGCTCCTCGGCAGGAGGCTCGCGGGGGGCCGCTTCCTTAGCACGGCCGGTAGGTTTCTTCACGACCACCAAACGCACCCCCGCCACGGGAGGCACCGCCGCGCCGCCTGTAGTCCCCGCGGCCTCCTCGGGGCCCGATTTTACCGGGCGGGACCGAGTAAACCGGGGCTCCGGCAGGCGCCGCCCATGCTTCTGCCTGAGGCGGCGGTCATAATCCACGTTGTAAACGGTTTGCAGCGAAACACCGCAAGCCTCCGCGATTTTCGCGCGAGGCATGTCCGGATGCGCCAACAGGTAGGCGCGCACCCGCTCCGATTTGCTCTCCTCTCTCGGCATGGAACCACCAAATGGTTCCCCCCGAGTGCATCCAACATGGGGACCTACTTACTTTCTTAAAAAGCCTCGGTACGACGCGCGCTATGGGGCGTTGGAGCCTCTCCATGTCCTCCGAAACGAACGCCGTGCAGACGGCGACGGGCGAAAGCGGCAAGTCCCTGGCCTTCATGGTCGTGGGCGCCGTCGCGGTCGCCGTCCTCGTCGCCCCTCTCATCAGCCGCTTCCTCCCCGTCGGTGCCACCTGGGCCATGATCCTCGCGGGCGCCGCCGTCGCCTACTTCGCCAAGGGTGCCATCAAGAAGGCCGGGCAGGGCGCCGTCATCTTCGGCCTCGCCACCGTCGCCATGCAGTTCCTCGGCCCCATCCTCAGCAAGATCAACCCCTTCGGCGGCAGCGAAGCCGCCAGTAGCAACCCGGCCCTCGCGGGGCTCGCCTAAGGAGGTGTGACGCATGGCACAGATTGCAGCCGGAACCCTCCGCTTCGCCGTCCGCGGCCCCGGTGGCCGCGTCGTGACCTGGAGCGAACCCATCGACTACGCCCAGCTCGACAACAGCGCCGCCCCCCTCACCTACGTCCCCGACCCCACGGGCCAGGGCCGCAAGTACGGCACCATCAACGACTACTTCTGGAACTTCCCCCCCGAGTTCGTGATCTACGGCAGCGCCGGGCACATGCTCGAGGTGCAGTACCTCGACACCTCGAACCACACCACCGTCAACACGAACGCCCACACGGTCAAGATCCAGGTGGCCGAGTACTACAAGAACCCCATCAACGGCCGCGCCGAGATCGTGGACCGCATCCTCACGCTCGCGGACCGCGTCACCAAGGACACCGCCGGGACCCTCACCGACCCCGACGGCCTCAAGGACGCCACCCCCACCCTCGCCAACGAGTGGAGCGCCATCCTCCGCTTCAAGCCCGCCTTCGGCCGCGGAT
>DATMKA010000416.1:0-4954 GCA_035553595.1 Thermoplasmatota archaeon | reverse complement strand
CCATCGATGATAAGGCGATAAAGATCCTCAACGACCAGGGGAGCCTGAGGAGGCCCCCCTGGTCGTTGAGGATCTTTATCGCCTTATCATCGATGGCGTGCAGGACTACGCCATCTTCGCCTTGGACCCGGAGGGGTACGTCCTCACGTGGAACGCGGGGGCCGAACGGCTCAAGGGCTATCGGCGGGAGGAAATTGTGGGACGTCACTTCAGCCAGTTCTACCCGGATGAGGCCGTGGCACGCGGCTTCCCCGAGCAGGAACTCATCATCGCCGCGGAGACGGGCCGCTACGAGGACGAGGGGTGGCGCGAGCGGAAGGACGGCACCCGGTTCTGGGCCAACGTGATCATCACCGCTATCCGCAACCCCGTCACCGGGAGTCTCGTTGGCTTCAGCAAGGTCACCCGCGACCTCACCGAGCGTAGGGCCTTCGAGGAGACGCTGAGGCAGTCCGAGGAACGCTTCCGTCTCATGGTGGAGACGGTGGAGGACTACGCCATTTTCGCCCTCGACACGAAGGGGATCATCCGGTCCTGGAATCCTGGCGCGGAGCGCTTGAAAGGGTACCGGGCGAAGGAGATTGTGGGGCGCCACTTCTCGCGCTTCTACACTGAGGAGGACCTGGCCTCCGGCAAACCGCAGCGGGCCCTCGAGACCGCCCTCCTGGAAGGCGTCTTCCGCGACGAGTCCTGGCGCGTCCGGAAGGATGGAACCCGCTTCTGGGCGAACGTCACCATCACCCCCATCCGGGATCCTCACGGCACGCTTCTCGGGTTCAGCAAGATCACCCGGGACCTCACGGAGCGCCGCGCCGCACACCAGCGGCTGCAGGCAGCCTACGAGGAAGCGGAGCGGACCGTCATCGCGCGCACCCGCGCCCTGCAGGAGGCTAACCGGGAGCTTGAGGCCTTCACCCACATGACAAGCCACGATCTCCGGGCGCCCCTTCGCGGCCTCACCGCCCTCCTCGACGCGGCCCTCGATGACCACGCCGACGACCTAACCCCCGAGGTTCGCGCCCTCGTTGAGCGCGCCCGCTCCGAAGGGGCCCGCCTCCACGGCCTCGTGGAGTCCCTGCTCTCGTTCTCCCGCGCAGGGCGGGACGACGTCGAGAAGGTGAAGGTCAATCTCGCATCGCTCGCCGAGGAAACGGTGGAAATCCTGCGCCAACGCGACCCCGATCGGGAGGTGGAGTTCGTGGTGCAGGCCGCGGAGCCCGGAGCCTACCACGTCGTGGCGGACCCCGACCTCCTCCGCCTCGCGCTCCAGAACCTCCTGGGGAACGCATGGAAATACACCCGCAACCAACCTCAGGCAAGGATCGAGCTCGGAGTGGACCTGGAGGGTGAGAACGAGGGGGTGCGGACCTTCTCCGTGCAGGACAACGGTCCGGGCTTCGACCCGGCCGAGGCCCCCCGCCTCTTCTCTCCCTTCCAGCGCCTCCACTCCAGAAAGGACTTCGAAGGAACCGGGCTCGGCCTCGCCTCGGTGAAGCGCATCATCGAACGGCACGGCGGCCGCGTAGGCGCCGAGGGCGTCCCCGGTGAGGGGGCCACGTTCTACTTCACCCTCCCAATCCCGGAGGACGAGGCCCTGACCCGGGCGGAGGCGCCGCCCGCTCGGGAAGCGCAGTCCCGCGAGGCCTAAGCGCGCCGCCCCGCCGCGAACTCCGCGAGCGCCCGGAGGGATTCCCGGGCGGGGGTCGCGGGGAGCTGCGTGAGGCAGTCGAGGGCGCCCTTCGTGTGCTCCCCCACGAGGGCCTCAGCGCGGGCGATGCCGCCGGTGCGGCGGTAGATGTTGATGACGACGGCCACGTCGTCGTTGGAGGCGTTCGCGCGGCCGTGGATCGCGTTCAGCGTCGCAAGCTCGTCCGGGGTCGCGTGGGCCTTTGCGTGGAGGTGGATGAGGGTCTTCTTCCCCTTCCGCACGTCCGAGCCCTGCGGCTTGCCCATCTCGGCGCTCGTGGAGAGGAGGTCGATGACGTCGTCCCGGATCTGGAAGGCGAGGCCGAGGTGCTTCCCATACTGCTCGAGGGCCTTCACGGCGGTGTTGTCGCCGAGGCCGCGCTGCTTGAGGCCCACGATGGCGCCGCAGCGGGCGGCCACCTCGAAGATGCGCGCCGTCTTTCGGTAGATCATGTCGAGGTACTCGGGCTCCGTGGCGTCGCGCGTCTCGAAGGCCATGTCGAGCTCCTGGCCCTCGCAGAGGACGCGCGTCATGGTGGCGAGGTCGAGGACGATGCGCTGCTGCGTCTCGGGGGGAATGTTGCTGTCGGCGAGAAGCTCGAAGGCCTTCGCGAGGAGCGTGTCCCCCGCGAGGATGGCGGTAGCCTCGCTCCACTTCTTGTGGACGGTGGGGATGCCGCGGCGGGTGTCGTCGCGGTCCATGATGTCGTCGTGGACGAGGCTGAAGTTGTGCACAAGCTCCAGCGCGACCGCCACGGGGACGGCCTGGACACGGTGGCCGCCCGCGGCTTCGCACGCAAGGAGCGCGACCACGGGCCGCAGGCGCTTGCCGCCAGCGGCGGGGTAATGCGCGCACGCATCGCGGAGGCTGGAGGGGGTGATGTCGCCGAGGCTCGTGAGGAGCGCCTCGTCAACCTGCTTCACGTAGGGGGAGAGAGTGGCCTTGAGGTCCACGGGTCAAACCTTCTTCGGGATGAGGAACCGGTCGGAGTTGCGGAGGATGTGCACGGACTCGTTGAGGCGGAAACCCTGGGTCTCCGCGAGCTCCACGAACTGCGCCTGCAGGTCGATGCCGCCGTGAGCAGGGAACACGTGCTCGGGCTCGAGCATCGCGAGCAGCTCCCGGTGGTCCTCGGCGCAGGCGTGGCCGGACACGTGGGCGCCCTTGATGATGCGGGCGCCCTGCATGCGCAGCTTCGTCTCCAGGATATATCGGTTTGCGACGTTCACCGGGTTCGGGATGACGTTCGCGCTGAAGATCACTTGGTGATCCTTCTCGATCTTGTAGGGCAGGTCGCCGTTCGCGATGCGGGGCACGAGCGCGTCGGGCTCGCCCTGATGGCCCGTCGCGACGAGGAGGTAGCGCCCGGGGTCCTTGTTCACCTTGCGGAGGGCCCCCTCGACGGCGCGGCCGTACCCGTAGATGGTGGTGCTTGCGGGAAGCTGCAGGAGCCCCAGCTCCACCGCGGGCGTGGTGTACTTGTCCATGCTGCGGCCGAGCAGCATCACCTCGCGGCCGAGCTCGTCGCCGAACTCGCAGATGCTCTTGATGCGCGCCGTGTGGCTGCTGAAGGTGCTCACGGTGACGGCCACGCGCTCGTTGTCAAGGCCAAACAGGTAGTCCTTCAGCATGTCGCGGGCGATGGCCTCGCTCGGCGTCTTTGTTTCCTGGCCCGCGTTCGTGGACTCGCAGATGAGAGCGAGCACTCCCTCCATGCTGAGCTGGCGGAGGCGCTTGTAGTTCGGTTTCGAGCCGATGACGGGGGAGTTGTCGAACTTGTAGTCATTTGCGTAGACAATGGCGCCGCGGGGCGTGTGGAGAACCGGGAAGACCGTTTGCACGATGCTGTGGGTGGTGTGGACGAACTCGAGCTCGAGGGTCTTGCTGATGCTGCGCCGCTCCCCCGCGTTCATGGGCGTGACCTTGTTAGGGACGAGGCGGCGGCGCTTCTCCCCCTTCTTCCCGGGGGGCCCCGCGTGGATCATGTTCTCGATGAGCGCACAGGTGTAGGGGGTCGCGATGATGGGCGCGTCGCGGTACTTGCCCGCGAGCTTGGCGACGGCGCCCACGTGGTCGAGGTGGCCGTGGCCGATGACGATGGCCACCACCTTCGCGCCGAGGTTCGCGAGGGGCGTGTCGTCGGGGATGGCGCCGAGCTTCTGCAGGTCGAGGGGGTGCATCTCGTCGAAGACGGCGTCCTCGTGCAGGAGGATGCGGTCGAGCTTGATGCCGATGTCGAAGATCACGGCCTCGCGGCCCACGCGCACGCAGGTCATGTTGCGGCCGAAGTCGGAGTAGCCGCCGAGGGGGATGACTTCAATCTCGGGCATCGTCTCGCGCCCGAAGAAGCGCCCGCAATATTAAATGAGGCGGGTCAAGGGCCGGGAGCGTCCCCCGTGATCCGGAGGTCCTTCCGCATCCTTGCCACGTGGGTGCCTTCCCAGTAGACGCGGCCGCAGGTGGCGCACTCCATGAACTCGTTGTGGCGCGCCGCCACGTCGGGGGGAACCTTCTCGCGCGCCGCTGCCGCATCGGTGTCCTGAAGCAGCGTGTTGCAGAGGCTGCAGCGCGTGAAGGCACGCTCCGGGTCTGGGGTGAGCGCGAAGGCGGCGAGCACTTCCGCGAGCTGCTCCTCCGAGTCCTTCGTGCGGAGGAGGTAGGCGCGCGGCGCGTAGGTGCTGAGCGCCACGTCGCGGGTGAGGAGGATGCGCCCGGTCGCTGCCGCAAGGCGCGCGACTTCCCCGTCATCCTTCGCTCCTTTCGGGTAGAGCACGTCGAAGCCGAGGAGGCGGAGCGATCGCGCGAGCTTTCCGAGCATCTCGTCGCAGATGAACTGGGGCGCCGCCGTGGGCCTCACCCCTCCTTGCGCGGGTGGTAGGTGTGGAGGACCCCTTCTCCGAGGCGCGCCACCGTCGTGAGGGTGAGCGCGCGGCCCTGTAGCCCATCGGAGACGCGGCCCTCCGCGAAGGAAGGCGCGCCGTCCCCCACCACCAGGGGCGCGATGTAGACGGTCATCTCGTCCCAGAGGCCTTCCCGGAGAAAGCTCGCGAGGACACGGGCGCCCCCCTCCACCATGAGGGAGCGGACGCCCCGGGCCTCGAGGTCGGCGAGCACCCGCGCGAGGTCCACGGTGTACTCGCCCGCGGCCTTCACCTCGGCGCCGGGGATGGGGGCGCCGGCGTGGGCGTGGTTCGTGTAGATGACGGTAGGGGCGCGCCCGTCGAGGACGCGGGCCGTGGGGGGCGTCCGGAGCTGGCTGTCCAGCAC
>DATMKA010000415.1:0-3844 GCA_035553595.1 Thermoplasmatota archaeon | reverse complement strand
GCCGTCAGGCGGTCACCTCCACGCGCTGGCCGGGCGGCGCGAAGCGCGGGAGCGGCTGGAGCTCCACGCGCTCGAACGACACGCGCAGCCCCCGCGACTTGCCCGCGGGGGGCGCGGGCGGGACCTCGCGCGCCTCCTTCGGGCGCTTCTCGCAGGCGTACTTCTCGTGGTACACGATGGGGCCGGGCTTACCCTCCCGGCCGCAGTGCGCGCAGGCTCGCGTCTTCGGCGGCGACTTCTTCCGACCTGTCATAGACCGTGCATCCCTCTGTGTGTACGGGTAGTGCGTTACGTAGTCATAGGCCTTACCTACACGGTGCCGCAGGGGGTGGGCTCACCCTCCCTCCAAGGCCATCGGCACCATCGCGTGATAGTGGAGCGAGGGCGGGTAGGGCCGCCACCCGTCCCGGCGCCCGCACTCCTCGCAGCGCGGCGCCTCCTTCGGCGGCGCCTTCACCGCGAAGAGGTCCCCGAAGGGCTGGATGAGGCGGCGCCCGTAGCTCGCCGCCAGGTACTCCGCGGCCCGCTCCGGGGAGAGGCGCGGCGCCTTCTGCACGTACTTCAGCACGTACCCCATCGCGCGGCCGGGATCGACGCGGTCCACGCGGACGCGGTGCGCCGTCGTCAGGTCCTTCCACTCCTTCTGGAGCTTCGCGTGGGGGATGAACGGGGCGTCCACGAGGACGTGCAGGTGGACGTGCCAGCCCCTCCCCCGGTTCGTGACCTCCTCCACGAGGAGGCCCGCCCGCAGCACGTCCTTCCAGTACACCGTCGGCCGGCGGCCCCGCTCCCCCCTCGCGTACACGCGGCGCAGGAGCGCCTTCCACGCGTTGCGGAGCGTCCGCCGACCCTCGGGGAGGGTGGTCGTATTGCGGACCGTGAGCGTGACCATCTTCGGCTCCCGGAAGGCCCTCAGGTGCGCCTCGTACTGGCGGCGGACCCGCGCGGCCCGGACGTGGCCGCAGCGGTCGCAGATGCGCGTCTTGCAGTAGAGGGTGACCGCCCGGGAGACCTCCCCCGCGTGGTTGTTGCAGTAGAGGGTGACCGTCTTCTCGCGGCAGTCCCTGAAGTTCGCCGCGACCTTCGGGAAGCCGTAGCGCGCGACCTCCGCCGCGATCCTCTCCCGGCGGGAGACGGGCCCGGCGGGCGTCTGCTCAGTTGTGCCCTTGTCCCTTCGGGACAAGACGAGGAAAGCCGGGGGCTGCGCCCCCGGACCCCCCTCGCGCGACGGCTGGCCGGTCACGGGTCCCACCCGAGGACGAGGCCGCCGCCGCGGGCGGCGATCGCGCGGCCTTCGGCCGCGCGCAAGCGGGCGTAGGCGCGCGTCGCGTGGCCGCGCAGGGCGCGCGCCTGCCACCAGTACCCGCGCGCCTCCAGCTCGCGCGACGTGGCGAGCGCGTGCTGGATCGCGCGCTCGCGCAGCGGCGTCCCCTCCGAGCGCTTCAGGTTCTCGAGCGCGACGCGCAGCCAGCGGTTCGCGTCCCCCTCGTCATCGAGGCGCCACGCGTCCTCCCATCGCCACGAGCCATCGGGATTACTTGACATAGGCCTTGACCTCCACGATCTCCCACTCTACGGTGACCTCGCGCTTCGCGCCGTCGTATTCGGCCACGAACTTCGCGCGGTGGCGGACGTGCCCCGGATGCGGGTTCGAGCACGCGACGGGCATGTGCGGGAACTCCATCGCCTCGCTGCATCGGCTCCCCTTCATTCGGACGCCTCCACGACGTACATGTTCCCGCACGGCCCGGTGCACCTCAGCACGTCACCGGGACCGACCTCGTCCACGGCCATGCCGTCGTGCAGCACCACGAGGTCGCCGCCGCACGGCTCGTCGCTGTCCTCGCCGTCCGGGCACTTCATGACAACACTACTACTCCCCACTCGGAACACCTCCGCTGCCCGGGCATCGCTCGCTGATGTACGGGTCGCCGACCCTCGGCGCCGTCGCCCTCCGCCTCGTGTGCTCGCGCAGCGTCCCGTCCTGCCGGACCGGCCGCCGCGTCCCACAGACGGGGCACCGCGCGTACTTAGGTTCGGCCACAACGACCCCGTTACCAACGGGCTCAGAGCTTGATATGGAAAATGGAGTTTCGTTGGGCATCCGCATTCCCTCCGGATTCGACCGGGGGCGCGCGCCCGCTCAAGAGACGTTGGGCGCGCGCCCGTCGGCCGCGTTCTCAGGCGCGGCGGCGCACGTCGGCCTCAAGGGAGGCGTCGGCGCGGCAGTCCACGCACACGTAGGCGCCCGGGCCCGCCCCGGGCTGGAGCGTCGTCCCGTGCTCCATGCAGATCAGGACCTCGCCCGGCAGGCACTCGGCGCAGGCGCGCATCCCGATCAGTACTCCTTGGCCTGCGCGAGGATCTGCGCGCGGCGGAGCTCGCGGGCGCGCGCCACGAGCGCGGCGAAGGCGTCCCCGTAGAGGTGCACGCCCTTCTCCATCGCGACGTTCAGGTCCGCGAGGTCCACCTCGACCTCCGTCTCCACGGGGCGGCCCTCCACCCACGCGCGGCCCGAGATGCGCACGCGCGGCGGGAGGGAGGCGTCCGGGCCCCACTTGCCGCTCTCGTCCTTCGAGCGCTGGAGGACGACGGCCGCGCCCGCGCCGAGCGCGAGGTTGCCGTTGCGCTGCATGGCGAGGCCGAGGAGGTCGTCGAGGTCGTTCACGTTCGCGAGCGTCTGGCCGTTCTTGTTCACAGCTTCCAGGTGCATGCGGGTTCACCTTCCTCCACGGTCGAGATCAGGGGAGGACAGAGAGACGCCGGGCGCCCGCGGGAACGGTTGTTGTGAGCGACCGCGTGCGAAGGAGGCTGGCAGCGGGCGCCCGGCGAGGATGGGATGAGAGTGAGGGGACGGCGCGGAATCGAGTTGGGATGGGGGATGCCACCAGCGAACGCGCGTCGCCCCGCACTGTGAGGCCAGCCGGGTTGTGTGTGACCTACTTCGAAGAAGACCCGGCCAGAGTGCATCACGGGGAAGCGATCGTAGGTCACAATGGCTGAAGGAACATTGTTCCTAATCTACCTGTCGATTTACCAAAAAACGTTGGAGTGGGCACAAACCTCATAGGCCATCGGAAACACTTCACCCGAAGGTGACCTACACTTGCCCGGCGGACGCGCAGCGAAGCAGATTGTCGTGACCTTCGCGAAAGACGAGGTCCCGCTCTTCGATCTGCTGGAGATTTACCGCAAGAAGACAGGCGCCACGATGAGCGCGGCGGTCAAGATCGCGCTCAAGGCGAGCCTGCTCGAAGACCCTGAGGCATCCGAGACGATGCGACTCATGAAGGGTTTTTCCGCGCCGGTAGCTCGCGCCGGCCGTAAGTTTCTGATGGCGTGAGGTCGCTGAAAGAGCTGGTGTCGCGAGTCCCGGACGCTCCGCTGTTCCGAGAGGAAGCGCGGAGGGGGAGATTTGAACTCCCGAGTCGCCGGGCTCAGCGTCCTGTACTTGAAGCATCCACTTTCGGCGTGTCCGTGAACCCCCCGTCTGAGGCTTGACAGGCTGGCGGCCCCTTGGCGTCCATGAAGCGGACGGAACCCGATCCGGTCCCCTCCCCCGTGAACCCACGGGGCGTGAAGCGGGCCCGCCGGCCCGCGGCGCACTTCCTCGATCTCGACCAGATCGACCACCTCCTCGAGACGGCGTGGGGCCTCGCCCGCGAGGACCGCACGCAGTACGCGAACGCCCTCCGAACGGAGGTCGCGATCTTCACGGGCCTCCGCACGGGCGAGCTCCACAACCTCTGCCCCGAGGACATCCGCGAGGACGGGACGCTCGCCGTGCGCATGGCCCCGAACCTGAAGATGGGCAAGCCGCGCGTGACGGGCTTCGTGAACGGGC
>DATMKA010000414.1:0-3446 GCA_035553595.1 Thermoplasmatota archaeon | reverse complement strand
TTGAACTGCTTGCCGCGGCGGGTCGTGAGGTGGAACCGCCCGTCGGGGATCACGGTGGCGGGGAGCGGGGGCGTGGTGAAGCGCGCGCGGCCGCCGGGCATCTTGTCGAAAACCCCGCCCTTTGCCAGTTGGGGCCCGCCCCACTGCACCCAGTCGCCCTCCTTCTCGAGCTTTTCGATGCCCGCGTACATGGGCATGGCCTTCGCCATCTCCTCGCGGATGGCCTTCGTGTCGGGGTAGTTGAAGAAACGCTCGTAGCCGGGTTTGAGGCGTGCACCGATGAGGGCGGGGATCTCCCACTCGGGCTTTGCTTCGCCGATGCGCCTGCCTGGAATCTCGGGCGTGAAGCGGATGCGTCGCTCCGTGCTCGTGCTCGTTCCTCCGGTCCGCTGCTCGTACCGCGTCTGGGCGGGGAGCACAAGGACCATCTCCCCGGGCTCGGCAAGGGTGGAGGTGTTGAGCACGATATCCTGGTGGATGCGCACCCGCACCTTCCGGAGGGCCTCCTTCACGTACCGGGGGTCCGGCATGGTCTCCACGAGGTTGCCGCCCACCGTGTACAGGAGGTCGAGGCCGCCCGCGTGGGCCGCCTCAAGCATCGCGCCGGTCATCATCCCGCGCTCGCCCGGAACGGGGTGGCCCCACAGGGTCTCGAAGCGCTTCGCGTTTTCGGGCGTGACGTCGAAGCCGCCGGGGAAGCGCGCGGGGTCCACGCCGATCTCGCCGCCGCCCTGGACGCCGCTGTGGCCGCGGATGGGCATGATGCCGCACTTTTCGCGGCCGATCATGCCGCGGGAGAGGGCGAGGTTCACGATGGCGCGCACGTTGCCCACGCCGAAGGTGTGCTGGGTGAGCCCCATGCTGTACACGATGACCGCGGTCTTCGCCTTCGCGTAGAGTTGCGCGAACTCCTCCATCTTCGCGCGGGGGAGGCCGCTCCCCTTCTCGATGGCTTCCCAGGGGAGGTTGTCCACGTGCTTGCGCAGCTCCTCGAAACCCACGGTGTGGGCGTCGATGAAGGCGCGGTCCTCGCCACCCATGGCGAAGAGGGCCTTGAGGATGCCGCTGATGAACGCAATGTCGCCGCCCGCGTTCACCTGGTAGAAGTCGTCCATGAGCTTCGAGCCGAAGAGGGCGCTCGTGGGGACGCTCGGGATCCAGTAGCGCTCGAGGCCGGGTTCCCGCAGCGGGTTCACGACCACGATGCGGGTGCCCTGCTTCTTCGCGAAGTGCATGTACTTCGTGCTCACGGGTTGGTTGTTGGGGAGGTCCGTGCCGAAGAGGATGAGGAGGTCGGTGCCGATGAAGTCCTTGAGCTCGCAGGTGGGGGCGCCGTACCCGATGGTCTCCTTGAGGCCCGTGACGGAGGGCGCGTGGCAGAGGCGCGAGCAGAGGTCCACGTTGTTGGTGCCCGCGAGGCGCGCGAGCTTCTGCATCACGTAGTAGGGCTCATTGGTGAGGCCGCGGCTCGTCACGAAGTAGCCTTGGCGCTCGGGCGGCGTGGCCGCGATGGCTTCCGCCGCGAGGCGCGTGGCCTCCTCCCACGGGATGCGCGTGAACCCGCGGTCGCCCTTGCGGTAAACGAGGGGGTAGGGGATGCGGCCGAGGTTCTGCAGCTCCTCGTTCGTCATGCTGCGAAGCTTCTCCATGTCCTCCCAGGCACCGTCGGGCATTGCGCCCATGGTGTTCACGCGCAGGAGCTTCAGGCGCGTGAGGCAGAGGTGGGTGCCGGGGATGACGTCGTCCTTGAGGCCGCGGGGCCCGAGGCTGCATCCGTCGCAGACGCCGTGCCGCAGGATGCGGAGCGCGTACCCGGCCTCGTCCTTGTTTTCCCAGGCGACCTTCACCATCTCGCGGTAGTGCCGCGGCTTCTGGGGCGCGAGCACCCCAAAGGGGACGGCCGTCTTGGCGCGGGTCCACAGGCTCGGCGTCTCGGTGTCGTCGGTCATGGCGTCACGCGGTCCGGGTGAGTGTAAACGTTCAGGGTGTCGGCGCGCAGGAAACCCACGAGGGTGACCCCGTGGTCCTGCGCGAGGCGGCAAGCGTAGGAAGAGGGGGCGCCGATGGCCGCCACGACGGGGATGCCGGCGGCCACGGCCTTCTGGAGAATGTCGTACCCGGCGCGGCCGCTCACGAGAAGCACCGCGTCCGAGAGGGGGAGGCGCTTTTCGCGGTAGGCCCACCCCACGACCTTGTCCACGGCGTTGTGGCGGCCCACGTCCTCCCGCGCGGCAAGGAGGGCGCCGTCCGTGGTGAAGAGGGCGGCCCCGTGAAGGCCTCCGGTGCGCTCGAACAGGGGCTGCGCCTTCCGCAAGGCCTCCGGGAGACCACCGAGCACGCGTCGGGAAATGCGAAGGGGGCTCTCCACGCGTCCGAACGGGAGCGCGAGGTCCTCGAGGCGCGTCCTGCCGCAAACGCCGCACGCGGAGGAGGCGAAGAAACTGCGGTCCCGCACGTTCGCCCTCGCGAGCGTTTCGGGCGCGACGGCAGTGTCCACGATGTGGCCGCGGTGGGGGTCCGTGGGGTTCACGACGACGTGCACTCCCAGCAGGTCGCCCGGAGCGCGAACAATCCCCTCGGTCACGAGAAATCCCGTCGCAAGTTCCTCGTCGTTGCCGGGGGTGCGCATGAGGACGGTGAAGGGACGGTGGTTGATCCGGACCTCCAGCCCTTCTTCCGTGGCGAGCCAGTCCTCCGTCTCCTGCACGGCGCCTTCCGCGTAGCGCCAGCGGCGGACTTCGACGTGGCTTCGACGTTCCACTGGAACTCTCCCTTTTGCCGATGGGGTGGGCGGGTCTTGAAGGTGGCGGCTGCGGCGGCAGGCACGAGAGAGCCAGGATCCGGCGACCGGTAAAGAGGGGAGGAAAAAACGCCCGAAGCCCACCGCAGTGCGGCGGGACAAATCCCACACGCGAGGGTCCAGGGGCGAGCGAGCCCCTGGTCGGGGAGAGTCCAGAGAGGGGGTGAAACCCCCTCTCTGGCACGAAGTGCACAGGGCCAACGGCCCTGTCACGAAGTGTTGTGGTTACTTCTTGGCAAGCACGTACATGCCCGTGGGCAGGCGCTTGAGGACGCGGTCAGCGGGGATTTCCGTGACCTTCTTCCAGCCCTCCTTCTTGTCGGCGCGGGAGCCCACGTACATCATGGTGGGGCGGTCTTCCTTGATGAAAATGGCCTTGTCGGCGGGGAGGGCCTTCACGATTTCGCCGCTCGTGCCGGCGGCTGCCTTCTTCGCTGCCATGTGAGAGTCACTTCTGCGGACGTGTGCCCGCACCCCCCGAAACCCCCCGAGGGATTAAAGGGCTTTGCCTCAGGAGGCGGGCTTCCGGGAGAAAACCGCTCCACTTCCACAGGAAATGGGGCTTGGTGCGGGTTTAGCGCCGGATCGCCTGGACGGGCTCAGGGCGGGGCGTGGCGGGGGAGCGCGCGCCGCAGCGGCCTTGGCC
>DATMKA010000413.1:0-8474 GCA_035553595.1 Thermoplasmatota archaeon | reverse complement strand
TCGCGGAAGGTCACCTCGTCGCCGGGGCGGGGCGCCTGCGGGAACCACACGAAGGCGGGCTCCCAGTTGCTGGAGCTGTCGAGGGGGCTCCCCTGCCCGGCGGGGGGCGTCTCTCCTGCGCCGCCGAAGCAGCCCGCGAGCGCGGGGAGCAGGAGGGCGGTGGCGAGGAGGAGGACGAGGCGGGGCCCGGCCATGTAGCCCGAACCTGGTGTGGGCGCGCCTTAAGCTTTGTTGGCATGTCGCGAAAGCTTCCCCCAGGCGGATTGAACAGGTCAAATCGGGCGGGGTCTCGCGGGTCAGGAGAGGGGTTGGGGGTCCTTGGGCAGCGGGTGGATCGCCATGGCCTCGGCAAGAACGCGAGGCATGTGCCGTTCGCGGGCGCGTTTCTGCAGGTAGGCGAGGTCCATCTCGTCCTTCATTGCGGCGAAGATGCCAAGCGCCCGCTCCCAGTCCCGCGGGTGGTGGAAGTGCCAGCCCGACTCGGCGTAGGCGATGAGGGTGTCCTCGGGTCCCTGCAGCGTGACGGGGTGGCCGTCGACCTCCACAGTCCACACCCGCTCGGCGCGGGGGTCTCCCGCGACCTCGTCGGCAACGATCTCGACACCGTACCCGAAGCCCTCGAGGTAGAGCGCGCGGTCCAGGAGCTCCACCCCGTCGGCCGTCCGGCCGAGGGAAGCCACCTGCATCCCCAGGACGTCTCGCACCGCTTCCTTGACGCGGCGCCGGGCGTCACCGGATCCCTTCACGCTCACGGCCACGAGATCCACGTCGGCGCTCGCCCGCCACGCGAGGGGGTAGGTCGCGCTCGTGCCCGAGGCCCCTGCGACGTAGAAGTCCACGGCGGTTCCCCCGGTGACGACGCTGAGGACCCCGACGCCTTCGGCCGCGCGTTGCACGGCCGCTGCAAGGAGGAGGCGCGCTTCCAGGTCGTCGCGGGTGCGGCGGGCGCGCTCAAGCAGGGCCACGGCCACCGGGTCGGCGGACAACGCGAATCACGCTCCCGCCCGCAGGGGGCGCTTCCGGTTGGAGGTTGAGGCGCGTCCTCCGGGGGCCCAGGCGCTCGAGGCGGCCTTGGGCCTCCCATTGGCGGCGCCGTTCTGCGGCGAGCCGCGCCATGAGCACCTGCTTCTCCGGCGACCGGTCGGGGCCGGCGGCCATGCCCGGCCGCGGCATCGAGGGCGGCGTTGGCCGCGGGGGAGGGGGACGTTGTCGGCGGGCGCGGAGGAGCGCGGCAAGGCGGTCCGGCGGCACCTCCTCGAGGAGCGCGGCAACGGCCTCCTCGAAGGTTGCCTCCTCCTTCGCGGCCGCAAGGCGCGCCTTGGTCTCCCGCCGGAGGATGACGGCGTCGGATCGAGGGCTGGTGGCCATAGACGTTACTTAAGTAACAATGTACTTAAACTTTCGGCAGTGATGGGGACGTCACTTAAGTACAATAGTGGGAGGGCATCCCCAACGCTTTTGCAGGGGAAGCCCCATCCCGCGCCGATTCCCGTGGAAGTCGGCCTGGTCGGCAAGCCCAATGTGGGCAAGAGCACGTTCTTCTCCGCGGCCACGAAGGCCCCCGCCGAGATCGCGAACTACCCCTTCACCACCATCGAGCCCAACCGCGGCGTGGCCTACCTGCGCGTCCCCTGCCCCCACGTGGCCCTCGGGCTTCCCGGGTGCACGCCCCGCACCGGACTCTGCCAGAACGGCATCCGCTACGTTCCCGTGGAGCTCCTCGACGTGGCCGGCATCGTGCCCGACGCCCACACCGGGAAGGGTCTCGGCAACAAGTTCCTGAGCGACCTCAGCCAGGCCGCCGCCCTCCTCCACGTGGTGGACGCGAGCGGCGCCACCGACGCCGAGGGCAACCCCGTCCCCAAGGGCACCCGCGACCCCACGCTGGACGTGCAGTTCCTCGAGGACGAGATCGCCTGGTGGATTCAGGGCATCATCATGAAGGACTTCGGGGCGGAGGCCCGCCGCATCCAGATGAGCGGCGAGAAGCTCCACCTCGCTATCCACCGCCGCGTGACGGGCATCGGCATCGACGAGCTGCAGGTCATCAAGGCCCTCCAGGAAACGGGCCTCCACAGCACGAACCCGCTCGCGTGGACGGACACCCAGTCCCTGGAGCTTGCGCGCACCCTCCGCAAGTACGCGAAGCCCATCATCGTGGCCGCCAACAAGGCCGACCAGGCGGCCCCCGAGAACGTGACGAAGCTCAAGGGCGTGAAGGGCTACACCGTGATTCCCGCCTGCGCGCAGGCCGAGCTCGTGCTCCGCAAGGCCGCCGACGCCGGCCTCATCACGTACCTGCCCGGCGACAAGGACTTCACCATCAAGGAAGGCGCGAAGCTCACTGAGGCCCAACGGAAGGGCCTCGAGCTCATCCGCGAGACGGTGCTCCACAAGTACGGCAGCACCGGCGTGCAGGAAGCGCTGGAAACCGCCGTGTTCCAGGTGCTCGACCGCGTCGTCGTGTTCCCCGTCATGGACGAGACGCACGCCACGGACGCCGAGGGCCGCGTCCTTCCCGACGCGCACCTGCTCCCCCGCGGCACCACCGCGAAGCAGCTCGCGTACAAGGTGCACACCGACCTGGGCGAGCACTTCGTCCGCGGCGTGAACGCGAAGACGAAACGCACCGTGGGCGCGGACTACGCCTGCGAGCACGGCGACGTCATCCGCATCGTGGCGAGCAAATGAGCGCGCCCCCCAAGCGGAAGGGCGCCCGCAGCCGCGCCGAGATCCCGCCGGAGGTCCTCCGGGGCATCAACGAGGGCACGATGGAGACCATCACCCTTGTCGAGATGCTCGCCGCGGACCTGCACACACTCCTCACACACACCCTCCCGCAGACATCGCTCCCGCAGGATGCCGCCCAGCGCGTGCTCGCCGTCGCCCGCGACGCCGCCTCCCTCGGCGTCACCGCGCGCATGCGCACGATCGGGGCTGCCCTGCAGGCGGAAGGTGGGGCATCCCTGAGGCGAACGCTGCAGGCGCACCCCTCCGACCTCGTGAGGGAGCTTGCGTGCATGATGGTGGAAGCGGACGCGGCGCTCACCCCCGGGGAGCGCATGGACGCCCTGCTGCCGTTCGCGGCGGATGCGCATATGGGGGTGAGGGAGATGGCCTGGTTCGCGCTCCGCCCCGCCCTCGCGAAGGACGTCCCTGGCTGGGTCAAGCGCCTGGAACCGTGGGCGCGCCACCCGGACCCGAACGTGCGGCGCTGCGCCGTGGAGGTCACCCGGCCGAGGGGAGTCTGGTGCGCGCACCTTCCTGAGATGATCGCCGCTCCCGAGCTGGGCCTTCCCCTGCTCGAGCCCAACCGCTCGCACCCGAGCCGCTACCTGCAAACCTCGGTGGCCAACTGGCTCAACGACGCGAGCAAGAGCAAGCCCGAATGGGTGCGCGGAGTGTGCGAGCGCTGGCTCGAGGAGTCCCCGACGCGCGAGACGGCGTGGATCGTGAACCACGCGACCCGCACTCTACGGAAGGCTGGGAAGGCACGGGAGCACTAAGGCCACTCCGCCAAGGCCTTCAGGGCTTCCTCCTCGCTGAAGTGGAGGCTCCCCGGCACCACGAGGATGTGGAGCGGGGGCCCGAAGTCCACCTCCGCGAGCTTCGCGAGCGGTCCCGCCACCACTTTGGGCGCGGAGGAGCCGGCGCGAGCGATCCCGCACGCGAGCGTTTCAGGGGAGAGGACCCCCTCGCCGCGTTCCCGCTCCATGCGCAGGAGGAGCGCCGCGCCCTCGCTCGCGGTCATGTAGCGCCCCGGAGGCGCGCCCGGGGGCGCGTTGCTCTTGGCCTCGGTCCCGGGCCGGTTCTCGTGGAGGCTGCCGCCTGCGCGCAGGTCGAGGAAGCACAGGGTGTGCAGGCCCCGCTCTCGGTTGGCCTTCACCACGTCGTAGGGGCTCGTGGGGAAGTAGGAGCCCTCGGGGAAGACAATGGTGGTGGCACGCCCGAACTTGTAGTTGTGGATGCCGAGAAGCCCTGGGGCAGCGGTCACGATGCTGGCGCCGTGCACCACCTCGGTGGCGATGCCGAGGGCTTGCGCGCGGGCGCGCAGCTCGGCGTGCGTCGTGGCGGTCATCGAGTCCCCCGCAGTGAGGAACGCCGCGTTGCCCCCTTGGGCAGCAGCGAGCACGAGGTCTCCCTTCTCGGTTTCCTCCCGCGTGAGCGCGCGCACGGGGCGCCCGTAGAAGGCGCTCATGCGTTCGAGGGTGGTGCCGCCGAGAAAGGCGGTGTACCACTCGACGAACACGGCGTCCGCTTCCCGGATGGCGTCGAGGCCGCGGAGGCTCACGTCACGCTCGTCCCACAACCCGAGGCCCACGAAGGTCAGGCGGCCCATGGGGGCCCGAAGGGGAGGCCGGGTGAAAAGGGTTGCCCCGTCAGGGGCGCGGGAAGGTGACGGTGAACCGCGTCCCCTTGCCGAGCGTGGAATCGCACATGATGGTGCCGCCGTGCTCCTCCACGATGCGGCGCACAATGCTGAGGCCCAGGCCCGTGCCGTGGGCCTTGGTGGTGAAGAGGGGCTCGAACATGCGCCCGCGCACCTCCTCGGGGATGCCGGGCCCATCGTCCTCCACGACCAGTTGGGCGCCGCCGTCAGGCGTGGCGCGCGTGCTCACCCGCACGGAGCCGCCCTGAGGGCGCACGGCATCGGCGGCGTTCTCGATAAGGTTCAGCACCACCTGCTGCACGCCGAGGCGCTGGAGGGGAAGGGTGGGCGTGGTCGCGAGGTCCTTCGTGAGGGGGACCCGTCCGGGGTGGGCTGTCTCGAAGAGGCGCAACCCCTCCCCCACGACGTCGTCGAGGGCCGCGGGAGCCACCTCGCCCGCCTGGTTGCGTATGAATCGGCGCAGCTGGTCCACGAGGGAGCTCACACGGTCCACGCCGTCGCTCACCGCCTTGAGGAGCGGCAGCACATCCTCCACCACGGCCGAGGGCGAAGCGGCAGGAGCGGCTTCGAGGGTGCGGCGGAGGCGGCGCTCCGCCACGAACGCGTTGTTGCGGATGTAGGTGAGCGGTGTGCGGACCTCGTGGGCCACGCCCGACACGAGGGTGCCGAGGGCCGCCATCTTCTCGCTCCGGTTGAGCGCCTCCTTCAGGCGCTGCCGCTCCTCGGCGGCCTGCTTTGCCTCCGTCACGTCCCGGACGAAACCCACGATGCCGATGAGGTGCCCATTGCCGTCGCGGTAAGGCGCCTTCACGGTGAGGAGGTGGCGGGTGCCGCGGGTGGCCGTCTCCATGGCCGCCTCGAAGGTTTGGACGCGCCCCGTGGCGAGCACCAGATCGTTCTCCGCCTTCAGCAGGCGAGCCGTCTCGGGCGGGTAGAAGGTGCCGCAGGCGCGGCCCAGGAGGTCGGGGACGGCGCGGCCCACGGCTTTGGCGGTGGCCGTGTTCGCGTGGACGTAGCGCCCCTCGAGGTCGAGGACAAACACGAGATCGTCCGTGCTCTCGAGGATGGCCTGGAGCAGGTCGTGCTTCTCGCGGAGCGCGAGAGCGGCCTCCCGGATGGAGGTGATGTCGCGCGCGATGCCCACGATGCCGATGCTGCGGCCGGCCGCGTCACGCCGCGGCGCCTTTACCGTGAGGTAGATGCGCGGGCCCGCGGGCGTCTGGAGGGCTTCCTCGAAGGTGAGGGTGCTCCCGGTGGCGAGGACCTGCCGGTCCTCCTCGCGGAGGTTCGCCACGAGCTCGGGCGGGAAGAAATCCTCGGGGCCGAGGCCCACAATCTCCTGGGGAGCGCGCCCGGTGAGGCGCGCGGCCGCCTCGTTCACGAGAAGGTAGCGTCCTGCCTCGTCGAGCACGAAGACGATGTCCGTCGTGGAGTTGATGACGGAGGCGAGGAGCGCGTTCGCCTCCTTCGTGGCCACCTCCGCGGCGACAAGGTCGGTCACGTCGCGGCCGACACCGATGATCCCACGCACCCGACCCGTGCGGTCGCGGTAGGGCACCTTTTCCGTGATGAAGGTCCGGACCTTGCCCTCGATGGGGATGCGCTGGGTCGTGCGGGCGGGGCGCCCGGACTCCAGGATTTCGCGGTCCTCCCGCTCCATCCTCTCCGCCACGGCCGAGGGGAAGAGGTCCCTCGCGCGGCGACCGATGAACTGGTCGCGGCGGACCTGGGCGACGCGGGCGGCCGCAGAGTTTGCCACCACGTACCGGCCCTCCTCGTCCTTGAGGAAGATGGGGTCGGGAGCGCCCTCCACGAGGGCCTCCAGGAGGTCGCGGCTTTCGCGCAGGATGCGCTCCGCCTGCTTGCGTTCCGTGGTGTCCCGAACGATGCTCACCACGCCCAAGTCCTCGCCGTCGGGGCCGCGCAGCAGCGTCAGGACATGCTCCGTGGGGAAGGCTTCACCGTTGCGTCGGCGCATCCGGAACTCGAAGGCTGCGGGAACCCCCCGCTCGAAGGGGGTCTTGATGAGCGAGCCGAACTCCTGGTAGTGGGCCTCGTCCACGTGGAGGACACGCGTCTCGAGGCCCACCATCTCTCCCTCCGCGTACCCAAACATGCGTTCGGCTGCGGGGTTGGCGAAGGTGATGGTGCGCGCAGGGAAGGCCACCACGAAGAGCGCCTCGTCCATGGACTCCACGAGGGCCTTCTGGTAGGCCTCGCTCGCTGCGAGGCGGGCCGCGGCCTCATGGTGCTGCGTGACGTCGATGGCCACGATCACGAGGGACTCCGTGACATTCCCTGAACGGACGGCGCCGACCGAGCAGCGGTACCACCGGAGCTCGCGATGGAGCGTCTTCGCCCGCGCCTCGTACACCTCGGGCTCGCCGGTCTGCCACACGCGCTCCAGGAGGGCGCGGACGCGGGGGATGTCCTCCCCGAGGAGGAAGGCGTCGAAGCTCACGCCGAGGACGCCCTCGCGGGTGAAACCGGTCGACACGCGGTTGAGGAAGGTGAGGCGGAACCGTTCATCCAGGCAGTAGATGACGGCGGGCGCGCTCTCCATGAGGGCCCGCCAGCGGGCCTCGGCCGCGCGCAGCGCATCCTCCGTGGCCTTCTTCGCCGTGATGTCGCGCGTGACGGAGAAGCCCCCGGTGGGGTGCCCCGTTGCGGGGTCCACGAAGCGCTTCCACCGCGCCTCGACCCACACCCAGTGCCCGTCCTTGTGGCGGGTCCGATGGACGAGGGTCAGGACGCCGTTCTCGTCCGGGGCCGGCGGCGAGCGCTGGATCTGGAGAAGGTCCTCCGGGTGAACGATCCAGTCGGGGGTTCTCCCCACCAGCTCTTCAGGGGAGTACCCGAGGAGCGTTTGGACGGCCGGCGAGACGTACTGGACGACCCGGTCCGTGGCGTAGCGCGCCACGATGTCCGCCGACTCATCCAGCAGGAAGCGGTCCTCCTGCTGGCGCCGATCGGCGTACTCGAGGGCAGCCTCCGCCTCGCGGCGGGCCTCCCGTTCCGTTTCGAGAAGCTCCGCGCGATCCAAGGCTTGGGCGCACAGGTGGGCCGCCGTGAGAAGGAAGGCGCGGTCCTCCCCCTTCACGGCGTGGGGGCGGGGAAAGCTCAGGTGGAGCGCGCCGAGGACCCGGCCGCGAGAGAGCAACGGTACGGTCGCGAAGGCGTAGGTGACGGGGTCCCGCAGGGTCGCGAGCGCTGGGTAGCGCGCATCCCACTCCTCGGGGGATTCGAGAAGGATAATCTCGCGCCGCCGGATGGCCTCCGGGACGGGGCCGTCGAGATCCAGGGGCATTTTCTGGAAGTCCTGCAAGCGCGGGGACCGATAGCCCTGCGCGTGGAGGAGGTGGATGAGGCCCGTGCCCTCGTTGTACCGCGCCACCATGGCGGCGGAGGCGCCGAGGGCTGCGGCGGCGCGCGTGGCGACGGCCTCCGCCACCTCCGGGGGCGTGATAGCCTCCGCGAGGGCCTCGGCGAGGGAGGCAAGACGTTGGAGGGGACTTGCCTCCTGGGCCACCGCAGGACGGAGCGTGAAGCTCCCGCCGCCAGTGGCCGACGACGCGTCCTGCGGATTCATGAACGAGGGGACACAGGGGGCTCATGCCTTAAAGCCGATGCCCTTGGAGGGCGCCGGACGGGGAAACTCGAGGAGCCTCCATGTCTACTCAATAGGAGGGAAGGTGACCGTCATGCGGGTCCCCTTGCCAAGCGTGGAGTCGCACCGGATGCTCGCCTGATGCTCCTCCACGATGCGGCGCACAATGCTGAGGCCCAGGCCCGTGCCGTGGGCCTTGGTGGTGAAGAGGGGCTCGAACATGCGCCCCCGCACCTCCTCGGGGATGCCGGGCCCATCGTCCTCCACGACCAGTTGGGCGCCGCCGTCAGGCGTGGGTCCCACGAGAAGACGCACATTGCCCCCCGTGCTCGCGGCGGCATCGGCGGCGTTGTCGAGGAGGTTCAGCACCACCTGCTGGATGCCGAGGCGGTGCAAGGGGAAGGGCGGCGTGGCCTCATAGGTGGCGAGGGGCTTGGGCCGGGCAGGGTTGGCCCCCACGAACAGGGTGACCGCTTC
>DATMKA010000412.1:0-5616 GCA_035553595.1 Thermoplasmatota archaeon | reverse complement strand
CCCCCTGTCCCTCCAAACGCTAATAAAGCGCCCTCCCCTTCGGGCCCCTTGTGGCGTTGGAGGCGTACCTCACCTGGTGGAAGCTCGCGCAGCTTCTCATCGTGGCCGCCGTCGCCATCTACACCTTCCGCAAGGAGATGCTGAACGGGACGGGCGCCGCCACGGCCTTCGTGATGGGCGCCGTCATCGTGATCGCCACGGACATCTTCTGGCTCTTCCTCCTCTTCGCCCTCCTCGGGCTCGGCTCGGCCGCGACGAAGTTCAAGTTCAAGGAGAAGGAGTCCATCAAGGTCGCCGAGAAAGGCGGGGGGAAGCGCCGGAGCCGCAACGTCATCGCGAACGGCGGCATCCCCATGCTCATCGCCGCGCTCGCCGTGGTGGCGGATACGTTTGGCGGCATCACCGTCATCGCCGTCACCTACACGTGCGCCATCGCTGCCGCGAGCGCGGACACCCTGGCCTCGGAGTTCGGGAGCCTCGCGAAGAAGGTGCGCATGATCACCACCCTCAAGCGCGTGCCGCCCGGCACGGATGGGGGGGTGTCGCTGCAGGGCCAGATGGCGGCCGCCGGCGGGGCGCTCGTCATCAGCCTCCTCTCCCTCCTCTTCCTCGGCCTCCTCTCGGGCGACCTGCCCGTGGCCCCGCCGAGCCTCGCCGTCACTCTCATCCCCGTCGTCGCGGGTTTCTTCGGGTGCCAGGTGGACTCCCTCGTCGGGGCCACCCTGGAGACGCGGGGGCTCGTCACGAAGGAGGAGGTAAACGCCATCGGGATTGCCTCCGGGGCGGCTCTGGGGTTAGCGCTTGTCCTCCTGTTCGGGGCTTGAGGGGCGCGCGGGAGGGGCTGAGGGCGCGGAGCCTCCCTGCCGGGCGCAAACACAGAGATCCGGAGCCGCAGAGAACCCAGAGAAGAGGGCGCCGAGGAGCGCGCTGAGCGAATTCGGATCCACGGAGGGACGGAGATGCGGAGCGTGCTCCAGGCCTCCGCGGATCCATCGCTTCTCCGTGCGCTCCTCTGTGGACTCTCTCTGCGCTCTCGGCGCCTTCGTCCCTCTGTGTATGCGCGCGGCAGCGAGGCGCTGTGCCCTCCGCACCTCGGGCAGCTCCCGGCCGGCGGCCGGTCAACCCCTCCGGTAAGCACAACATTTTCACCCCCCGGCGCAATGCCCCCCTATACTGCAGGGTAGAGCCCCATGACGACCGAACGCGCCATCCTCGTCATCCTCGACGGCTTCGGCCTCCGCAACGACCCCCACGGCAACGCCATCAAGATGGCCAACGCCCCGGTGCTCGGCGCCTTCAACGCCCACCTCTCCCGCACCCACCTCGAGACGAGCGGCCTCGCCGTGGGCCTTCCCGAGGGGCAGATGGGCAACTCCGAGGTTGGCCACATGAACATCGGCGCGGGGCGCGTGATCTACCAGATGCTCACCCTCATCGACAAGAGCATCCGTGACGGTCCCTTCTACACGAATCCCGTCCTCGCGGGCGTCGTGCGGCACGCCAAGCAGACGGGGGGCCGGGTCCACTTCATGGGCCTCGTCAGTGACGGCGGCGTCCACAGCCAGCAGGACCACCTGTACGCGCTCCTTGACCTTGCGCGGCGCGAGGGGCTCCCCGGCGACCGCGTCTTCGTGCACGCCTTCACGGACGGCCGCGACACCGGCCCCAACACTGGGATTGGGTACCTCACGCAGCTTGAGAAGATGATGCTTGAGCTTGGCGGCGGCGAGGTGGACACCCACGGCGACCGGCCCACCACCGTCGCGAAGCCCTACGGACGCATCGCCACGGTGGGCGGCCGCTATTACGCCATGGACCGCGACAAGCGCTGGGAGCGCACCGGCAAGGCCTACGACGCCATCGTGCGCGGCCAGGGCGAGCGCGCCACCACCGCCATCGGCTGGATGGAGCTCAGCTACCAGAAGGGCACCACGGACGAGTTCATTCTCCCCGCTGTTGTCGAGGGCGTGGACGGCCGCGTCAAGGACGGGGACGCCGTGTTCTACTTCAACTTCCGGCCCGACCGCGCGCGCCAGCTCACGATGGCCCTCACCCAGCAGGGCTTCGAGGGCTTCGACGTGCGCGACCGGCCCCGCATCCACTTTGCCTCCATGACGCAGTACGAGTCCACGTTCGCGACGCCCTACGCCTTCAGCAACGCGCCCCCCGACAAGACCCTCGGCGAGATCGTGGCGAAGGCGGGCCTCAAGCAGCTCCGCATCGCGGAGACGGAGAAGTACGCGCACGTCACGTACTTCCTGAACGGCGGCGAGGAGAAGCAGTTCCCCAGCGAGGACCGCATCATGGTCCAAAGCCCCAAGCACGTGAAGACCTACGACGAGAAGCCCGAGATGAGTGCCTTCGAGATCACGGACCACGTGGTGAAAGCCCTCGACGACAAGAAGTACGGGCTCATCGTCCTCAACTTCGCCAACTGCGACATGGTGGGCCACACCGGCAACCTCGACGCCGCCGCGAAGGCCGTGGAGGCCGTGGACCAGTGCCTCGGGCGCCTCCTCGCAGCTGCCCGCCGCTCCGACACCCACGTGTTCATCACGGCCGACCACGGGAATGCCGAGGAGATGATCGCCCCCGACGGGACGCCCCAGACGGCGCACACCACGCTCCCCGTCCCTCTGATCTACCAGGGGCGGCATGACCTCAAGCTCCAGCCCGGCATCCTCGCCGACGTCGCGCCCACCATTCTCCACGTGATGGGCCTGCCGCAGCCCAAGGAGATGACGGGCAAGAGCCTCATCACGGGTGGCCTCGCCTGACCATGCGCGAACCCCGCCTGGCCACGGAAGCGGACACGGCCGCGATGGCCGCTCTCGGCAGGTCCATCTGGCCGGAGGACTACATCGCCGCCGACCCCTCGCGCTACCTCGCCGACGGCGAAGTGGTGCTCATCGAGGACGAGCAGGGGCTCGCCGCCATGGGCAAGTGGGAGATGCTTCCCGACGCGAGCGGCTGGATCTCGGGCCTCCGCGTCCGAGGCGACCTTCAGGGGAAAGGCTACGGCAGGAAGCTGCTCGACACGCTCCTTGAGCGCGCGCAGAAGGGCCACGCGCTCACGGCCCGCATGCTCGTGGGGGACCCCAACACGCGCTCTCTATCGCTTGCCGCAAGCCGCGGCTTCAAGCCCGCCGCCCACTGGGGAATGCTCGTGGCGGAACGCGGCACAGTGGCGGCCCCTGCCGATGCGCCAGCGCTCGTGCCGGCAGGCGCGGTCTACTCCCTGGAGGGAGAGATTGTGCTCCGCGCGGAGTTTTACATGCGCGCCCTCGAAGCGACCGCAAAGGTGCTCATCGCCTTCGCGCAGGCGGGCCGCTGGCGGCAGACTCCGGAGGGCACCCTCGTGCTCCACCAGGTGCGCGACGGGCCCGAGGGGGCCGTGGAGTACTTCCAGCTCTTCGAGCCCACGCCAACGGTCGCCGCCGCCATCGCGGCGAGCGTCGCGGCCTCGCAGCCGCACCGCGCGGCCGTCCTGCTCCCGTGGGAGAAGCGCGAGGGGGCCGAGGCCTTCCTCGCGCTCGGCTTCAAGCACAGCTCCTGGGCCTGGGGGGCGCAGGTGCTGGAGCGGCCGCTCCGTTAGGCGAGAACCACCTGAACCACGCGGACCTGGCCGCCGAAGGACACGTCGGGGGTCGCCGTCATGTAGGTCCCGATGGCGGTGTTCACGATCTCCGAGCAGCGGTTGGGGGTGCTCCCGCAGAGGAAGCGGTCCATGCCGCGGAAGAAGAACACGTCCGTCGTGGTCTCGCCCGGACCCGCGTAGGGGCCGAACTCCTCAGGCCCAACAACGCCCCAGAGGAAGCAGACATCGTAAAGGGTCAGGCCGGTGGGGCTCGCGAGCCACACATAGAGACACTCGTCGTCACCGCTCACGTCCGCCCACTGGGAAACGTAGGGGCGCTGAGGGGCGGAGTTGAGGGTCTCCACGAGCAGGGGCACCAGGGGGTTGGGCACCGCCGTCTCGTTGAGGGCGAGGGTGTGGCGCGTGCCATCCGCGGGGGTCGGGCCCGTGTGCTCACGAACCGCCGAGCCGTTCACGGTAATGTTCACGTAATCGACGCGGGCGGAGGCGTCGACCGTCCAGTTGCCAGGCCACGCCGCAGACGTGTTCACCGGCTCGACGCAGAACCCGGCACGGGGGTTGGTGCAGGAGGCGGCCTGATCCTCCACCGAGAGGGAAATCGGCCCCACCTCTTGGCTGCCCTCGTAGGCGAGGGCGGAAGGGAGAAGGAAGGCCAAGGAAAGCAGCAGCGCGGCCGGGCGGAACGCATGGCGGAAGAATGGGGTGTGCGACGACATGGGATGTCAGCCTAGCGCGCCGGGTGCCCTGGAAAGGCCTTACCCGGACATGCCGCTCTTTGGACCGATACCTGTCCTATAATGGTTCGTCTAGAGGTTGTATAATTGGTCAAATGCTTGCAAGGAAACGCTTGCCTCTGGCCGGTGAGGTGGCAAGGAAAACCTTGCGGGCTTCGTGCCAGTAGCTAGTGGCTCCCTACTACCTTTTCACAGCCAATAGGACGCCCCGCCCGTGGAACGGCTCACGAACCCCAGAAGGCCCGGCGCGCCGCCATCTGCGCGTCCATGTAGGCGACCGCGGCCGCGTCCTTCGCAGGGGGCGCATTCCCCGCGAGGGCGCCCGCCACGGGGCCGATGTGCTCCACGTTGAGGTAGCCCCATCCCATCTGCACCCAGGGCGTGGGGGCGACGGGGATCGGCTGGGAGGTGCCGATGTAGCCGGGCACGGAGTAGTCCGTGGTGTCCCAGTATTCGGCGGCCTGGTGAAGGGCCGTGCGGAGCTGGTCCGCCGTGGCCGAGAGGCCCACGGCCCGGACGAGGGTGAGGGCTTCGGCGGCGACGCCTGCCACGATGGGCGTGGCGAAGCTCGTGCCGTACATCTCCTCCATGGCGTCCACGCTGTTCACGGTGGGGAGCGCGGGGCTGTAGTCGCTCACGACCTCCGCCCCCTTGGACGCGGAGGAGGTCTCGCCGCGCGTCTCGGGGTCGGCGCCGCCCACGGCCACGACCCAGGCGGGGCCGTTGTTGCCGTCGGTCCAGGCAAGGGTGGGCTCGTTGCCCGCGCTCACGATCACGAGCTTACCAGCGGCGGCGGCCGCGCGCGTGGCATCCACGAGGTCGCCACCGAGGGCGTCGGCGGGAGCGTTCGCGAGGGTGCCCCAGCTGATGGAGAGGACGTCGATCCAGGGTTGCTCGGCGGCCCATCGGATGCCGTTTGCGAGGGATGCGGCGCCCACCTGCACCATGACGATGTCCACGTTCGGGGCCGTGAGGGCGACCGCGCCTGCCGTCCCCGTGCCGTGGCCCACGTCGTCGAGCACGATGCGGCTGCTCGGGTTCATGGCGTCCCCGAGGCTCCCCATGCTGATGGCGCCCACGATGCGGTTGTCGCGGAAGGCCACGAACTCTCCCACCTTCAGGGAGTCCCAGAAGGCCTTGTCTGCGGCCACGCGAGCGTCGTAGCTGCCCGTGGAGGCGGGGGCGAGCTCGCGCGCGCCCCCGGGGAAGCTCGCGATGCGGTCGGCGGGAGAGCCGCGGCCGGGAGCTTGGAACACGTTGTGGTAGACGTTCACGCCCGTGTCG
>DATMKA010000411.1:0-3033 GCA_035553595.1 Thermoplasmatota archaeon | reverse complement strand
TTCCTGCACCTTGCTCGCGGTGCGGACGCTGGACTTGCGTCCTTTGGGTTTTGCCATGAATGAAAAGAAGGGGGCGCGAAGGCCTTAGGCCTTCGCATTGCGGTCTTAGCGCTGGGAGGCCTTGTGGGCCCAGGCGTAGCTGCGGAGCTTGGCAGATTCACCGAAGCCGCAGGAAGCGCAGCGGTTCTTCTGAGCGTGGAAGGCGTGGCGGCCGCAGCGGCGGCACCGGACGTGGGTGCGCTTCTGCTTCTTGCCCATTGAGGATGTGCCCTTAGACATAGGAAATACCTCGGAGGAGCCACCCTGCGCGAGGACGCTGACCCGGGGGCCCGGAGTACGCCGTGAATACGGATGCTCTTATTTAACCGTTTGGCTGCGGGTCTGTTGGGCCGTCGTCCGCTTCAGTAGCCCACGGGGATGATGCGGCTCTTCCCCTGGAAGGACAGCTGGAGCTCCACGACGGGGGAGACCTGGGTGCTTGCGGCGTCCACGATGGGGCCCACGTAGAGGCGGGGGCACTCGGAGCCCCAGTTGCTTGTGGGCTGGTCCCACAGGAGCTCGACGCGCACCGTGCCCTGCTGGGCGAGGTAGCTGTGGACGTTGCCGCCGTCCGTGCGCACGAGGGGCTCCCGGTCGGCGCAGCCGAAACCGAGCTCGAAGTCCGCTTGGGACGTGGCGGAGTTCGTCCACACGAGGACGCCCCGGGCCGTCACGAGGCGGCTGAGGTACACCTGCTCGATGTCGGGGTTCTCGGCGAGCATCACGCCATGGGCCACCCAGGAGCGGCCGCCCGCGCCCTCGTCGAAGCTAGCGCGCGCAGCGCGGGGGCTCACGGGAATCGTGATGTTCTGGTTGAGGGTGGAGCGGAAGAGCACGAGCGTGACGGTGCCCTCGTCGCCGTCGAGGGCGATGGCTGGGGGCCGGTCGGTGAGGCCCATGGCGAGGCATCCGGCGCTCCCGCTCGCGCCCCCGGGGCCCGCGGTGCCGGAGGCGCTGCAACCGGCGGATCCGCCCGCGTCGCCCACGGGGTCGATGGCGAGGGGCGCTGACTCCTCGGTGGTCCACCCGGTGGCCTGGGCCACGAGGCGGATCTCCTGGTCGCGGTTGAGGATGAGGGTGACGCCGCCGTCGCTGCCGGTGCGTCCCCGCGCGATGGCCTGGGAGTCGCCGATGACGGCGCCCACGAAGGCGCTCGCGAGGGGCGTCGTGGCGCCCTCCTCGAGGCCCAGCACACGAACGTGCAGATGGAACCCACCGGTCTCCGCTCCGTCCTCCACCTCGGTGACGCCGCTGAAGTCGACCACGGTCTTCTGGGGCTCGCCGGTGCAGCCCGCGAGAGCCACGGCGACGAAGCAGGCGGTGAGGAGGAGGGCGGTTCGCATGCGCGCTACCGGGGTCGGGGGACGCCCTCGCGCGTTATGGGCTTTGCGGCGCAGTCGGTGAAGCTTTTTGCCCCCCTCGGCGGTGCCCCCTCGTGGACCCCGAGCCGTGGGAAGCAGCCCTCAAGCTATGGCTGCGCGCCGAGTACGACGCGAAGGAGGGCGGCCTCGGCGTCGAGGCCTTCCGCGCCCGCCTCGCCGACCTCCGCCTCCTCGTCGAGGCCGTGGACGAGGCCGGGGCCTTCGCGCGCCTTCCGCCAGGAGGCGTCCTCCTTGATGGCGGCACCGGAAGCGGCGTCTTCCTGGTGGGCGTCCTCCTCCGCAACCCGCACCTCGCGGGCGTGGGCGTGGACTTGAGCCCGGGGGCCGTGGAGACGGCGGCGGCCACCGTGAGCGCGCTCGGCCTACCCCGGGCCCGCTTCGAAACCGCGAACCTCGAAGCGCTCCCGCACCCCGCGGGCTTCTTCGGGGGTGCCCTCTCCGCCTGCACCCTGAATCTCCTTCCGCGGCGGCGCGAAGGGCTGCAGGAGATCGCGCGCACCCTCGCGGCGGGGGCGCCCTTCGTGCTCCTTGAGAGCTTCGTTCCCGGCGCGCCCGCGAACCCTGGTGGGCCCGCCGACCCCCAGCGTTTCGCGGAGGAGGCGCTCGCGTGCGGGTTGCGTGAGGAGACGCGGCGGGACGTGACGGGGGAGGTGCGGCGGCTCTGCCGCGAGGGGCGGTGGCCGTGGTCGAGCGCAATCCGGGAGGAGTCGCGCTTCCACGTGGTGGGCCTGCGCCGGACCGGCTAGACGGGGGAGGGATTTAAGCGGGGGTGCCCCCTTCCCGCCTCGTTCCGGAGGGTTTTGCGTGACCCGCGCCTTCATCCAGGTGGCCATTCCCGTCCTCTACGTTTACGACCCTGAGCACTTCCCCGAGAAGCCGCCCGGGTTCGACATGAGCCTCCTGCCCGTCATCAGCCGCGTCCTGAAGGAGCACGCGGGCACCCCCAACGTGACCGTGATCACGGGCGCCCCCACCCTCATCCCGGGGCTGCAGACGGCCTTCACGCAGCTCGCGCTCCAGTACCCCACCCTCCAGAAGGCGAGCCCCGACGCCGGGAACCTGATCCTCGCCGAGCTTGCCACGGAGAACTTCGACCCTGAGTCCGTGCTCGAGCACCTCCGCCGCTTCATCGAGGCCCGCGACGAGGGCGCCCGCGAGGTGGCGGCGCGGTTCGGTCGCGGCACGCCCATCGAGGGCGCCGAGGAGCAGCTTGCCGAGGAGGGCTTCGGCGAGGGCGAGGGCGAGTACGAGGTGGAGGTCGAGGTCGACGAGGAGGCCCTCGAGGACGCCGACGAGGAGGAAGACGACGGCGACGGGAGCGACCGCACAGGCGTCCCCCGCTAAGGACCCGTCCACTTCCCTTGATGGGTCAGCTTGCCACCGGGAGGGGTGTCAAGAGTTCCGGTGAAGACGCGTTCCCGATACTATATATGGCCCAACTACCTATCTTTCTGGTCGCTCCGGGTTTTCCTTGCGTGCTCCCCCAGCCGCACGGTTCCCGCTGGAGGTTGGTTCCCCCATGTCCGCTATCTCTCCCTCGTCCACCACACGGCCTACTGCCACAGGTCACGTGAAGCTCCGCGCCTCCCAGGTGGGCCCCGCGGTCCAGACT
>DATMKA010000410.1:0-2674 GCA_035553595.1 Thermoplasmatota archaeon | reverse complement strand
GGTGAAGGCCGTGTGGTTCACGGGCTCGCCGAGGGGCGCGGGGGCGGCGGTCGCGCTTCCCGTGCGGAGGTATACCTGGTAGCGCCAGGCGTGCGTGGGGTCCTTCTCGGGGGGCGCCCACGTGAGGGTGGCCTCGCGCTTTGCGTGGTCCACGCTCACGGCGCGGAGGGATCGGGGGACGGCGCTTCCCTCGGTCCCGGCAAGGCGCGCGGCCTTGGTGCGGGCCTCGTTGTTCGCGGTGTTCTCCTCGCGCGGGAGCGTGGGGGACTCCGCGGCAAGGAGCGACGCGGTCACCACGTGGACAGCGCCGCCCTCGGGCGTGGCCCAGGGAACGCGGATCACGTGGGGACCGCCCGGGGGCAGGTCAGGCACGGCCACCTCCGTGAGGGGCGCACCGTCAACGCGCACCTGGAGGCGGGCGCCCTGCTCGGTGAAGAGGCCGAAGTTGTAGAGCGCGAGGGAAAGGGTAACGGTCTCGCCGCCCAGGCGCCAGCGGGGCGCGTGGATGCGGCAGAGGGCGAGGTCGCGGGCGGCGGCAGCCTCCGCGGGCGCGCAGCGGTCGAACCACAGGTTGTTCGGGCCGCCGAGGTTCCAGTGGGTGGCGAGGTAGGTGCCGGGCTCGGGCTTCGGGTTGAAGTAGTCGTCGTTGCCGCAGTCGTAGCGGCGGCGGTTGCAGGAGAGTTCCGTGTAGGCGACCGCACGGGGGCCCGAGTCGGGGTAGCACATGGTGTCAAGGCCATCGATGCAGTGGTGGCTGCCGGAGGAATGGGGGGCCGAGTTCTGGACGGCGCCGAGGTTGTGGCTCACCTCGTGGAGGAAGACGTGGGCGGAGGCGCTGCCCCACACGATGGCGTAGCTGGGGCCGAAGTTGTTGCGGTTCCCGGGGCCGGGCGAATCGTCCTCGTCCAGGGTGGCCTGGCCTCCCACACCTCTCGCGCGGCCGTGGTAGAAGATCCAGTACTTGTCGCCGAAGGAGTGGAAGCCTTGGCGGGCCACTTCGCTGATCACCTTCGTGAACGAAGTGTAGTCCTTGTCGAGCTCGGGGAGGTTCACCACGTGCAGGAGAAGGGAGCCGGCGGCGTCGCACACCACGCGGAGGTTCGTCTCCACGCCAAAAGCGGCAGCCTCGGCGCGGAGGAACGCGTTGGCCTGAAGGACGGCGTTGCGGTATTCCGCGAGGCGGTGGGGCGTGAGCTCCAGGTCGGACGGGACGGCCACGAGCACGTGCCCCGCCTTTGCTCCGGGGCCGTCGCCGCACACGGGCTCGGAGAAGGGCTCGGGAAGGTCGGTGGTGGCTGAGGAGCCCGCCTCGGCGGTGCCGTCCGCCACGTTGCTGTCAGGCCCGTGGGTGAAGAAGGAGGCGCCGTTCTCCAGGAAAATGCGCCATCCGCCCCCCACCGGGCAGGAGAGCCCCTGTAGGGGCACCTCCTGGAGGGGACCGAGACAGGGCTTGCGATCCTCCAGTGAGAGAAGCCCCTTCTCGCCAGGGACGCCCCCCGGGTGCGCCTCAGCTCCCTCGCGGGCGGGAGCGTCGACGGCCTGGGTCGGTGCCGAGCCGGGTGTGGCTCGGGCCCCCGCATCCCCCACCGTGGGAGCGGCAGCGGCCGGCTCGCCGGTCCGCATCGGTTCGCCGAGGCATCCCGGCGCGAGGAGCATGAACGTGACTGCGGCGGCCATCACGCCACTGCGGAAGGCAGCGGCTCCCCCGGGGGCAACACCCATAGTACAGTCATTGTCCACCCGGGTATTCTACACGCTTTTGTCACGCGAGGGAGGAACACTCCCGCGCTCCATGCGGAGTACGAGCACGAGCGTGCGCGCTGCGCGGCGGAAGGGGACGAGAAAAAAGAGAGGCGGCCCGGGACGGGGCGGGCGGAGCGGGATCAGGCGGCGGCCGCGTCGGAGGCGGCGCCTTCGGTGGCGAGGCGGCGCACGAGAGCGGCCTCAGTGGGGGCGGCGCTGCCCATCTTCTCGAGGAGGGGCGCCATGGCGGCGCGGAGGGCGCCGTTGTCCACGAAGAGGCGCGCGCTGCGGCCCTCGCGTACCTCGGTGATGAGGCCGGCCTCGAGGAGGCGCTTGAGGTGCCAGTTGACGGCCGTGACGCTCACGCCGAGCACCGTCGCGAGCTCGGCGCGGTAGGTGCCGGGCTTTGCGAGGACGCTCTCGAGGACGCGCATGGCCTCCTGGTTCTGCAGGAGCGGGATGAGGGCGCGTTCCGTCTCGTTGACGGCGCCGCCGTTCTTGTAGTAGCGGAGCTTGCCGCCCGCGTCGCTCACCACAATCATGCGCGCCTTGAGGAGGCGGTCGAGGTGGTAGCTTGCGGTGCTGTAGCTGATGCCGGCGCGGTCCGCCACTTCCTGGACGCCGAGGCCGGGCGTGGCCACGATGGCGTCGTAGATGGCCTTCCGGGGACCGTTCTCCAGGGTCTTGTGGCCCCGGATGCGGTGGTACAGGAGCCACGGGGCCATGAGGAGGAGACCGAGCGCGGCGGCGCCCGCGAGCACTTCCACGTCGTTGGGGATGGTGGGCATGCGGCCGATGGTGGAGCCGCTCGACTGGGAGATGAGGGTGGCGGGCTTCTGCGCGGGGTCGCGGTGGACGCGGGGCACGAAGACGCCGTCGTCGGCGCTCCCGGAGGGGCGGAAGAAGCCGTCAAGGGTGGCGCCCTCGATGG
>DATMKA010000409.1:0-5158 GCA_035553595.1 Thermoplasmatota archaeon | reverse complement strand
CTCCTGCGCCGCCTACCTGATGGTGGGCAACCTCACGCTCAAGCGTCAGGTAGGCCCGGACGCGCGCCTCGCGAACACCCTGTTTGCCGTCTGGTGGTTCTGCCTCGGAGTCCAGAGCTTCGTCCAGGCAGGCACCCTCGCGTACGCGGCCTTTGCCGTTCCCGATTATGCCTTCATGGTCACAAAGACGTACGTGGGCGTGATCACCCTCGTGGCGGCCTTGTGGGCCCTGATGTATTACTTGCTTTACCTGTACACGGGCAAGGCGAGCCTCCTCGGCCCCCTCACGGCAACCTACGGCCTCCTCACGCTGCTCTTCATGTACACTGTCTCCTGGCTCCACCCCATCGGCGTGGAGCGGACGGCCTGGTCCGTGCGCACCCTGAACGAGAACGCCCTCACGGCAGGGCCTGCGCTTCTCGTGATTTTCGCCTTCGTCATCCCCGTCCTTGTGGCCACCGTGGCCTATGGCTCCCTGTTCTTCCGCCTCAAAGATCCCTCCCAGCGCTACCGCGTGGGCCTCGTGTCGGGCGCTTTCCTCGCCTGGTTCGGGTGGGCGCTCCTCGTTTCCCTCATGAACGTCGCCACAGGCACGAAGCAGCCGCCCCTCGGCATCATCGTGGTGAGCCGCCTCTTCGGCCTCATCGTTCCCCTCCTCATCGTCCTCGCCTACCGGCCCCCCCGGTGGATCCGGGAGCGCCTCACCGGGCCCGGCAGCGCGCCCGCCGCCGCCTAAACCGGGCAGGGCGAGGGGTTAAATTCCTCCCCTCCGCTCCCCGAGCCATGACGTTCCCGCGCCTGCGCCGCAGCTTCCTGTTCTGCCCCGCCGACCGCCCCGACCGCCTCGCGAAGGCCTGGGCGACAAGCGATGCCGACGCGGTGTGCGCCGACCTCGAGGACGGCACCGCCGCCCACAACAAGGAGATGGCCCGCAGCGCCACCGCGCGCACCCTCGGGATGACGCCGCCCGGCCGCGTGGAGCGCGTGGTCCGCATCAACGGCCTCAGCACCAACCTGTGGCTTCCCGACCTGGAGGCCGTGTTCCCCGCAAAGCCCGACGCCGTGCTCGTCCCCAAGGTGGAGCGCCCCGAGGAGGTGCAGGCGCTCGAAGCTGCCCTCAACCGCCTCGAAAAGGCCGCGGGGGCCACCCAGAAGACCCGCGTGATCCTCCAGTTCGAGACGGGCCTCGGAGTCCTCAACGCCCAGGCCTGCTGCGCCGCCACCACGCGCCTCGACGGCGTCATGTTCGGCGCCGAGGACTACGCCGCCGACGTGGGCGCGAAGCGCACGCCGAGCAACCGCGAGGTCCTGTGGGCGCGCAGCCAGATCGCCGCCGTCGCCGCCGCCTTCCGCGTGGGCGCCCTCGACCAGGTGTTCGTTCAGATTGACGACGTGGAAGGGTGCGAGCGGGACGCCCGCGAGGGCCGCGAGCTCGGTTACCGCGGCAAGCAGCTCATCCACCCCAAGCAGGTGGCGCCCACCCACGCGGCCTTCACGCCCACCCGGGCGGAGGCCGAGCGCGCGGCGAAGCTCATGGAGGCGGCCGAGCAGGGCCAGAAGGCTGGCACGGGCGTAATCGTGTTCGAGGGCAAGATGGTGGACCGCCCCCTGGTGGAGCAGGCCCGATACGTCCTCGCCGTCGGGAAGGCCGCGGGCGTGCTGTGAGCCCCCGCTTCCAGCCCTCGGCCGAAACCGCAGAGGGTCAGTGGGCCAGAGGTTCGCAGAGGAGCCGTAGGTGGCTGTCTGCTGCGCAGGGCGCCGGGGCGCACGGGTTTTATCGGGGAGCCGCGCTCCACCACCCGTGAACTGGGTCACCCTCGGCCGCGGCCTCCGCCCATCCCCCACCGAGGGTGCGCGCCGCGTCTACGTGGAGCAGCACGGCTGCGCCACCACCCAGGGCGAGGCGTCGATGATGCGCGGCATCCTCGCGCAGCGCGGGCACCAGCTCGTGCCCACCCTGGAGGAGGCGGAGGCGGCGGTGCTCGTGACGTGCACCGTGGTGGAGACCACGGAGCGCACGATGCTGAAGCGCATCCGTGAGATCGCGGGCACCGGCAAGGATCTCGTGGTGAGCGGCTGCATGGCCTCCTCCCAGGTGGATGCGATCAAGGCCGCCTCCTCGCGCGCGCTCGTGCTGCCGCCCCAGTACCTCCACCAGGTGGGGGAGCTGATTGAGCGCGAGCCGGTGGAGTTCTGCTACCAGCCGAAGACGGGCCTCCCCAAGGTGCGCGAGGGCGTCGTGGACACCGTGGTGATCAACGAGGGGTGTAGCGGCAAGTGCACCTTCTGCATCACGAAGATCGCCCGCCCCGGCCTACGCAGCTACCCCGTGGAGGGCGTCGTGGAGGACGTGCGCCGCGCGGTGGCAGCGGGCGCCGTCGAGGTCCGACTCACGAGCCAGGACTCCGGCGCCTACGGTCTCGACCGCGGCACGGACCTCCCCACGCTCCTGCGCCATGCGTGCGAGGTGCCCGGGGACTATGGGCTCCGCGTGGGGATGCTCAACCCCTTCATCCTCGACAAGCTCCTCCCCGACCTTCTGGAGGCCTTCGCTCATCCCCGCGTGTTCAAGTTCCTGCACCTCCCCGTGCAGTCGGGCTCGGACCGCGTGCTGCAGGAAATGGGACGCCATCACACTGCGGCGGATGTGCAGCGCCAGGTGGCGGCCTTCCGCGCACGCTTCCCCGATCTCCTGCTCTCCACGGACGTCATCGTGGGTTTCCCCGGTGAGACCGAGGAGGATCACCAGGCCACCGTGCGGCTACTCGAGCGCCTGGAGCCCGAGATTGTGAACGTGACTCGCTTCTCCCGCCGCGAGGGAACCCCCGCGGCCCTCCGGCGCGACCAGGTGCCTTCCCGCATCGCGAAGGAGCGCTCCCGCGAGCTCACCCGGTTACGGTTCGACCTCTGCGCGCGGCGCCTCTCCCGCTTCGTGGGGCGCGAGACGGAGGTGCTCACGACGGAGCCCGGCAAGGGGGGCACGGTGCTTGCGCGAACCGGGGAGTATGCACCCGTCATCCTGCCTGCAGGGGCCCCCCTCGGAAAGCGCTTCCGCGTCCGCATCACGGGTGCCGGCGCCGTGTTCCTGCAAGGAGCAAGGCCACCGTAGCGCCGAGGGCTGCAAGCGGCAGCGCCTCCACGCCAGGGGTCGGGCGCCCGGTCGCGGGGTCGCCGCCCACCGTGGCTTTCGAGGGGGCGTCCGTCAACTCCCCCGGGTCAGGAGCGACCGTCGTGACGGGATCGGGCAGCGGCAGCTCCGGCAACTCCTCCGGCGGGGACGTGGATTCCGGAACGGAGGGGGGTTGGGCCGCTCGAGCGGGGCCAGGAAGAAGGCGCAGGCAGCAGAGGTCCGACCTCCCTTGCTGGGCAGAGACCCGGACGCCGTGCGTCGCAAGGGAGAGGTTGGACCCGAGGTGGAGCGCAAGCGTCTCGTCGTCCACGCGGGCCCAAGCCACCTCCTCGAGGCGCGACATGATCCAGTAGTCCCCCGGCTCGATGGGATGCTCGTAAAGGACGACCGTGGTGACGTTGCCCAGGCTCTCCCCATGGACGAAGACGGTTTCGCCGCGACGGGCCTCCGTGACGGAGAAGGCCCTGGCCAGGGGAGGAGGCGGGGCTTTCACCGTGAGACAACAGATGGTGGGCGAGCCACCGCCCCCCGTCTCCAGGGGGTAGGTCCCTCCAGCGGCATCCATCGGCACGACGAAGCGGAGGGAGGTGGAACTCTCCACGTGAGCACGGGCGTCCCGCGGCCAGGGGATCTCCGGGTAATACCCGAGAATCACCCAATGAATCCGCAAAGGATCCAGCCCTTCGCCCAGAATCCGGACGGTGTCGCCGGGCCGGGCCGTGGCGGGTTCGATGCGGAGGAAACGACCGTAAGCGGGATCGTCCGTGATGGAAAGCCCCCGCTTGGCCCCCGAACCGAACGGACTCGTGAGGGTGACCTCGCGGGAGGAGAAATCGGACACGGAGAAGGGGAAGCGGAGCTCGATGAGGGAGTCGTTGATCACGGTGAAGTTCAACCCGAGGTCCCCGTAGGCTGCTTGAGTGACACGCGAGAAGTTCTCGCCCGTCACAAGGACCCGCCCTCCTGGAGCCACGCGGATCGGGGCAAAACCCGAGAGCCGCGGTACACCCTCCAGGATGCAGCACCAGGACGCTTCCCCCTCGGTGGAGTGGACGATGATGCGAGCGGTCCCCAACGTTGGGTGCCACAGCCAAGAGAATGAGAGGGCCCCGTCGGCTTCCCGCTGTGGCAGGGCCGTGACCTGGTACGTGCCGTTGATGACGATGCGCCCGACGCGGTCCAGGTTCTCGCCGTACACACGCAGGCGCTCGCCCGGCCGGGACAGGTTTCCCTCGACACGGTCGATGGTCGGGAGCGCCGTTCCGGGGATGTGGAAGCAGCACAGTCGGGAGTGGCCATCGAGGTTCTCCACGAGGACTTCGAAATCGCCCGCGGGCGCAATCGACGGGACGCGGAGCCACAGCGCCGACGCATTCAGGAGGCGCCACTCCACCGCCGCACGCAACGGCCGGAGGGTGTAATCCCATTCGGGTTTGTCGGAGAGCCAGTTGGGTTGCCAGGGGGACCGGCCCACAATCCGGACCTGCTTCACGTGGCTGAGGTTTCGTCCCTCCACCACGAGCTCGCCCCCGGGCTCCGCGCGCTCGGAGCTGATGCGGTCGAGGGCCATGGGCACCTCGGCGACGATCCGGAGGCAACAAAGGAAGGGAGATCGGGACGCCCCTTGCGGATCGGCTGCGACCTCGACCGTCACGTGGCCCGCCAGGACGTCAGGGGGCACCTGGAAACGCAGGTGCGTGTCCGAGAGCACCGTGACGTTCCGCGTGAGCCAGCCGTGGTAGCCGTACCCCATGGCAAGAGGCTCGTACGTGCGTCCTAGGCGGACGCTCTGCACGGCGGTGAGGTTTTCGCCGAAAACGTCCACCCACTCGCCCCGCCTTGCCTCCCCCGTGCCGAAGGCGCGAGGCTCGGGGTGCTCCCCATGCAGGGAGAGCCCCCCTGGCGCGGACAGGGGGAGCACAAGGAGGCCCAGGAGGAGAGCGAGGCAGAGCGCGGCCAGGCGCATGAGCCCGACAGCCACTCGCGGGAAGATAAACCCGTTCAACCGGGTCAGAAAAGGGGGCGGAA
>DATMKA010000408.1:0-4816 GCA_035553595.1 Thermoplasmatota archaeon | reverse complement strand
GTCCTGCTCCAGGGACCGCTTCGTGGTCGCTTCCAGGAGGGCCTCCTCCACACGGCGGCGGTCGCTGAGGTCGGTGAGGGTGACGACGGCGCCTTCGGTCGCTCCCTCCCGCAGGATCGGGGCCGCGCTTGCCATCACGGGAACGAGCTCGCCATCGGCGCGGCGCACCCGCGTCTCCAGGTTCCGGAGCGCCTCCTGGCGGTGCAGGACGCGCTCCAGGAAGGAGCCGCCCCCGGGGGTGGGTGCTTCCGCGCGCACGGGCTGGAAGAAGCTCTCGATGTTGCGGCCGAGCAGCTCCTCCGGCCCGTACCCGAAAAGGGCGGCCGCCGCGGGGTTCAGGAAGGTGACGTGGCCCCCCGCGTCGAGGGACAGCAGCCCCTCCGCCGCCGTCTCCACGATGGTGCCGTGGCGGCGCATCCGGTTCATGGCCTCGGTGGCGAGCACGTTAGCGAGCAGCGGGTCCCGCTCGAAGGAGGCGGCCGCGAGGGCGGCCACCACGTCGAGGTCGCCGAGGCGGCGGAGCGTCTCCACTCGGTCGTCGGCGGAACGGACGCGCTCGTAGGGGGCCAGGAACCGGAGGTCACCCATGACGCAGGGGACTCCCGCCCGGGGGTGCATAAGCGCGGTGGGAACAACCTCGATAACCCGCGCAGGAGCGGGTGGGGCCCCCGCTAGCCCGCGCCCTCGTCGTCGCCCCGCGTGGCCTGCTGAAGCAGCAGGAACCCGACGAGCGCGAGGGCGAGCAGGGTGAGGAGCACGGGGATCACGAGGCTCGGGCTTCCGAGCGCGTCCCCAAGGCCCGACCGCCCGAAGGATTGCTCCTTCAGGAGGAGGAACAGGACTGCTGCGAAACCGAGCCCGAGCCCCAGAATAACCGCCTCCTGTCCGCCCAAGCCAGCAGCCTGCGCAAGCGCGCGGCGCGTGGGGGCATCGGCCTCGCCCTCGGCGCGCACGTCCCGCAAAGCCTCCCGGAAGGCGTCGCCGTGGCGCGCAAGCTCGTGCGCGACGAGCGCCGCCGTGCCCAGGAGCGCCGCCTCCACGCCTTCCGCGAAGGTGCCGCCTTCCGTGGCCGAGAGGAGCGCGTGCAGTCCGGCGGGCACGAGCGGGAGGGCGAGCAGCGCGTTCGGGGCCCAAGGCTTCCGCGCCTCCAGCCCCCAGGTGGCGAGGGCCGCGAGAAGCGCGCAAAAGGCGAGGGTGCCGACGCCCGCGATGAGGGACAGGATGAGCGCCACGGGCGCTGCGAGCAGGAAGAGCGCGCCCACGCCCTGCAGGGCCGGGTGGTGGCGGAAGCGCCCCGCGAGGTGCCCGAGCGCGAGGGGGACGGCAAGGAGCGCCGTGAGGAACAGCGCGTCCGGCAAGCGGCCCGGGAGCGTCCGCCCGGGGCCCGCGGTGAGGGCGACCGCGGCCGCGAGGGCCGCGACCACGAAGCCTCCGAGCACGAGCGCCGCTGCCTGACGGCGCAGCAGCGCGAGCGGGGGCGCCGTCACCGGAGGGCCACCTCCTCGAAGGCGAGGGAGAGCGGCTTCCCCGGCGGCCAGGGGACGGCGCGGGCGCCCACGGCGCGCGTGCGTGCGCACACGGCCTCCAGCTCCGCCTGGAGGATGAGGGAGGCCACGCGGGAGGCCGCGTCAGGAACAGGAAGGGGAGCTTCCTGGGGGAAGGGGTAAATGACGGTGAGACTGCGCACGCGCCGCGTGAGGGCCTCGACGCCGTCGAGGAGCCGCACGTCGCCCCAGGCCGTCGTGAACAGTATGCAGGTGGCGCGGTAGGGGATGAGGGCGGGCGGTGTCTCCGTCACGAGGCTCATGAGGGGCGCGGAGCCGCGAGGCTGCACCGCGAGCAGCGTTTCCTGCAGCTTCGCGTACTGCTTGCGCCCGTACTCGGGGTAGATCCAGGTGAGGCCGTCCCCGTACACGAGGAGGCCCACCTTCTGGCCGCGCCGCAGCAGATCCTCCGCGAGGCCGAGGGCGCCGCGGATGTTCATCTCGAGCACGCTCGCGGGCGCGCCGCGACCCGTGAGCGCGCGGGCGTCCACGATGAGCACGTAGTCGGCGGGGGCCTCCTGCTCGTGCTCGCTCACCACGAGGCTGCCGCGCCGCGCCGTGGCCTTCCAGTTGATGCGGTCGTAGGGGTCGTCCGTGCGGTAGTCCCGCAGGCCCCAGAACTCGGTGCCGCCTCCCGCCACGCGCTGCTGGTGCGGGCCCAGCAGGTGGCTGCTGCTCGAGGCGCGCAGGAGCGGATACTCCAGGCCGTCGCTGCGCGGGACCACCGTGAGGGTGACGGGCGCCGCCACCGTCCCTTCGAGGGCGAAGGCGCCAAGGGGCGCGCGCCAGCGCCACCGCAGGCCCGGGAGGGTGTAGCGGCCGCGCACCGACAGGTCGAGGCGGTACCGGAGCTCCACGTGCCCCTGGGAGGGAACGGCGAGGATGCCGTGGTTCGCGCCCTCGGCCACCGCGAGCCCCCGGGGGAGATCGTCGAGCACTTCCAGGAGGCCCGGGAGGAAACCGGCCTTCCGGAGGCGCACGGTCATGGTGGGCGTGTCCCCCACAAGGTGGCGCTCCGCGAGCGCTCCCCGCTCCACGTGGAGGCGAGGCCGGACGAGCGCGGTGAGGAGTGCACTCCAGGCGAGGGCCGCCACGAGAGGGAGCGCGAGCAGCGCGAGCAGCCACGGCGCTTGCGCTCCCCACGCGTACCCGAGGCCCGAGGCGGCCCCCAGGAGGAGGGTGGCAAGTCCGAGGTCGGCGCCGCGTCGCGTGAGCATCCGGGGTCAGTACTCCGCCTTCGCCACGGGGGGCAGGGGCACCATCTGGAGCGCGTCCGCGATCACCTGTTGGGGCCGCACGAGGCGCACGCGGCTTTCGGGGGTGAGGATGAGGCGGTGGCTCAGGGCTTCCACGCTCACGGCCTTCACGTCGTCGGGCGTCACGAAGTCCCGGCCCCGCAGGAGCGCGTGGGCCTTCGCGGCCTTCAGGAGGGCGAGGCTACCGCGGGGGCTTGCGCCCAGGGAGACGCGGGGGTCGCGGCGCGTCGCGTGCACAAGCTTCACCATGTAGCGCTTCACGTCGTCGCTTGCCTTGATGCCGCGGGCCGCCTCCTGCGCGAGCACGAGGGTGCGCGCGTCCACGACGCGCTGCGTGGGCGGGTCCTTGTCGGCCCAGCCCTCGGAGCGGCGGAGCACCTCCACCTCCTCCTCCTCGGCGGGGTGGCCCACCGAGAGGCGCAGCATGAAGCGATCCATCTGCGCTTCGGGCAGCGGGTACGTGCCCTCCTGCTCGATGGGGTTCTGGGTGGCGAACACGAGGAAAGGCTGCGGCAACGCGAGGGTGGTGCCCTCAAGCGTCGTCTGGCCCTCCGCCATGGCCTCAAGGAGTGCGCTTTGGGTTTTCGGGGGCGCGCGGTTGATCTCGTCCGCGAGCAGGAGGTTCGTGAACACGGGGCCCTTCCGCAGGGTGAACTCGCTCGTCTTCGCGTTGAACACGTGCGTCCCGGTGATGTCGCTCGGGAGGAGGTCGGGGGTGAACTGGATGCGGCTGAACTCGAGACCGGAAGCGCGCGCGAAGGTCTTCACGAGCAGCGTCTTCCCGAGGCCCGGGTAGTCCTCGAACAGGACGTGGCCCCCGGTGAGGATGCCGATGAGGGCCTTCTCGAGCACCACGGGCTTCCCCACGATGGTGCGGCCCACCTCCTGCAGGAGCGCGCGGCAGGCGCGGCTTGCGGCCTGCACGTTCGCGCTCTGCGAGGTTGTCGGAACGGGGGCGGGCGTGGGGGCGCGAGCGGGTGGGGTCGGTTGCGTCATGAGCGGGAAGCCTCCGAGGCGTCAAGGATGAGTTCGAGATCGCGCAGGGCGCGGTCGGCGGGCGTGAGGCGGCGCAGGTACACGTACCGGAACCACGGGTTGAACAGGAGGGCGGGGCCCTGGAAGTCGCGGCGGGCGCGGGCGCGCCACCGCTCCTCCGCGCCTTCCCCGGCGAGGAAGCTCCGGACCTCCGGCGGCATGGCGGGAAGCGTCCCCGCCTCCACCTGGCGAAGGAGCGCCTGCTCCGGGAGGGCGAGGCGCTCGCTCCAGCGGAGCACGAGCACGTTCCGGAGGCGCGCCTCCACCTCGCCGCGCGCCGCCACGGGCGAGGGCGCGTCAACCCCCGGCGGCACCGCGCGGGGGCCACCGAGGGCCGCAAGGGCGAGCACGAGGCTCCCCTGGGGCCCGGGCGCGACATCGGCCCACGGCGGGGGCGACCGGAGGGCGCCGAGGCTGCGGGCCTTCCGCTCCAGGTACACGGCCGCGCCGAGGGCGAGCGTCGTCACGAGCACAGCGACCAGGATGGGGGGACCGCTGTCCAAGCTAGGCGCCACCTCCCTGGTGGGGCGTTTCCCCGGTGTGGGCGAGGATGGCCTCGAGGCCGCGCAGGGCCCGCTCCCGCGCCTCGCGCGGCGGGTCGCGCTCCGCGTACCGCACCGTCTCGTAAGCATCCACGAGGGCCTCCACCGCTTCCCGCGGCAACCCCGCCCGCTCGGGCGCCCGGGCCCCGTGCTCGCGCGGCGTCTCGAAGGCGCTGCGGGGCACCCCCAGGACGGCGCAGGCCTCCAGGAAGCGAGCGTAGGCCTGCACCACGGCCTCCCGGGTGTCCCCCGAGGAGACCGCGAGCCCCTGGGCCTCCCGCAGGAGGGTCTCGGCCCGCTTGCGCGCCGCGGGGTCGAGCACGAGGGTGGTGCCGTTCGGGCCGCGGCGCCGCAGGCCGCGCAGCAGGAAGTACCCGAGGGCCCCCACCACGAGGAGCCCGAGGATCAAGGCGGCGGCCACGAGGGAGAGGTCGGGGAC
>DATMKA010000407.1:0-2829 GCA_035553595.1 Thermoplasmatota archaeon | reverse complement strand
CGGTGGCGCCGATGCCGTAGCCGAAGGCGCCCAGCGCCCCGTACGTGCAGGAGTGCGAGTCGGTGCCCACGACGTGCATGCCGGGCAGGATGTGCCCCTTCTCGGGGAGCACCTGGTGGCAGATGCCCTCGCGCATGTCGTAGAACGTGGGGATCTGCTGCTCCTTCACGAACTCGCGCACAAGCTTCTGCTTCGAGGCCGTCTCGATGTCGGGCGCGGGGCTGCGGTGGTCGAGGACCATGACCATCCTCTGGCGGTCGAAGACCGTCCGCACGGGGATGCCGCGGAAGACGTTCCCGATGAGGGCGGCGTTGTCGTGGCTCATGACGAGGTCCACCTTCGCCGTCACCACGTCCCCCGCGCGCACCTCCCCCGCACGCTTCCCGCTCGTTCGCGCGAGGATCTTCTCAGACATCGTGAGAGGCGCCATGGAAATCGTCAGAATTCCTACGAAACGCGTAGACTGGTGCCGGTCTCATGAACGTTCCGCCGGCGGCCGCCTCCGCGCGGAGGGTCCAGCGGGCGGCTGCAGCGCCCTGACCCGTACGTAGGCGGGCACGTCCGGCAACCGTCCCACTGCCACCCCTCGTGGTACTTCGGGCCGCTTTAAACCGGACCTCCGAGGTGGTTGGCTCAGTCAGCCGGGCGGCGTGCCCCGCCCCCGGCACCCTCAGCTTGGAGGTGTTGAGTCATGAGTGAACTGCTTAGCCTGGCCTCTCGAAAGAGGATCTATGAGCACATCGAAGCGCACGGCGGCGCGCACCTGCGCGAGATCGGACGCAAGTGCGAGGTCCCGCTCGGTACGGCCCTCTACCACCTCGACCGCCTGGAGTCCGAGGGGCTCATCACCGTCCGCCGCGACGGGCGCTACAAGCGCTACTTCGCCGCCAACGGCCTCGGCCGCCGCGAGAAGGACCTCCTCTCCGCCTTCCGCCACGCCGTCCCCCGCCGCGTCGCCGCCGCCCTCCTCGAGCGCCCCGGCCTCACCCAGCGCGAACTCTGCGCCGCGATCGGCGTCTCCCGCAGCACCCTCAGCTTCCACGTGAACAGCCTCATCGAGAAGGGCATCCTCCGCCGCGAGCCCGCCCGCCCGGAGAACAAGTACCTCCTCGAGGACGTCGAGCTCACGCAGCAGATCCTCACGAAGTACCGCGACAGCCTCGGCGACTTCTCGCCGCTGCGCCCGCCCACGCCCGCCGCGCCGCAGCTCGTGGAGGCCTGAACGCATGGCCATGAGCGGCTCGGAGCCGGTCACGTTCACCCTCAGCCCCGTGAAGTTCACGGGCCTGAAGAACACGGAGAACGTCGTGTTCTTCGGGAACAACCTCACGGCCGAATGCCAGCGCTGCGGCGCCTACAACCAGACGTCGATGGGCCACAAGTACTGCGCCCACGTCAGCTGCCCCATCGCCCTTCGCGAGTTCAAGCGCCGCAAGCGCAAGCGCACCTCCTCGCTCGAGAAGGTCTACATCCCGCAGAAGATCGGCCGCTCCCTCTGAACAGCCACCCCGACAGTACGTACCCACCCGACCCCCGCGCCGGCGCCGCATCCCGCGCCGGCACGGGGGCGGGCCCTCCCTTTCATCGGGCCCTCCGGGCCCGCACCCCCACCTTCCCAGCGCGAGCGCCCGCTCCCGTGGCCTCGGCTTGAGCGGCGCAAGGGTCCGCAGAAGGTTTTTCCCCCTCCCCCTCCTCGCCCGGCCTGAGCCCCCGTGCGCATCAAGCGATTCTCCGAGCTCCCGCTCTCGCCGGACGTCCTCGACGGGCTCGACGCCATGGGCTTCGAGGAGCCCAGCCCCATCCAGCGCGAGGCGATCCCCATCGCGCTCGCGGGGCGCGACCTCATCGGCCAGGCGCAGACGGGCACGGGCAAGACCGCCGCCTTCGGCATCCCCATCGTCGAGAAGGTGGACCCGAAGCTCAAACGCGTGCAATCGCTCATCCTTGTCCCGACGCGCGAGCTCGCCGAGCAGGTCGCGGGGGAGATCAACGAGATCGGGCAGTTCAAGCAGGTCGGCGCGGTCGCCGTGTACGGCGGCGCCTCGTTCAACCCGCAGCTCAAGGCGTTCCGCGACGGGACGCCCATCGTCGTGGGGACGCCGGGCCGCGTGATGGACCACATCCGCCGGCGCAACCTCACGCTCGACCACGTGAAGATCTTTGTCCTCGACGAGGCGGACCGCATGCTCGACATGGGGTTCATCGAGGACATCGAGTGGGTGATGGGGCGCCTGCCGCCGCGCATCCAGACGATGCTCTTCTCGGCGACGATGCCCACCGCGATCCAGAACCTCGCGGAGAACTTCATGCGCAACCCGCAGACGGTCGCCGTCTCGGAGGACAAGCTCACCGTCAGCACCATCGAGCAGGTCTACTACACGGTGGGCTACCGCAACAAGCTCTGGGCGCTCTACCGCGTCCTCGAGGCGGAGCGGCCCGAGCTCGCGTTCGTCTTCTGCCGCACGAAGTTCGAGTGCGACAAGGTCGCCTCCCAGCTTCGCGCGCACGGCTACAAGGCCGAGGAGCTCCACGGCGCGATGGGCCAGGGCGCGCGCAACAAGGTCATGGACATGGCCCGCGAGGGGAAGATCAACATCGTTGTCGCGACCGACGTGCTCGCGCGCGGCATCGACGTCTCCCACTGCAGCCACGTCATCAACTACGACATCCCCGAGGACCCCGAGTGGTACGTCCACCGCATCGGCCGCACGGGGCGCATGGGCAAGCTCGGCAAGGCCATCACGTTCGTCACGCGCGAGGAGTCGCGCGCCGTGCGGCCGATGCGGTGGACGTACCACTCGGGGTCCTCGGGGATGTCGTAGTTGATGA
>DATMKA010000406.1:0-3958 GCA_035553595.1 Thermoplasmatota archaeon | reverse complement strand
CTCCGTCGCCGTCCTGGGGTCGACCCTCCCGGCCCCCGGGAGCGTCGACCCCAGGACGGCGACGGAGACGCCAGCGGGCGGTGACGCGGCTGCAACCAATCCCCCAGCGTCGGATCCTGCCCTTGTTGAGGCCGGCGGTGCCGCCGCTCCGCCCCCCGGCGAGTCGAACTCTCCCGGCACGGAAGGCATCGAGCTTGCGCGCCGCGACGGCACCGGGCTCCTTCCGCAAACGATGGCCGTCGCGCGGCAGAACCCCTGGAGCACCGCGGCCATCGTCGCGGGCCTCGGCGCCGCCCTCGCGGGCACCGTCGTGGTGTTCCGCCGGGAGAACGCCCGGTACACGCTCGTCGCGCCGCTCCTGGGGCTCTACACGCGGCTCAAGCGTCCCGAGGTGCTGGGCCACGCCGCCCGCGAAGCCCTCCAGGCCGCCATCCGGGAAAGCCCCGGCATCCACTACTCCGCCCTGCAGGAGCGGACGGGCCTCAACACGGGCGCCCTCGTGTACCACCTCCGCACCCTGGAGAAGCACCGCGTGATCGTGAGCCGGCGCGAAGGCCCCAACCGCCGCTTCTACCCCGTGGAGCAGTCGGCGCCCCGTTTCGTGGGCGAGCCCCTCACGCCCGCCCAGGAGGACATCCTGCGCCTGCTTGCTCGCGGCCCCATGACCCAGTCGGCCATCGCCCATGAGCTGCATCTCACGAAGCAGGGCGTGAACTACCACGTGAAGAACCTCGAGCGGAAGGGCTACCTCGCCCTTGAGTTCCGCGACGGTGAGTGGGTGTGCGTCACCACCACCCCCGCCCACGGTGGCGAGGGCGTGACGGAGCGCGGCCTCAACTGAGGCCCGCGCCCACCCTCACGGCTCCGGGTTCTGGCAGGGCACCTGCGCGTACTCCGCGGGGTTCATGCTGAAGAAGCTCCCCGCGAGCAGGTGCTCTCCCCGGGGCCGATCGAGGAGCGGCGCGTACACGCCCTCAAGGACGCGCACGTTGAGGGTGGAGACGCAGTGGACCTGCTTCTCGTCGTACTGGTAGCTCATGATGTCCTGCACGGGCACCGTCTTCGCCTTGAAGTCGAGAGCGTCGCCCACGTGGCCGATGCCGAGGCAGTGGCCGAACTCGTGGGCCACGAGGTCGTACATGCGGCGCTCGCCGCCGAGCAGGAAGTTCGTGTTCAGGGCCACGCACGTGAGTCCGCCCTGCTTGCACTCGGCCGCCAGGATGGTCATGCCGTCATGCTCGTGGTCGGGATACGTGGCGAGCGCGCCGCCCCGGTTGAGACACACCTCGGGCAGCTGGTACCCGATGCCGAACAGGAGGACGGGGTTGTACTCCGCGCCCACGACCACAATCTCGGGGTCCTTGAGCGCTTCCTCGGGAATCGTGTCCGTGCCGACGACGTAGACGTTGAGCTTGAAGTTGGAAACGAACCAGTCCTGACCCAAGGCCTGGATGCCCTCGCCCCACGCCTCGACAACGCGCTTCATGGTGGCGGTGTCGCGCGCCGCAAAGGGCGAGGCCGGGGGCACGATGAGGACGTCCACCACGTAGGTGTCCACGCGGTAGAGCACATACTCGTGGAACTGGTCGTCCCAGAAATCACACTGGGCCTCCGAGGGGCAGAAGGACTTCGCCTCCACCGTTGGGGGCGCCGGCCCGGGCGCCGACCCCTGTCCGGGTCCCGGTTCCTCGGAGCCCCCGCCCGCGGGGGGCATGGCGGTGGGCTCCACCGTCACGGGACTCTGGGCCGGCCCCCCGGGCCCGGCCGGGGGCTGGAGACAACCGGCCACGAGCGCCATGGCGGCAACGGCGACAAGCACCACGAGGGGCGTGCGCTTCATTACCCAACGGCCGGACGGGAGGGGTCTTAACCCTTGTTGCGGTGCGGCAAGAAGGATAGCGCAGCCCGTGCCCCCTCGGAGGCAACCCGTCGGTTGATGGTCATTTAAATATTGACGGGTGGGTGCGCATGGGTCTGGCATTGCACCCGGGGGAGGCCCCTCGGGACCGCAAACCCGGAGGATCCCCCATGAATCGCCCCCTTCTCGCGCTTCTTAGCGTCGCCCTCGTTGCCGCGAGCGTGACCCCAGCGCTCGCTCAGGAAAGCACCTACAACGGGCCAGCCTACGAGTGCCCCCTGTACCCCAACGGCCAATGGAGTAGCTCCGGTCACGGTGCTTACACGTGCGGCCCCACCACCGCGACGCGCGGCGGAACCTGCCCCGAGGGTCACGAGCGGCACGACGACCCTGACGGCTTCACCTACTGCAATGACCCCCACACGCCCCCGCCCGGCCAAGGCTCCAGCAGCAGCGCCTCAACCTCCTCCAGCGAGCCCCGCCCCGGCGGCCCCTCCACGGAGTGCCCCTACGGTTCCCAGGCCTGGACCCCGAACGGCGACGGCACCTACCAGTGTGGTGAGTTCACGGCCTACCCCGGCACAACCTGCCCGGCAGGCCAGGAGAACCAGCACGCCGAAGAGGGGTACACCTACTGCTACGACCCCGCCGCGAACGGCGCGGGCAGCCCTTCCCCTGGGGGTTGCCCCGACGGTAGCTCCATGTACGAAACGGCGAGCGGCGAGTGGACCTGCGCGAACACGCCCGGCGGGGACAGTGGGAGCGGCGCCGACGGCACGGCCTCGAGCGGAGGAGCGCCTGGGACGACCGGCAGTCCGCCAGACGACCGGCCCGAGTCGTACAATTACTACCCGGGAAGTTCCTACAACTACCAGTGCGAGTTCGGCCCTCCTTACCGGCACTCGTCGGGGAACACCGTCTGCCCCCCGCCCCCCAAAGGCTCCGGGTACTGCGGTGGCGAGGACGTCGTCGTGGACGAGTCGGGCGGATGGGGCTGCCGTCATTACCAGACCACGCCCCCTGACTCCCTTCCCGAGGGCAGCTGCCCGGAGGGGACGACCGCCCACCGCATGAGCGAAACAAGCTGGTCGTGCCAGCATAAGGCCGAGGGCGTCCCCGAGTGCCCGAGCGGGTGGAAGCGGGAAGGCGACAAGATGGTGTGCTACCACGGCACCCCTACGGGAGCCACCGGCCACGAGCCCAAGACGCCGCCCCCCACACACTGCGGCCCCAGCGGCGCCGTCAACGGCCCTGACGGCGAATGGTATTGCGCGAGCGAAGGCCGCTCCGCAAACCCCGATGGTTCCCCGCCATCCTGCAACACCGGAACGCCGTTCCGGTGGGTTGACGGCAAGTTCTTCTGCACCCGCGGCCCCTGGACCCCTCCTGGCGGCCCTGGCTCCCCACAGTCCGCCGCCGTGAACGGCACGGACGCGAACGCCGCCGCCAAGAGCAGCAAGCCCGAGGAGAAGCCACACGTCACCGTTCAGGGGCAAGGCGCCCCCCGTGGAGACTGCCACGGCCCGATGGAGCTCAAGAACTGGCGTGACTTCGCCACCACCGTGAAGTACCGCGAGACGTACACGGATTACCCCCATAGGACCGTGACGTGGGACCGGACCCACACCGTCACCCTGGAGCCCTACGGCACCCAGTTCATCGGTTGCTCGACGAAGTTCCTGTCCGCCGGCAGCGGCGTGACCGAGCACTGGGAATTCAAGGTTCTCGAGGCGGTCCGCGTCTCGCCCCAGAACGGTGCCGAGTCTGAAGGAGCGAAGACGGCGCCTGGGGGTGGCACCTTGGGCGCAATCCTCGGCCTTGCAGGCGCCGTCCTCGTGGCGGGCCGCCGCCGCTCCGCCTGAGCCCTCCGGCCGCGCGCCGCGCGCGGCCCCTCCTTTTCTTTCTCCCGCCCTGTCGCGGGGCGCTGCCTGCCGCTCCCCCGCGCGGGTTTCCTGCACCGGCATGCGGGGCCTCGGAAGCCTCAAATAGGCGTCAAACCCGGTTTCCAATCTCCCCTTATGTGCCCGCGGGGACCGCAACGCTGGTGAAACCATGCGGTTGTCCCCACATCTCCCCCCGCGCAATCCCCCTGTCCTCACC
>DATMKA010000405.1:0-2110 GCA_035553595.1 Thermoplasmatota archaeon | reverse complement strand
CCCGCCGCCCACCCTTGCCGAGGGCGGCAGCGGCCTCCTCACGATCAAGACGGACGCGTACGGGGTGAGCCACCTGTTCGCGGACAACGCCTACACGCTGTTCTACGGCAACGGGTACGTCCAAGCGCGCGACCGCCTCTTCCAGTTGGACCTCCTGCGGCACGTGGGGTACGGCGACTCGGCCTCCCTCGTGGGCGCCGGCCAGCTCGCAAGCGACATGCAGGTGCGCCAGAGCCTCTACACCCGCGAGGAGATCGCGCAGCAGCTTGCCGCCGCTCCCGAGTGGACGCGGAAGGCGCTCCAGGCGTACTCTGACGGCGTGAACCGGTACATCGCGGAAGCCACCGCCTCCGGTGAACTCCCCGTGGAGTTCGCGGCTCTCGGACACGCGCCCGAACCGTGGCGCCCCGAGGACTCCGTCGCCATCATCAACTACCTCATCGGGTTCTTCGGCGTCTCCGGCGGCGAAGAGCTGCGCAACGGGCGCCTCCTCGACACGCTTGCCGCCACCACGGGCTCCGAGGCGGCGGCCTACGCCGCCCTCGGCGACATGGCCCCCGTGCAGGTGAACGGCTCCTTCGCGAGCATTCCCCCCGCCGAGAAGCGCGTGGACGGCTGCGAACGCCTCCCCGTGTACGGCGCGGTCCCCGCGGACCAGATTGCCCTCGCCAGGAAGGCCAGCCGTGCCGTTCCCTGGGGCGTGCCCGCCGAGGCGAACGAGAGCCTGGCCTCGGTGCTCGGGACGCGCACCGGGCTCGGCCTCCTCGACGGCTTCCACTGGGGCAGCAACGCCCTCATCGTGGACGGGGCGCACTCCACCACGGGCCAACCCATCATGTTCGGCGGGCCCCAGATGCTCTACTACAAACCCCCAGTGCCCTACCAGATTGGGTTGCACGGCGCGGGCTTCGACGTTACGGGCATCGGTGTGGCGGGTGCCCCGGGCGTCGTCATCGGCCGCACGCCCACCTTCGCCTGGAGCGTCACGAGCGGTTACGACGACATGCTGGACACCGTCGTCCTCCACTTGGACGAGAGCGACCCCCATCGCTACGAGTGGGACGGCACGTGGCGCACCATGGAGTGCCGCGAAGAGATCCACCGCACCACCCCGAGCCCCGGCAACGCGCGAGCGCCCCAGCTGGTCCGGCAGGAAGTGTGCCGCGCCGAAGGCATGCCCGTCCTCGCCTGGAGCCCCCAGGACCGCCTCGCGTGGGCGCAGCGCACCACCACGCGCATGAAGGAGCTGGAGGGCGCCTCCTACTGGCTCGCGCTTGGCGCCCAGAAGGACCTCACCGGGTTCATGGGCACCCTCTCGCGCTTCCCCTTCACCTTCAACTTCCTCTACGCCGGACCTGAGGGCATCGCCTACGTCCACACGGGCGCCGTTCCCCTCCGCTACCCAGCGCTCGACCCGCGGCTCCCCGCGCTTCCAGGCAGCGCCCACGGCTGGCGCGGCGAAGCGGTCGGGCTCGGCCTCGGGACGAGCATCGTGAATCCCGCCCAGGGGTACGTGGTGCAGTGGAACAACGCGCCCGCCGAAGGGTGGCGCGCCGGGGACGGCCACGACTGGGCCGGCCACCACCGCGCCGAGCTGCTCGACCACCTGGTCCGCCTCCGCCTTGCCGCCACCGGCGGCCACCTGTCCCTCGCGGACATGGAGGGCCTCGTGAAGGACGCTGCCACCCGCGACCCCTTCGCGCGCCACACCGTTCCGCACCTGGTGGCGGCCGCGCGCGCCTCGGGGGAGGCCGCGCTCGCGCCCCTCGCGGACGCCCTCGACGCGTGGGCCGCCGCCGACTACCCCTACGCGGACGCGGACGGGGACGGACGCTACGATCATCCTGGTCACGCCATCTGGGACGCCGCCCGCGGCTTCCTGCAGGCGAGCCTCCTCGGCGACGAGCTCGGAGCCGAAACGCCCACCCTCCACTTCGACCCCTCGAAGGCCGGGAGCGGCAACGGCAACGCCGGCGCCCACGACGGCTTCGACGGCGACATGGTGCTCGTGAAGGCCCTCGAAGGGCGCGCGGCCCACGCGTGGTGCGACGTGCAGGGAACGCCGGCCGCGGAAACGTGCCCTTCGCTTCTCGTGGCGGCCCTGCAGGAA
>DATMKA010000404.1:0-6529 GCA_035553595.1 Thermoplasmatota archaeon | reverse complement strand
GCATGGGTGGCGTGAGGCGGGCGGGGGAGAAAAGGGTGTCGCACACCAGGAAAAACGGGTGGCGGCCCCCCGCTCTGGCCCCTGGGTGAAAGCCCCAAATCTACTTATAGTGGGCAGAGGTTAGCCCCACTACCTCCCGAGACTGCCTTAAATAACCGCATCTCGGTGGGAGTGATTTGAATGATCCGTCCCCGCGCCATCAGCCGCTACTGCCCCTTCTGCAAGACGCACAAGGAGCACGAAGTCGAGCGCATGAAGAAGCGCAAGGCCTCTGAACTCAAGCAGGGCCAGCGCCGTTTCCGCAAGGTCACGAAGGGCTACGGCGGTTTCCCCCGCCCCAAGCCCGAGGGCCGTGAAAAGAACACGAAGCGCGTCGCTCTTCGCTTCCGCTGCAAGAGCTGCAAGAAGGCCCACCAGGCTCCCGCCCTCCGGGCCAAGAAGTTCGAAATCAAGGAGTGATGCGTTCATGGCCCGTGAGACCACAAGCAAATTCATCAAGGTCAAGTGCAAGGACTGCGGCAACGAGCAGGTCGTCTTCAACAAGCCGAGCACCACCGTTAAGTGCAACGTGTGCTCCGCTGTGATGGTCGAGCCCCAGGGCGGTCTCGGCCGCCTCGTCGGCGAGCTCGTGAGCGAAGTCCAGTAAGGACGCAAAAGGAGCCAAGGTATGGTCAAGCGCAAGCCGTTCCCTGAAGAAGGGGACCTCGTGGTCGGCACCGTCAAGGAAGTGAAGGGCTTCGGCGCCTTCGTTACTCTGGACGAGTACCCCGGCAAGGAGGGTTTCATCCACATTGCCGAGGTCGCCGCCGGCTGGGTCAAGTACGTCCGCGACCACGTCCGTGAGAACCAGAAGGTCGTCTGCAAGGTCATCTCCACGGACAAGTCGAAGGGTCACGTCGATCTCTCCCTGAAGCGGGTGAACGAGCACCAGCGCCGCGAGACCATCGCCGAGTGGAAGAACGAGCAGAAGGCCGACAAGCTCCTCGAGATTCTCGCCGAGAAGACCGGCAAGAAGGTCGAGGACCTCCTCAAGGAGTTCGGCTACGCGCTCGTGGAAGCCTACGGCTCCCTCTACCGTGCCTTCGAGGAGGCCGCGATCTCGGGCGAGGACGCCTGGACCGAGGCCGACCTCAAGACCGACTCCCCGTTCCTGCAGGAATTCCTGCAGCTTGCGCGGGACAACATCTCCATCCCCTTCGTGAACGTGAAGGGGTACCTCGACCTCACCTCCCCCTCGCCTGAGGGCATCGAGATCCTGAAGAAGGCCCTCATTGCCGCGGGCGAGAGCGAGTACGAGGACGTGCAGGTGGAAGTCCAGTACGTCGGCGCGCCCAAGTACCGCCTCAAGGTGCAGGCGCCCGACTACAAGACGGCCGAAGAAGAGCTCCGCAACGCCGCCAACCGCGCCATCAAGATCATTGAGGCCTCCGGCGGCACGGGCGAGTTCATCCGGACGGACGAGCAGGCTCCCAAGGGGGGCGCCTGAAACGCTCCTCCTTTGCCCCTCCTGCAAAGTCTACACCATGGCCGAGCGGTGCCCTCGCTGCAGCACGCCCAGCGTGAAGCCGGGGCCCGCCCGCTACTCCCCCGAGGACAACTACGGGGAATATCGACGAAAGCTTAAGCTCCTGACGAGGAACAAGCCGACTGCCGAGGTCCGATAATGCAGGACGTCCAAGTCATCTTCTTCGAGGAGCCCGAGCTTCGCAACCCCATTTTCATCGAAGGGCTCCCGGGCGTCGGCAATGTCGGCAAGCTCGCCGCGGACCACCTCATTGAGGAACTCGGCGCCGTGAAGCTTGCGGAGATCTACTCCAAGTACTTCCCGCCCCAGGTGCTCGTCCAGCCTGACGGCACCATCCGCCTCGTCAACAACGAGCTCTACTACTGGAAGGCGCAGAACGCCGACCAGAACGACCTCATCATCCTCATCGGGGACTACCAGGGCCTCACCGCCGACGGCCAGTACGTCTTGGTCAACAAGTTCCTCGACATCGTTGAGAAGTACGGTGTGAAGGAGCTGTACACGCTCGGTGGTTACGGCACCGGCAAGATCAGCGAGAAGCCCCGCGTGCTTGGCGCAGCCACCGACAAGGAGCTCGTCAAGGACATGAAGAAGCGGGGCGTCCAGTTCAAGAAGAACGAGCCCGGCGGCGGCATCGTCGGCGCCTCCGGCCTCCTCCTTGGCATGGGGAAGCTCCGCGGCATGCGCGGCGTCTGCCTCATGGGCGAGACGAGCGGCTACCTCGTGGACCCCAAGTCCGCGCAGTCCGTGCTCGAGATCCTGAGCGACATCCTCGGCGTGAAGGTGGACTTCAGCGATCTGGAGTCCCGCGCGGAACAGATGGACAAGCTCGCGCAGCAGTTGCGGGACCTTGAGCGCACGTCGGAGAACCCGACGGACGAGGACCTGCGCTACATTGGTTGAGCCTCGGGACGATTCAGGGTCCCCAGAGGAGCGAAGCGACGGAGGCGCCGACGGCTTCGTCATCGAGCGCGGAGGGGCCCTGATGGCTGAAGACCGACCTTCCTGAAGGTCGTCGTAAGACCCGACGGACGAGGACCTTCGCTTCATCGGTTGAACCGCACATCCCAACGGATGTGCGGTCTCCCCTTCTTTTTCCTAACGCGCTGCTACGCTTCACAGCGGTAGCTCAAAAAGAAAAAGGTGTGGCCGGATTGCTGACCTGGCTACCGTGGGCTGGGGGATGGGCCCCGAAGGGGCCCCTCATTCGCACCCAGGCCTACCGCCGCCGAAGGCGGCGCAAGTAGCGCGTGGCAAGCGAAAATCGCTGAGCGCGATTTTCGCTTTAGGGGTAGATCTCACGCCAAGAGTTGATGTAGATCTGCCCGTAGTTTCCGCTGAGGTAGTCACGGAACTCGGCCTTGTTGCTGAAGGGGATCTTCAGACTGCAGCCCTGGCAGACGCGGATGGTGTAGGCGCTCTTGCTCGAGTACACGTCTTCCGCGTTCAGCACGCCGAGGTCGAAGTCGTGGCGGATGTAGAAGTCGTTGTATTCCTTCCACGAGGCCTGCGTGCTCGCGATGCCAAGGAGGTTGTAGCTTGCGCTGAGGCGAACGGTTTCCAACGCTCCATCCACGCCGGCAGTGGTGCCGACATCGTAGGAGAGGGTCTGGAGGTTGTAAGCGCTGCCGGCACCGAAGTCGATCAGCTTGTTGGCGGTGCGGTAGTAGTCGACGTCCGAGGTGGACCACGTCTTGTGGGTGCGCCAGGCGTTGCCGTAGGCGACCTTGCCCGGGGCGGTCGTGGTGGTCATCTGGACCGTCCACCAGTCGTAGGTACCGCTGGAATCGTACTCCAGGCGGTTGAAGTTGGCTGCGTAGCAGAGCTCGCCGTAGGGGTCCTTCGCGAGGCAGTAGCTGGCCGTCGCGCGTATCGACCAGTATGGGTGATAGCCCCCATGGGTCATCGTGGAGAAGGATCCCTTGCGGGGGCCGTGGCCACGGGCCTCAAGCCCGAGGGCGAGGTCGGCCGCCTTGCCGGCGCCCTTGGCCTTGAGGTCGCCAGGGCTAGCGAAGGCGTAGGCGAAGGTGTCGAAGGAGCCGTCGGGGTGGACCATGAGGCCGAGAAGGCTCTCGTCGCCGCCGATGCGGTGGCCGTCGATATAGGCGACGTCCGCTCCGAAGGAGGCGACCCCGATGACGTCGGAGAGGGTGAGGGCGCCGCCTACGAGGAAGGCGGGCTTGCCGGAGAGAATGAAGGCGCGGAGGCGCTCCTGGAGGGCGGCGTCGCTCCGGATCGCGGCGGCGTCCGCTTGGTCAAGGAGGAGGGCGTCCATCTTCTCCGCCTTCTTCGAGGAAAGCGCGGAGAGGGTCATGGCGTGGAGGGATGTGGCCGGCGGAACGTCCCGACCGTTCAGGTCGAGATCTTCGGCGAGGACGCCGATCTGGAAGGATTTCGCTTCGGCCCCAGAGGTGGGAACGACGATTCCCATGAGACCCGTGGTCACCAGCAAGATGACGACTCGGTTTCCAATGTTCATGGAGACAGCCCCCTGGGCCAACTGCTCGGACCCCTCATTCACCACTCAAGCAGGGCTTATAGTTTGTGAATCACCTGCTTGACGATGTTTAGGGTTCCTCGCGCGAGGGTGGGTGGAGGGTGAGGCCTTTAACCTTGCTCTCCGTCCCCTGCGGAAGGGGGTGAACCGGTCGCAGCGGCCCGTTGGGGGCGAGGCCTAAGGGGCGGAGCGAGGACGTTGAAGGGGATTTTGACAGTCAAAGACGGCCTCGGATGGTCAAAAAACCGTCAAAGGGCTGATTGAGAAAAGGAATAAGCCTACCTCGCATACCGTCCATCATGCAGCACGCGGCCAGCCGCCTTCAGGGTCGATCTTCGGCCTTCTCCCTCGGTGCAGTCGTGCTAATCCTTCTCCTTCCTCTCCTCCTTACCGTGGTGCCAACGGGTGAGGCGGCTTCGCGGGCCGAAGAGATTTATGTCCCGGCTGAAGGGGTAGTGGTGGCGTCTGGGGATACTCTAAAGATCGGCCCGGGGACGCGCGTTTGGGGCCCCGGCGTCCTTACTGTGGAAGGCACCCTTATTGCCAACGGCTCCCCCGCCGCGCCCGTCCGAATTGAGGTGCAACTCAAGGTTCTATCTGGTGCTCTTGTCAGGCTTGACACGGTCACGATTGCGGGTGAGGCCCTTGAGGCCGTGGTCGTGAGGGGTGGGAAGGTGGAGATGGACTCCGTCGACCTTTTGTTCACCGGGCTCGCGAGCTCAGTGGGAATCCTCCAGGAGGGGGGCAGCGTCCACGCGGATGCGCTCCGAATCCGATCGGTCGTCAAGGGGCTTCAAGCGGAGGCTACCGGCACGGCCGTCCGAATCGTAGCGGGGGAGCTGGAGCTCACCAACGCTGAACTCCAGAACGGCTACCGTGGCCTTGATGCCGCGGACGTCGTCGGCCCCATCCACATCGAGGTTGATGGGGCGAAACTCGCGGGCTTCACTGACGCTGCACTGGCGATCACGGGGGACGTCGCGGCCGACCTCGAGAATGTCACCGTGGTCGGTTCAAACGTGGGCCTAAGGGTCACGAGTTCCGATGCGGCCTCGGATGTCACCCTCAGCCGCAGCGGCTTCACGCAGAATGGGCAGAACGTTGTGTTCATCCAGCGTGAGGATGTCGTTGGGGGAAGCCTCCTTGTGATCGTGGAGAGCGTTCTGGGTTCGATCCGCGGCCCCGGCCTCTCGAAAGCGCATGCCTTCCCCTATTCCGGTTCCAACGTGGCTATCGTGAGCGACCTTGCACCAGATGCGCCCTCCGTCGACTCCGTCATCTTCGCCCGCAACCAGGTCACGGGCTCCCCCGTGGGCGTTTTCCTCTCGGGCGGCGGTGTCGCCTTCCTCTCCTCCAACAACACCTTCCGCGGCAACACGGTGGGCCTGCAGGCAAACACGGGCCACGCGGTCCTCTCGGGTGACGTGTTCGAGAGCACGCGTCATGACTTCTTCCTCGCTGGGCCCGCCAGCCGCCTCGTTCTCACGAACGAGCGCTTCGACCAGTCGAAGGTGCACATCACGAGCGACAGCAGCGTCATCGAGACGGAGAGCGGGCCTATCACCCGCGGCGTCCTCATGGCCGCTGCGGCTTCGGGCGCAAGCGTCGCCGCCCTCGCGGCGGCCGCGGTGTTCTCCCACGCCTTCCGTGACGGCCTGCTGCGGCTCATGTTCATCCCGCTCTACGCGCGCCTCTCTCCGCACGAGGTCATGTCCCATGACAAGCGGAAGGAGATCGTCTCCTATCTCGACGGTAACGGTGGGGCGCACCTTCGCGCCATCGGTCGCGCGCTGAACCTGACGTACGGCACGCTCACCTACCACTTGTACCGGCTCGAGAAGGAGGGCATCATCGTGACCTCCGAGGATGGGCTGTTCAAGCGCTACTACCTGAGCGCGGGCCGGCGCCGTCCCGTGAAGGAAGAGGTGGTGGAGGCAGAGGAGTCCCCGAAGCTTTCCCTCGAGAGCCTACGCGAAGGCGAGCGGCAGATCTTTGAGGACATCCTCGCGCACCCCGGTTCTCCCCAGGCGATGGTGGCCGAGCGGCTTGGCCTCTCCCGGCAGGCGCTCCACTACCACATCAAGCGCCTCTCGGCCCGTGGCTACATCCGCAAGGTGAGCCAGGGCCGCGAGACGCTCTGCTACGCCAACCTGGAGCCGTCCCCGCCCTCGGAGAGCGAGGGCGCCCAGGCGGCGTCCTGATTCCGCTGATCGTATACCCAAAACCCAAAACCCTTCCCTCCGGGGGCGCTCCGGCGCCCCCGGCGGGCGGTCCTTTGGTCCTCCCCCGGACCCTTTTTGCTATCTTTCATGATTTCCCTCCGCCGAGGGACAACCATACGCTTTAAGCCGGGGACGCGGACGTGGGGCCGCTGGAGGCATTGCCGTGCTTCGTGACCGTGTTGCCGTGAGGGCGCTCTTTCTCGCCGTGGTGCTTGTCCTTCCCACACTCGGCGCCCTCGCGCCTGCCGTGGGCGCGAGGGCGCCGAGTGTGGGAAGGACAAGCAC
>DATMKA010000403.1:0-5715 GCA_035553595.1 Thermoplasmatota archaeon | reverse complement strand
GCCTCACGCGCCTCATGCGGAACCACGGCCTCACCCTCCTCCGCTACACCCTCGCCATCGTGTTCATCTGGTTCGGGGCCCTCAAGATTACGGGCCACACCCCCGTCACGGACCTCGTCGCCTCGACCGTGTACTGGCTCCCCGCGCAACTCTTCGTGCCGTTCCTCGGCGCCTGGGAGGTGCTCGTCGGCGTCCTCCTCATCCTCGCGGTCGCGCCCCGCACCACGCTGGCTTTGTTCTGGCTGCAGCTTGCGGGCACCTTCCTGGTGCTCGTGGTGCGCCCCGAGGTCGCCTTCCAGGGAGGCAATCCCCTGCTCCTCACGGTGGAGGGCGAGTTCGTGATCAAGAACCTCGTCCTCGTGGCCTCCGGCATCGTGCTCGGGGGCGCGCTCCACCGGCGCCGCCGCTCGGCGGAATTCCGGGACGCCGTGAGGGCCGACCACAACCTTTAGGCGACCCGCCCCCCTTCGGCGCCGCATGAAGGTCTTCATCCTCGGCTGCGGCGCCATCGGATCGGAGATTGCGGCGGGCCTCGAGCCCATGGACAGCGTCACCGACGTGTACCTGCTGGACACGCGCCGGGAGACCGCCACCGCGCTCGCCGCCCGCCTCCACAAGGCGCGGCCCGTGGACACCCTCAAGGTGGGCCTCGAAGCCGCGGACCTCGTGGTGGAGGCCGCGAGCCAGCAGGCCCTCCACGAGTGCGCGCCGGAGATCCTGCGCGCCGGAAAGGACCTCATCGTGCTCTCCGTGGGCGCCCTCGCGGACGTCCACCTCCTCAACTCCCTGCTGCGCATCGCCACCGAGTCCGGCGCACGCCTCCACGTCCCCTCCGGCGCCGTGGGCGGCCTCGACCTCCTGCTTGCCGCGCGCGAAGCAGGCCTCGACGAAGTGACGCTCACCACCGCGAAGCCGCCGCGTGCGGTGGGCTACGAGGAAGTCGACGAGGAGACCGTCCTCTACGAAGGCCCCGCCCGGGAGGCCGTGAAGAAGTTCCCCAAGAACGTGAACGTGGCCGCCGCGATCTCCCTCGCCGGCATCGGCTTCGAAAACACGCGCGTCCGCCTCACGGCAGACCCCACCCTCGAGCGCAACACCCACCGCATCACCGTCCGCGGCGTCTTCGGCGAGATGAGCATCACCGTCTCCAACGAGCCGCACCCCAAGAACCCGGCCACGAGCTACCTTGCGCCCCTCGCGGCGCTCGCGCTCATCCGGAAGCTGTCGAGTCCGCTGCGGGTGGGGACTTAGGGCGAGCCCTCCGCTGCTCCGCTGCATCGCTGCTCCGCGTTGATCGAAGCTCAGCGTCGCCAGGATCAACGCGGAGCAGCAGGGCAGCGAAGCAGCGGAGTTTGGTGGGACCTTCTCCCAGTTAGTGGTCGTGGCCGAGGTATTCCTCAGCCCACCCGCGGATGACGCTCTTCTCCAGGGTGCCGAACACGGGGCGGAGGCCCGGGGTGTAGCCCTGGATCATGATGGTCGCGAGGGTGGATTCGGCGTGGTTGCCGTAGTGGTGGTGGGCGCTGAAGATGTGGCCGAGCTCGTGGGCGTAGGCCTGGGTGTGGAACACCAGGTAGTCGCGCTCCCAGTTGAGGGGCGTGAAGGTGTAGGCGATCTCGGGCTGGCCGGCCCCACCGATGCAGTTCGCCATGGCGTAGTTCGAGCGCTGGCCGGTGACGAGGTGCACGATGTCGCGGTCCACGTCCTTGCGGGCGTTCCAGTACTCCATCATCTTCGCCTGGGGAGCCTCCTCCAGGGGGTCGGGGTAGAACGCGGGGTCCGAGTTGAGGTGGAGGCCCACAATCTCGAAGCGGATGCCCACCTCGTGCTCGTAGATGGCGTCCACCTCGTTGAGCATGGCCACGAGGAGGGGGAAGGCGTGGGCGCCGGTCTGGTTCATGTACTCGGCGTCGCCGTCGAGCACGATGCGGGCGGTGAGGGCGTTCGACGTGGGGCGGCCCAGGTCGAGCATGGGCGTCACGTGCGGGGGGACGAGGAGGAGGCACTCATGCTCCTGCCAGCCGGGCGGGTCGAAGAGGCCGGGCGCGGGGGCGGTGCTCGTCCACGTCCAGGAGCCGTTCGCGGGGGCCTTCGCGGCCTGCTCCTCGGGGAGGACGTAGGGGAGGTTGCCGTCGAGGCCGACGCGGATGAGGTAGGTGACGTCGCCCACCCGGACGCTGCCTCGGGCCCACGCGTCGGTGACGGTGAGGCGCGCAAGCTGGTCGGCGGCGCCCTTCACGTGACCCTCGTACACCGCCACGGCGGGCATGGTGACGCGGACGCCGTCCACCTCGGCCCACGTGGCGTTCGTGAGCATGGGCGAGGGTTTGAGCTCGAGCTCGAAGGTGCGGGGGCGGCCCAGGGCGTCCGAGGCCGTCGGGAGGCGCTCCACGACAGGGTACCCGGTAACGGTGACGACGCCGCCCGAGGTGGCCACGAGGGCCGCGGCCTCAGCAAGGGCCCGCGCGGGGGCGTAGGGCATGAGCTTGCCCAGGGTGGGTGTGGTGTCGGCCTCGTTGAGGGTGGGCGCCGTCTCGTCGGCCGCGGGCGCAAGGCAACCCGCGAGGACGAGGGCCCCCGTGAGGAGGACGGCGAGGAAGGGACGGAAGGGCATAGCGGTCGGCATAGCCAAAGCCTCGACTGCTGAGCCGCTTGAGGGGCGTATAAGATTTGTGTGCAGGCGGTTGAACTGTCACGCCCGAGGGGTGGGAACGAGGAGGAGCCCCACCTCGCACGCGTTCTGGAAGCTCTTGAGGCGCCAGTCGAGGCGGGCGCGGGCGAAATCGTCGGCCTCCCCCTTGAGACGGTGGAGGAGGACGCGCGCCTCCGTGGCGGGCATGGTGCTCACGCGCTCCATGAGCTGCCGCAGCCGATCCATCTTGTGCTCCGAGAAGCCGGGCGCGATGGGGGAGTCGATGTTCGGGAGGACCCGGTAGTCACCGAGGGTGGGCGTCGGGGCCGTGCGCTCCTTCGCGGCGAGGGCGCCGACGGCTTTCGCGTCGGTCTGCCGCCACGCGCAGGAGCCCGTGGCATAGAGGCCGGGAAGATCGCACCGCCCTTGTGCGTCCACGGGGATGCCGTTCTCGGCGCGCGACTGCGGCATGAGGTCGAGGGGGACCCGCATGGCCATGGCGAGCGCATCACCCGTGTTCCAAGGCTTCGAGCCGCCCGGGAAGAGCCCCTGGAGGCCGCCGGTGGCGAGCACGATGGCGGAGGCTTTCACGACCTCGGTGGTGCCCTCGTCGGTGACGCAGAGGACGCCCGCGGCGCGCTTTCCCGCATCGTCGCGGATGAGGTCGAAGGCCATGACGCCAGTGAGGCTCGGGACGGGGGTGTGCTCGCCCTCGTACTCGGGGAGCTTCTCGAGGAGGAGGACGCGGGCGCCCGCTTCGGCGGCGCCCTTCGCGGCGGCGAGCCCGCTGCGGCCGCCGCCCACGATGAGGATGTCGGTTTCGCGCATGCCGTGGCCTCAGAGGGCGAGCATGCGGTCGAGGCTGAGCTTCGCGTTCGCGCGGTCCTCGTCGTCCACGCGGATGCGGTTGACGACCCTGCCTTCCACGAGGGATTCGAGGACCCAGGCGAGGTACTCGGGCTGAACCTGGCGCATGGCGTTGCAGTCGAGGCAGAGGGCGCCGCAGAGCTGCACGATGAACTTGTCGGGGTTCTCCTTGGCGAGGCGCTTCACCATGTGGATCTCGGTGCCCACGGCAATCTTGCTGCCGGCGGGCTGCTTCGCGATCCAGTCGATCATCTGGCTCGTGCTGCCCACGTAGTCGGAGAGGTCGCACACTTCCTTGCGGCACTCGGGGTGGGTGACCACCTTGATGCCGGGGTAGTCGCGGCGCACTTCCTCCACGTGGTGGACCTGGAAGCGCTCGTGGACCTGGCAGTAGCCCTCCCACAGGATGACCTTCGCGTTGCGGAGCTGGTCGTCGCTCACGCCGCCCTTCGGCATCCAGGGGTTGTACAGGATGACCTGCTCCTTGGGGATGCCCATCTTGGCGGCGGTGTTGTTCGCGAGGTGCTTGTCGGGGGTGAAGAAGATCTTCTCGGCGCGCTCGAAGGCCCACTTGAAGGCCTTATCGGCGTTCGCGGAGGTGCAGATGACGCCGCCCTTCTCGCCGGTGAAGGCCTTGAGGTCGGCGTAGGAGTTGACGTAGGTGACGGGAATGACGTTGCTCTCGCCAACGACGCTCGAGATGTGCTCCCAGGCCTGGTAGACCTGGACCATCTCGGCCATGCCGGCCATGGGGCAGCTGGCCTCCATGGAGGGCTGGATCACGACGCGGCTGCCGTCCGTGACGAGGTCGGCGGTCTCGGCCATGAAGGAAACGCCACAGAACACGATGTACTCGGCCTTCGTGTTCTTCGCCTTCACGGAGAGCTGGAAGGAGTCGCCCGTGGCGTCGCTCCAGCGGATGATTTCGTCGTTCTGGTAGTTGTGGCCCAGAATGACGAGGCGGTCGCCGAGCTTCGCCTTTGCCGCGGCAATCCTGCGGGAACGCTCCTCCTCGCTCATCCCCTGGTACTGCTGGGGGAGTTCGGCAAGGGGCGAGAGGTGCTTCCAGGCAGCCTGCTCGTAGCGTTCCATCCGTCGGGCGCGCAGCATCGGGAGGGCCATTTGGCGTGTCACTCCATGACAGCCCCGTTGGGGGTTGTCTCAAAACGCGTTAGTCGCATGTAGTCAAAAGCCTATCGTGCTTCGCGCCGGTGAAGTGGGCCGTTTTTGCTGGCATCTCCAGGATCGCGGCAATTTTTGCCGCTATCCCCGGGGAGCTCGCAGGGATATGTCCAGCCATGGGCGTCCGAGGCGCCACCCCCCGAGCCGTCAGCGCTTCCCCACACGCTCGCGCAGGTTGTACACTTCCTGCCGCGCATCCCTCAGCGAGGGTTCCTTGGCCAGGACGCCTTCCTGGGTGAGGTAGTTGAGGGCGTTTCGCACCGTCCGCACGGACAGGTTGCTCTCGCGCACGATTTCCTGTTGCGTGAGGCCGCCTTCGTACTGGAGGAGCTTGAAGATGAACTTGGCCGATGGCGGCGCATCCGCAAGCTCCGGGGAGAGCTCCTTTTCGGCCTTGAGCTTCCCGAGGAGTTGGCCGTAGCGGCGCCCGCCGAAGCGGACGAAGCGGGCGGGGCTGTCGCTGCGCACGAGCTGGACCTCTTCGCCGCCGGAGAGGTGGATGCGCTCGCCGCCGTCCACGAGAAGGTCGACGCCGCCCGCGCAGCTCACATCCGCTAGGGTGAGGGTGGCGTTGTTCTTCACGATGAGGGGCTTGTTCTGGTCCCAGCTGCAGATGGGGACGACGCTGAACACGCCCGCGTTCGCGAGGACGATAGGGCCGCCCGCGGAGAGCGCGTAAGCGGTGCTTCCCGTGGGGGTGGCGATGATGACGCCGTCGCCGCGGTCGCGCCACAGGAGCTCCCCGTCCACGAGGAGGCTGTAGCGCACGAACTTGCCGCTCGTGGCCGCGACGAGGGCGGCCTCGTTGAGGGCGATGGCGCGGGACTGGCCGCGGATGCGGCAGGTGAGCCGGTCGAGCTCCTCGACCCAGTAGTCGCCGGCGGCGAGGCGTTTGAGGGCGCCTTCGAACTGGGCTACGGTGACTTCGGTGAGGATGCCGTATCCTGCCCCGGCGACCCCGAGGATGGGGACATGATGGGGGACGAGGCGCTGCGCCTGGAGCACGAAGGTGGTGTCGCCGACCACGGTGAGGA
>DATMKA010000402.1:0-4020 GCA_035553595.1 Thermoplasmatota archaeon | reverse complement strand
GGCCGCGGCGTCACGGACGCGCGCGGCGTGTGGACGGTCACGGGAGAGGTGCCGGCGAACGCGCCCGCCCGCCCCTACCAGCTCGTTGCCCACGCCCTCGACACGAAGGCGGGCGACTTCCTGTACCGCGGCTCCTGGACGGACCCCGAGGTGCGCGTCCGCTCCACCACCACCCTCGCGCTCGACCTGCCGGCAAGCGACGGCCGCAACGTGGAGGTGCTCGCCCAGGGCACCCTGAAGGACTCCCGCGGCAAGGGTGTTCCCGGCGCCACCGTTCGCCTCGAGGTGGACGGCGTCACGGTGCGCTCCACCATCACGGACGGCGAAGGCCGTTGGAAGACCCCCCTCATCTTCAACGAGGTGCGCACCTACACGGTGCGCGCGAGCTTCCCCGGCGACGGCTACAACCGCCCCAGCTCCGCGGAGGACAAGATCGCGATCAGCAACGTGGCCATGAACCTCTCCGTGGCCGTCACGGCCGTGCGCGGCGAGGAAACCATCGTCACGGGAAGCGCCCTCACCGCCGACGGGCCGCTCCGGGGCCGCACCGGTGTGGTGGCCCTCCCCGCGGGCTTCGAGGGCCAAGCCCCGACGGAGATCCCCTTCACGACGGACAACCAGGGCAAGTTCACGGTGAAGCTGAAGCCCGGGAAGAATGCCCAGCTCACGCGCTACGACCTCACCTACCGGTTGAGCGGCGTCGCAACGAAGGCCCAGGCCGTGGATGTGGTCCAGCGGCCGCGCCTCGCCCTCTCCGCGCCCGCCGAGGTTTCGGGCGACCGCAGCATCGAGGTGAGCGCCGTCCTCGTGGACGATCAGCGCGCCCCCATCGCGAATGCGCCGCTCTACCTCACCCTCCCGGGAACCAAGGTCAACCTGAGCGCTCGCACGGGTCCCGACGGTATCGCGCGCTTCACGATCCCTGAAAGCGACATCCCTGACGAGGGCGAGTTCCACCCCGTGGTAACGTACCCCGGTGCCCCGGGGACGCTGAAGGCGCAGGCCTCCGCCACCGTCGCAGTCGCTGCGGGCCTCGGTCCGTGGGCCTGGATCCTCGGCGGGACCGCGCTCGCGCTCCTCGCGGTGGGTGCGGTCGTGCTCGGCAGCAAGAAGCTGCGGGGCCGCCTCGTGGCCGCCGCAAAGAGCGTGGGCCGCAGCCCCGTCGCCGTCACTGTCACGCACCCGAACCTGCCGCAACACCTCCCGGCAGCCGTTGGCCCCGGGGAGCCCGTGGCCTTCCGCATCGCCGTCGTCCACCGGAAGGCGGAGACCGAGGAGCCCCTTGCCGAGGCGCCCTTGGAGATGCACGTGGCGGGTCTCCACCTCGCGCTCACCACGGACGCCGCGGGGGTTGCCGAGTTCATGCACACCTTCCCCGCCACCGGGGAGTTCCCGCTCACGATCAAGGTGGGCCCGACGAAGGCCGTGAAGGCCACGTCCCACCTCGTGCCCTTCCGCGTGGTGGAGTACCGCCGCCAGATCGAGGACCAGTACGTGGACCTCATGGCCCGCCTCCGCGCGAAGGGCCTCCCCGTGGGCGAGGGCACGACGCCGCGCGACCTCGAGCGCGCGCTCCTCGAAGCCGGCGCGGAGCCCCCGGAGGCCCTCGCCACCCTCGCGTGGGTGTTCGAGGTGGCCGACTACAGCGAGCGCCCCGTGACGCGGGCGGAGTGGCGCGCCTTCAGCGAGGCCTGCGCCGCCGCGGAGGCCTCCCTGGACCGGGCCCTTGCGCGCGCCGAGGCCGCGGCGCCTCCGCCTGAGGTGACGGCCTGATGGCGGTGCCCCAGGTCGTGGTGCCGCCCGTCGTCACGGCAGACCCCGCCGAAGCGGAGGCCCGGGTGGCGGCGCGCAAGCGCACCCGCGACGCCTTCGTGGCCCTCGGGTTCTTCAGCGTCCTCTCGGCGGCCCTCCTCGGCGCCTTCTTCGCGGACCCCATCCCGGACGCCGTGGCCGGCCAGTGGTTCCTCGCTCCCGTTCCCTTCCTTCTCTCGCGCGCCGCGTGGCGCTTCGTGGCCGGGGACAGCACCCGGTTCGAGCGCCTCCTTGCCGCGAACCTCCTGAAGGCGGCGGGCGTGGCTGCCTCCCTCGTGGCAGCCGTGTGGCTTCTCGACCTCCCGCCCCTCCGGTTTGGCGGTGGCGCGCCCCTCGGGTTCCTCGCGACCGCCGGCGCTGCCTGGGGCCTTGGCGGCATGGTGCTTGGCGCCTACGTGTACGACCAGTACCGCTTGGCCTTCCGCTTCAACCGCGACCCCCTCGCCGGCGTTTTCGCTCTTGTGGGCGTGGGCCTTCTCCTTGGCGGCGCGCTCCTCCTGTTTCCCGCCCTCGCGCCCGCCATCCCCTACGGGGACCGCTTGGTGTACACGCTCCCCGTCGCCTTGGGCGTCCTCCTTGCGACCCCCCTCATCCACTACCTGGGGCGCAAGGACGTTCCCTACGTGAGCGCCGCCTGCGTCGTTATCGGCGGCAGCGCGTCGCGCAACCTCGCCCTCGCGCTACCCCTTGCCACCTACCTCGCCTACCGCAGCACCCTGGAGGGGACGGTGCGACACCTCGTGCTCTACGAGTGGGCCCTGGGGCTTGCGCTCCTCTCCTTCATCCTGCACCGCGCCAAGTCGCTCCTCAAGCAGGCCGCCCAGGACGAGCCCACGACAAGCCGCGCGAAACGTCACGTTCAAGTGGTGAGCCCCCTCTACGAGCCGAGGTTTGCGAACTGGGACCGGGCCATCCAGGCCTTCGTGGACCGGGGCGAAGGCCGCGACCGCTACGAAACCCTGTGGGTCGAGGCGCTGCGCGCTTCGGGCCTCAAGGACCTGGATGTGAACCGCGAGCTCGCGCCGCTCCTCGAGTACCGCGACCTCAAGTCGGGTTGGCTCCCCCTGCCGGGCCGGAAGAAGCGCGTTGCCGCCAAGAACCGGCAGCGCCGTCTCGAAATCCACCGCACCCTCGTCTCCCGCTTCACTGCTCCCACCCTCCGGAAGGGAAGGCACCATGGCTGAAACCCCACTCCCCGCGACACCTCCGCTCCCCACCGCCGCCGCGCCCGGTGCCCCCGGCGCCGGGAACCCCCTCTGCGCCCGCATCCTCGACAACGTGTCGGGCAGCTTCGTCGGCGACCGCAACCTGCTGAAGAAGCTCCTCGCGGGGGCCCTCGCGAACGGCCACGTGCTCTTCGAGGACTACCCCGGCCTCGGCAAGACGCTCCTCGTGAAGGTGTTCGCGCGAAGCCTCGGGTGCGAGAGCAACCGCGTCCAGTTCACCCCCGACATCCTCCCCGCCGACATTCTCGGCACGCGCATCTGGAGCCAGCGCACCCAGGGCTTCGAGCTCGTGAAGGGCCCGGTGTTCACGAACGTGCTGCTCGCGGATGAGATCAACCGCGCGCCCCCCAAGACCCAGAGCGCGCTCCTTGAGGCCATGGAGGAGCGGCAGGTCACCATCGAGGGCACCACGCACAAGCTGGAGGCGCCCTTCTTCGTGCTCGCCACCCAGAACCCCATCGAGCAGGAAGGCACGTACCCGCTGCCGGAGGCGCAGATGGACCGGTTCCTCCTCAAGCTCAGCACGGGCTACCCGCCCACCCTGGAGGCGGAGACCGAGATTCTGCGCCGCCGCTTGAGCTGGCGCAAGGACGACCCCACGGAGGACGTGAAGGCCGTGGTGGATGCCGCCACCTTCCGCAAGCTCCAGGAGCGCGTCGAGATGGGCGTCTACGTCCACCCCGCCATCCTCGCCTACATCGGCAAGCTCGTGCGCGGCCTCCGCGAGCATCCCCAGGTGGAGGTGGGTCCCTCGCCGCGTGGCGCTCTCGCGCTCCTGCGGCTCAGCCGCTCCCTCGCGTTCATCAACGGGCGCGACTTCGTGACCCCGGACGACGTGAAGTTCTTCGCCGAGGACGCCCTCGCCCACCGCACCCTCCTGGACCTCGAGAACGTCCTCGACGGCGTGAGCAGCCGCCAGGTGGTACGGGACGTCCTCAACCGCGTCGATGTGCCCACGCGCTTCAACCGCGAGGCCGCGGGC
>DATMKA010000401.1:0-11657 GCA_035553595.1 Thermoplasmatota archaeon | reverse complement strand
ACAGTCCTCCGCGTCACCAACGTCCTCTACGGCGCCGAAGCGAGCTCCCCCGACTGGACGAAGCGCACCGCGGGCGCCATGATGGCGCTCGACGACCACGAGCTCGAGCACGAGATCCACGACAAGGAGCAGCGCCTCTTCAAGACGGGACTGTGCACCGCCCTCGGGTACGTGAAGGACGGCGGCTTCCGCAAGGCCAAGACGCTGCCCCCGCACTTCGCGCCCGTCCGCCGCGCAGGGCCGGAGGATTACGAGTTCCTGCGCCAGTTCATGGGCGACATCGAGGTCGGCTACCTCCGGAGCGGCGAGGAAGTTGTTCCTTTCCCCGTGGGCATCGACGGCACGAAGAGCTTCCCCTACCACGTGGGGATCTTCGCCACCACCGGCATGGGCAAGTCCAACCTCATGAAGACCCTCGCGGGTAGCTGCCTCGCCACAGGCCGGTACGGCCTCCTCCTCATCGACCCCCACGACGAGTACTACACGGGCGGCAGCGGCAAGAAGGGCCTCATGCACCACCCCCTTGCCACGCGCAACCTCGTGGTGTACAGCCACCGGAAGCTGAACGCGGGGCTCTACCACAAGCTCACCCTCAGCGCCCACGAGGTGGACACGGCGGACCTCAAGCAGCTCTACGAGTTCACGGGAGCCCAAGCCGAGTTCCTGGATGCGGCGCGCCGCCGGTACGACAAGGCCTGGCTTGCCGAGGTGAACGACAAGGAAGTCGGGCAAATCCTGAGCGAGGTCCACGGCTTCCAGGAGGGCACCGTCGGGGTCGTGAAGCGCCGCATCACCCGCCTCTTCCACACGGGGCTCCTCCACCGCGACCCCAAGGTGTCGGCCTCCACGAGCATCATCGACGCCCTCCGCCAGGGGAAGGTCGTGCTCATCAGCACCGGCGGCCTCGAAGACCGCGAAGAGTTGCTCGTCTCCACCGTGCTCGCCCGCGCCGTCCTTGAGGCCAACAAGGCCGCCTTCGGCGAGGAGGGCTTCGACCGCCTCCCGCCCATCCTCATCGTGCAGGAGGAGGCTCAGCGCGTCCTCGGGAAGGGTGGCGGCAAGGCCAACATCTTCGCCCAGATTGCGCGCGAAGGCCGCAAATTCAAGACCGGCCTCTGCGCCATCACGCAGCAGCCGAAGCTCCTCGACACTGAGGTCATTTCGCAGTTCAACACCCTCTTCATCCTGGGCCTCGCGGACAAGCGCGACCGCGACATCCTCCAGGACTCGGCGAAGCAGGACGTGTCCCAGCTGGAGAATGAAATCCAGATGCTCATGCCGGGCGAGGCCCTCATCACCTCGCCCTACGCGCCCTTCGCGATCCCGGCCGCGATCCACCTGTACGAGGAGTACATCGAGCGCGTGTCGCGGACGGTGGCGGTGAAGGCGTCCTCGCGCGTTGTCGTGAAGGATGACTTCTACTGACCTTGCCACGCCCTTGGGCGCTTGAGCGGCCCGGCACCCGGCCGAAACCGCAGAGGGTCAGTGGGTCAGAGGTTCGCAGAGGCGGGGGAATTTTTCCGTTCTCTGCGAACCTCCGCCTCTCTGACACCCTGCGGTTTCGGCTGGGCGCTGACCCCGTTTCACTCAACCTGGGCTACCCTTTTTAGGGGAGCGCGTGCTCAGGAGCCTGAGCGGCTTGAGAGTCCTCCACGTCTCCGACACCCACATCGGGTACTCCGCGTACTCGCGCCTCACCGAGCAAGGGCTCAACCAGCGCGAGCAGGACTTTTTCAACACCTTCCGCGAGGCCATCGACGTCGCGATCCGCGAGAAGGTGGACCTCGTGCTCCACTCGGGGGACGTGTTCGACAGCGTCCGGCCGAGCAACCGCGCCGTGAGCTTCGCCATGGAGGAGCTCACGCGCCTCAGCCGCGCCAACATCCCTTTCCTCACCATCGCGGGCAACCACGAGGCGCCCAAGCTGCGCGAGACGGGGTCGGTGCTGCGCTTCTTCGAATTCATCCCCGGCTGCCAGGCAGTGTACAAGGGCCGCTACGAGGTCGTCCGCTTCGGCGACGTGGCCTTCCACTGCGTGCCCCACGTGATGAACCAGGACGAGTTCCTCCTGGAGCTGCAGAAGGCCGCCCCAGACCCCTCTGCGAAGCGAAACGTCCTCGTCCTCCACGGCGGCGTCGTGGGCGTCGCCGACTTCCGCACCGGCGAGTTCAATGAACTCACGATCCCCGCCTCCGCCACCGAGGGTCCCTGGGACTACGTGGCGCTCGGCCACTACCACAAATGCGTGACGGTGGGCCCCCGCGCCTGGTACGCGGGAAGCACGGAGCGGTCGAGCTTCAAGGAGTGGGAGGAGCCCAAGGGCGTCCTCCTCGTGGACCTCGCGAAGCCCGACGCCACCCCCCGCTTCATTCCCCTCGCGGCAAGGCCCATGGTGAACCTGAAGCCCCTCCAGTGCAGCGAGCTCGCGCCCCTCGAGATTCCTTCCGCGCTCCACAAGCGCGTGAGCGAGGCCGAGGCGAAGGGCGCCATCGTGCGCCTCGTGGTGCGCGACATTCCCCGCAGCGTGTACGGCAACCTCGATTTCGCGGCCCTCCGGAAGGCCACCGAGGGCGCCGTCCACTTCCACATCCAGTACGAGATTGCGGAGGAGAACGACGCTGCCCCCGGCAGCAGCCACGCGATTGGGGGCATGGCGGAAGAGTTCGAGACCTTCGTGGACGTCACGCCCGTCGCGGGCGTCGACAAGGCCCGCCTCAAGGAGCGCGGCCTCCAGTTCCTCGCGGAAGCCACGGCAAGCACCGGGGGTGGCGAGGAGTGAGGCTCGAAACCCTCGAGATCGACAACTACCGCCGCTTCCGCACCGTGCGCGTCGAGTTCCCCGACGGCATCATCGGCCTCGTCGGCAGGAACGGCGCCGGCAAATCCACCTTCATCGAGGCCATCGGGTGGGCCCTCTTCGGCCACGAGGCCGCGCGCACGGGCCGCGACCTCCTCAAGCGCCGCGGCGCTCCGCCTGGTGAGGACGTGCGGGTGCGCCTCACCTTCCGCTTCGGCGGCCACGCCTATGAAGTCACGCGGGAGCTCAAGGGCAAGAACCTGAGCCACGTCGCAAGCCTCGTGGTGGACGGGAAGCCCCTCGTGGCCCCGGGCGCGAAAAGCGAGGGCGCCGTCACCGAGTACCTCTCCCGCGTCTTCCACATGGACCGCGACGCCTTCTTCACGAGCCTCGTGGCCCGCCAGAAGGAGCTGAACGCCCTCAGCGACATGCGGCCCGGGGAGCGGAAGGCCGTGATCCTGCGGATGCTCCGCATCGACGCCGTGGACGCCGCCATCCAGCGCGCCCGCGAAACGAAGCGGGACCTGCGGCGCGAAGCGGAGACGCTCTCCGCCACCCTCATTCCTGAAACGGAGCTTGCCGCCCGGGAGGAGCGCCTCCGCGCCGAGCGCGAGCGGCTCCAGAAGAAGGCCGAGCAGGAGGAGGAAGCGGTCGCCCGCTCCACCGCGCGGGTGGAGGAGGCCCGCACCCTCCGCGCCGAGCAGGTGGCGAAGGCCGAGCGCTACCGCGAGGTGCAGGAGCGCCTCGCGCGCCTCCGCGAGCGCGACGTGCAGGTGCGCGCGAACCTCGACCGCAAACGCAACGAGCTGAAGGAGATCGATGCCCGCGTCGAGGAACGTACCAAGCTCGAACCCCAGGCCCTGAGTTTCCCCGCCCTCAAGGAGCGGCTTGAGCTCCTCACCGCCGTCCGCGAACGCGCAACCGCCCTCGCCCGCCAGCGGGCCGAGGTGAAGCGCGCCGAGGACGGCGTGGCCGCCCTCGAGAAGAAGCTACAGGAGGCGGAGGCCCGCCGCGAGGCCCGTGCCCCCTCCCGCACCGCGCTCAAGCGCGTGGACGAGTGGCGCGACCGTCTCCAGGCCCAGCTCCTGGACCTCGAACGGCAGGCCGCCGAAGTGGCGGCGGGGCGGCGCGAGCAGGCCCGCGAGATGGAGCGCCTCGCCACCCGCATGCGCGAGGTGGAGCGCCTCGGCATCGACACCCCCTGCCCCACCTGCACGCGGCCCCTCGGCGGCAACCTTGAGACCGTCATCGGGCACCTCCGGCGCGAGCGGGACGGGTGCGCGGCCCGCGACGGCGACCTCGCGCTTGCCGACACGCGCCTCAAGGCAGAGATCGGGAAGGCGAAGGGCGAGTTGCAAGCCCTCACGGACCGCCACCGGGAGCTCTCCCAGAAGGTGGAGGAGCTTGTCCGCGCCGAGACCGAGAAGGCGGACCTCGTGAACCGCCTCCAGAGCGAGCGCGACCGCCTCACCCGCCTCCAGGACGCCCTGTTCGACCTTGAAGGCCCCACCGTGGAGGAGGCCGAGTACCAAGCCCTGCGGGACCAGACGGCTGCGGCCCAGCGCGCCCGCGACCGCTACCTCGCCCTCGAAGGCCACCTCGCGCGGCGCAAGGACGTGGAGGAGACCCTCCAGCTGCTAACTGCGGAGGTCGCCCGCGCACGGGAGGACCTCACGAAAGGCGAGCAGGAGGCGGCCGCCATCGCCTTCGACCGCAAAACCCACGACCTGGCGCTCCGCGCCTTCGACGAGGCCCAGGCAGCCCTCGCGCAGGCCCGCGTCGGCCTCGAGCGCGCCCGTGGCGAGGTGAAGCGCCTCGACGACGAGGCCGCGCGCCTTGCCGCCGACCGCGCGCGCCAGGCCGAGGTGGCGGGAAAGGTCGCCACCCTCCGCGCCGAAGCCCACCTTCTGGACCACCTGGCGGGAGACCGCGATGGGGGCCTTCTCGTGGCCTTCAAGCACGCCCTCATCGGGCGCGTCCGGCCCGTGCTCTCCGAGCGCGCAGGAGCCCTCTTCCGGGAGCTCACGGACGGCCGGTACGCCCGGATGGAGCTGAGCGACGACTACGATCTCCTCATCCACGACGAGGGGGAGGCCTTCCACCTCACCCGTTTCAGCGGCGGCGAGGGGGACCTCGCGAACCTGTGCCTGCGCCTTGCCATCGGGCAGGTGCTCGCGGAGCGCGCGGGCGGCACCGAGTTCCACTTCCTCGCCCTCGACGAGGTGTTCGGCAGCCAGGACGAGGTCCGGAAGGGGAACATCCTCCGCGCCCTCTCGGGCCTCGCGAGCCAGTTCCGCCAAATCCTCGTGGTCACCCACGTGGAGGACGTCCGCGAATCCGTGGACCACGTCCTCCGCGTCGTGGAGCGGCCCGACGGCACGAGCGACATCGTCCCAGGTTGAGGCTTTCCCTCCCGCCCGGGAGGGCGAAAGGTATATGGCCCGCGGATAAAGGTCCAGGGAGCAAGCTCAGGCAGGAAGCTATCTTCCTCCTGTCGGGGCCGGGGGGTTCAGCCGATGCCTATCACACCGGACCGTATCGCTAAGCTGCGCGAGTTCGGGCTCTCGGAGTACGCTGCCCGCGTCTACCTCGCCCTTCTCGACCTCGGCGAGACCGACGCGCGCGCCATCAGCACCCTCAGCAAGGTCCCCACCTCCAAGATCTACCAGACCCTGGAGCAGCTTCACGACCGGGGCCTCGTCACCATCATCCCCGAGACCCCCAAGCGGTACGCCCCCGTCCCCTTCGAGGACTACCTCGACCGCGTTCACCACAGCCACCTGGAGGCCGCGAAATCCATCGAGGCCAACCGGGACGAGCTCTCCCGCATCTTCAGCGTCATCGGCACCGTCGAGATGGAGGGCACGGGCGGCTTCACGGTCTTCCGCGGCCGCCGCAACGCCATCGAGAAGGTGCAGGAGCTTCTCGCCCGCACCGAATCCGACTGGCTCGCCTTCGAACCCCCCGGCTTCGCCGAGCGCTGCCATGGCCTCCTCCCGGAGTTCCAGAAGGCGCGCGCCCGCGGTGTCACCCTCCGCTTCCTCACGCCTCTCACGAAGGAGAGCGTTACCCTCCTCGAAGGGCTCTCGGAGGTGGCGGAGATCCGCGACCGGCCCGTGGACCCCGGCGCTGCCGGCAGCAATGTCGCCATCCTCGTGAGCGACGCCTGCCGCGCCCTCGTCATCACCTTCAACCCCGACGACGCGAGCCTCTACGTGGGCAAGGACGTCGGCATCAGCTCCGACCAGGAAGGCATCGTTCGCGCCATGGAGGGGCTCCTCAGCACCCAGTGGGCCGAAGCCCCCGCCTACGAGAACCGCCGCGCCGAAATCCTCCACGGCCGCGCCCCCGAGTTCACGCGCTTCCACACCAACCAGACGGAAGCCTACCGCACCATCACCACCGCCGTCCGCGAAGGCTGCCGTGAGTTCCTGTACGTCAACGCGCTCCCCGTGGGCGCCCCCGTTGCGGCCGGCAAAGAACTGCTCGAGGTCATCCGCGAGCACGGCACGAGCGCGCGCATCATCTTGAACGTCGCCGACTCCGCCGCCGCCGAGGCCTACATGAAGGTCATGCGGGCCTACCCCAAGCTCGACGTGCGGCACCTCGACGCCGTCACCTTCACGCGCTTCTGGGTGTTCGACGAGCGCGAGGCCTGCTTCTCCACCGCTGCCCCCGAAGGCTTCTCGGCCTGGCAGGAGGAGCTGCACCCCGACTCCGTGCGCGACCTCGTCGTCCACACGAACAACCTCACCACCGTGGCCTCCCTCCGTACCCAGTTCAAGGCCCTGTGGGAGCGCGCCGTTCCCCTGGAGACGCGCCGCAACGAGCTCACGCTCTTCCCCCACATGCACCCCCGCGAGCTCGGCCTCGGCCGCCTCTTCGACCGCGTGAGCGAAGGCGTCCTCGTGCTCGAAGCCGACGGCACGATCACCCTCACGAACCCTGCCATGGCAACCCTCACGGGACGCGAGACGACGGCGCTCCTCTCCCGCAAGCTCATGGACCACCTGGACGGCCCCTCCCGCGACCTCTTCGAGCGCGTCCTCCGCCGCACCTGCGCCGAGGCCCTCGAAGGCGCCCCCGCCACCGCCGCCGGCACCCTGGAGGTGCAGCTCCGGCGCGCGGACGCCACGCTGCGCGAGGTGGAGATCAGCCTCAGCCTCCTCAAGGAGCCAAGCCCCACGGGCGGGCCCCTGGTTCTCGCGCTGCTGCGCGACGTGACGGAGCGCAACCGCGCCGAGGAGCAGGCCCGGCGCCTCAGCGTCGAGCAGGCTTCCCGCGCCGAAGCCGCTGCAGCGGCCCGCCGCGCCGCTTTCCTCGCTGAAGTGAGCGGCGCCGTCACCGCCTCCCTCGACCCCGAGGAGACCCTCCGGTCGGTGGCGCGGCTCGGCGTGCCCGCCCTCGGGGAGATTTGCGCCCTGTTCCTCCGCGACGAGAACGGGGATGTTCGGCAGGTGGCCGTCAACGGCACCGACGCCGGCCGCGTCCAGGCCACGCGCGACATCTGGACAAGCCACCGCTGGTCCGTGGAGCAGCCCTACTCGATCCTCGGCGTCATCGAACGGAGCAACCCCTACCTTCTCACGGACATCAACGACGAGTGGTACCAGAAGCACGCGGGAAGCCCCGAAGAGCTCGACCTCCTGCGCCGCCAGGGCGCCACCGCCCTCCTCATGGTGCCGCTCATGGCGAGCGGCCGCGTCGTGGGCGCCCTCGGCGTCTTCCGCACCACGACCACCGCCACCTTTGGTCCGCAGGAGATCGCCCTCGTGGGCGAGGTGGCCCACCGCATCGGCCTCAGCCTCGAGAACGCGCGCCTCCTCGCCGCCGCCAACGAGGCCCGGGCCCTCGCCGAGCGCACCGCGGACCGTCTCGCGCGCCTCCAGGGCGTCACCGAAGCGCTCGCGGGCGCGGTCACCCTCCAGCAGGTGGGTCACGCCGTCCTCGAGCACGTCACCTCCGGCCTCCGGGCCTCGGCGGCAAGCCTGGGCCTCCTCTCCTCCGACGGGAAGCACGTGACGATTCTCGGGTCCCGCGGGTACCCCCAGGACGTCGTGGACCGCTTCTCCCAGATCCCTCTCGAAGCCCCTCTCCCGCTCACCGATGCCATCCGCACGGGTTCCCCCGTCCGCTTCGGGCCGGGCGAGAACCTCGGGCCGCGGTACGCGCACCTCAAAGACGTGCTCGACCGCACGGGAAGCCTCACCTCCTTCGCCGTTCCCCTCTCGGCAAAGGGCGTCACCTTCGGCGCCCTCGGGCTCAGCTTCAACGAGCCCCTCCAGTTCACGAGCGAGGACGAGCAGTTCCTCCTCGCCATCGCCCGTCAGTGCGCGCAAGCCCTCGACCGCGCCCGCCTCTACGAGGCCGAGCGGAGGAGCCGCGAGAACGTGGAGCAGCTCCTCGCTGCCCGCTCCGACCAGGGTGAGGGCATCGTCATCATCGACGGGAAGCGCATCACGGAGGCCAACGCAACCTACTGCGACCTCACGGGGTACACCCTGGAGGAGCTGCGCGCGTTCACCGATGCGTTCGCCGTCGTGGCCCCCCAGGCCCGCGCCCAGGCCGAGGAACGGCGCCGCCGCCGTCTTGCCGGCGAGGTCCTTGATCCGCGCTACGTGACCACCCTTGTCCGGAAGGACGGGACGGAGCAGGAGGTCGAGGTGGTGGTCCGTGTCCTCTCGCCCGAGACGCCCGACCGCTGCCTCGTCACGGTGCGAGCCATCGGCGAGGCCCGGTCGGTTCCCGTGGCCCGCACCCAGCCCGTCCAGGGCGTAGTCCCCTGAGCGCGCCTGATGACAACCGGGGCCGGGTAGGAAACAACTCTTTTATAGCCCCCGCCAATTGGCGGCCTGGGTTCAGCGCATGGCTACCCAGAAGCCCTATCTCACCCTCAACGACGTCGGCCTCGCGGGCAAGACGGTCCTGCTTCGCGTGGACATCAACAGCCCCATCGTGAACGGCAAGATCCAGGGGACAGACCGGATCGAGGCCGCCGCCGAGACGGTGAACTACCTCTCGGGCAAGGGCGCCCGCACCGTGCTCATCGCCCACCAGGGACGCAAGGGGAGCGACGACTACACGAGCCTCGAGGAGCACGCGCAAGTGCTCCAGAAGTTCACGAAGGCCACCGTCCGCTTCGTCCCCGACGTGTACGGCGACAAGGCCGTCGCCGCCATCAAGGCCCTCAAGAACGGCGAGGTGCTCGTGCTCGAGAACGTGCGCGGCACCGACGACGAGAACAAGAAGGGCAAGCCCCAGGAGCTCGCGCAGACGCAGCTCTGCCAGGTGCTCGCGAAGAACGCGGACTTCTTCGTGAACGACGCCTTCAGCGCCGCCCACCGCAGCCAGACGAGCATGGTGGGCTTCACGGAGCTCATCCCCAACGTCGCGGGCCTCACCATGGACCGCGAGCTCACCGCCCTCGCGCAAGCCGTGGACAACCCCCGGCGCCCCGCCGTGTACATCCTCGGCGGCGCGAAGCCCGAGGACAGCATCGCCGTCATGAAGGCGAACTTCGGCAAGGGCACCCTCGACAAGGCGCTCCTTGGTGGCATCGTGGGCAACCTGTTCCTCCACGCCCGGGGCCACGACCTCGGTCCCCAGACGATCGAGTACATGCAGAAGAAGGGCATCCTCGACCTCCTGCCCCAGGCGGAAGCCCTCCTCGAGGAGTACGACGCCGACATCGTCACCCCCGAGGACGTCGCCGTGAGGACCACGAAGGGCCAGCGCGAGAACCTGTGGGTGGAGGACCTCCCCATGGACGCGCCCGTCCTCGACATCGGTCCCGAGGCCATCGCCACCTACAAGGAGATCATCGCGAACGCCGGGAGCCTCATGATGAACGGCCCCATGGGCCTCTACGAGGACGCGAACTACAGCCTCGGCACGAAGGAGATTCTCCACGCCATCGCGGCCAACAAGAACGCCTTCAGCCTGATGGGCGGCGGCCACACCATCACCGCCATCCACCAGTTCGGCCTCACCTTCGAGGACTACGGCTACGTGAGCCTCGCCGGCGGCGCCCTCATGAGCTACCTCACCGGCGAGGAGCTTCCCGCCGTGAGCGCGCTCAAGGCCTCCGCCACCAAGTTCCGCTCGAAGTAACGCCGCCCGGGGCCTGTGGGCCCCGCCTCTTTTCCTTTTTCCTCTCGGATTCTGTTTTCTCACCGCCAGGCTGCCGGAGAGCTCCAGAGCGCTCAGAGCCTCGCTGCCGCGCGCCTACACAGAGGGGACAGGGCCGCAGAGCACCCAGAGGGAGCGCGCGAAGAGAGGCCGCTGAGCAAGGATCGCTCCACAGAGCAGCGGAGCACACCGGATTGAGCGCGGCCACTCCTCCCCTCCGTCCCTCCGAGGATCCACGCCTTCTCGGCGCGCTCCTCAGCGTCCTCCCTCCGTGTGCTCTGCGCCTCCGGTGCTCTGTGTTTGCGCCCGGCAGGGAGTCCTCCGTGGCCTCCGGGACTCGATCCACCCGCGCCCGGCGTGGAGGTCCGGGGCCAGTCAAGGTGTATCTCACCCAGAAAAATAGGTATAACTCAAGAATTATACGCAGCGCAAGCCGTCCTCACGTCGTCCTACCGCTCTTCCGCTGCGCGCGGCGCCGCTGCCACGCGAGGGGCAGGTGCCACCGCCACAGCTTCCAGGCCGCGGCCTCGCGGTTGCGGCGCGGCAGGTAGTCCTGCGCTTGTTCGCGCACCCGCGCAATGCGCCACGCGAGGCTTCCCTCCTTGGGCGGGGCCTTCACGGGCGCGGGCTTCACCTGGGGCTCCACGGGACCAAAGAGGGCGCCGAGCGCGATGGCGGAGGCGGTGTCTTCGGCGCGGAGGTAGCGTGCAAGCTGCTCCCAGTTGGGGGGCCGGCGCCCAAACTGCAGGAGCACCACGTCGGCCAGCTGAAGGTCGCGCTCGTCCCCTTCGAGCATCACGAAGAAGGTGGCGCGGTTCACGTCGAAGTGGGAGGCGTCGCGCTCGTTGTAGCCGAGGCGCCAGATGGGCTCCACGGTAAGCTCGTCGCGGAGGCGCGCCCTGTCCGTGGCGCGGAACTCGTAAACGCGGTAGCTCACCGGCACAAGCCCGTGGTAGGGGCGGCGGCCATTAAGGTTTGCTGATTTTCAACGGCCTCAAGGCCCCGGCGTGCCGGGCGAGGGGGAGCCCCCGCCGTCCCCCTCGCGGCGCTCCCAGGGGCGTGCCTCGCGGAGGTCCTGCAGCTCGCGCTCCTTGGCCTCCTTCTCGGCCGTGAGGCGCTCCGCCTGCCGCAGGCGCTCCTCCAGGCGGGGGGAGAGGGGGATGGCGGCGCCCGTGCCCCCCGCCCGGGCCTGGTCGAGGGCCTCCCGGCCCACGTCCCGGAGGACCCGGTCTAGCTCCAGTTCCAAGTTCAGGGCCTCCATCTTGAGGACGCCCATCCGGCTGAGGGCCTCGGCCTCCCCCAGCACGTCCGTCAGGGCGTCCCGGAACTCCCGCACGCCCTTCTCGATTGCATCGCGAAACTCCACACGCTGCGCCATAGCGATCCCCCTGATGTTGTCTCCCTACCCTAAAAAGCCCCTCTGGCACAAGGCTCGGCCCCCCCGGGACCGTCACGTGTCCGGACAGGCCTTCGGGGGACGTACCAATGGGCTCAAGCGCCCCGGCAAGCGCCCTTGGTTCGACCTACCGCCCCCCGCGAGCCGGCTCCTCTCTCCGGGCCCTGGCTTGGGAGGACGACGCCGCCAGGCCCCGCGCCCCGGGAGGGGCTCGCGCTGCGGGGCGGGTGGGAGGCGGGTAGAGGCGGCGAGGCGCGGGGCCTGGCGGCGTCGTCCTCCCAAGCCAGGGCCCGGAGAGAGGAGCCGGCTCGCGGGGGGCGGTAGGTCGAACCAAGG
>DATMKA010000400.1:0-2096 GCA_035553595.1 Thermoplasmatota archaeon | reverse complement strand
GTCCTTCGGCGCGGGCATCGGGGTTCCTCAGGGCGTGGGGCGGCGGTGCACCATGGTCACGCTCGCTTGGTCCACGGGCATCATCACGATGTCCTGGATGTTCACGTGCGCAGGACGGGTCACGCACCACAGGATGGCGTCGGCGATGTCCTCGGGCGTGAGGGGCTGCAGCCCTTCGTACACCTTTTTCGCGCGCTCCTTGTCGCCCTTGAAGCGGACGACGCTGAAGTTCGTCTCCACGAGCCCCGGGTCCACGCTGCTCACGCGGACGCCCGAACCGTGCAGGTCCATGCGCAGCCCCTCGGTGATGGCGCGGACGGCGTGCTTGCTCGCGCAGTACACGGCGCCCCCCGGGTAGACCCAGTGGCCGGCGGTGGAACCCAGGTTCACGATGTGGCCGCGGCCCCGCGCCACCATGTGGGGCACGATGGCGCGCGTCATCGCAAGAAGGCCGAGCACGTTCGTCTCGATGACCTCCTCCCAGTCCGCGGGGTCCCCCTTCTGGAGGGGGTCGGTGCCGCGGGCAAGCCCCGCGTTGTTGACGAGGATATCCACGCGGCTCAGGAGGTCGGGGCGAGCCTCAATGGCCTGTTCGATCGCGGCGCGGTCGCGCACGTCGAGGGTGAGGGTACCCACCTTCACGCCGTGGCGCTCCTGGAGCTGTCCGGCAACGCGGGCAAGCTCGGGCGCGCGGCGGGCCACGAGGATGAGGTCGGCGCCCGCCTCGGCGAGCGCGTGGGCGGTGGCTTCGCCGATGCCGCTCGTGGCTCCGGTCACAAGGGCGGTCTGGCCACGGAGGGAGGAGCGGGCAGGAGTCATGGCCCCGGCATGGGGGGTGGCGCTCTTCAAGCCGTCGCCCGCGAGACGGATCCCGCTCAGGAAGCAAAGAAACTAAACAAAAAGCATGTCGGGACAAGGCCCGACTGCACGAGGGTACTCCTGGTTAGGAGTGGAGCTACTTAGAAGCGGCGACCGCCGCCACCGTAGCCGCCACCGCCGCCACCGTAGCCGCCGGAGCGCTCACGGGGAGGGGAGCGCTTCTGGAAGCAGTTGCGGCAGTACACGGGCCGGCCGGCCGTAGGCTTGAAGGGCACGGTTGTCTGCTGGCCGCAGTCGGCGCAGGTGGCCTCGTGCATCTCGCGGGGGCCCGAGGGGCCCCGGTCTCTAAATCCCATTACGAATCACTACTCTGCCGCAAAGCGCAGCCGAAGCCACGCTTCACGTGCAAGCAGGGTGAGGGGGTCATGCTTTATAAATGCTCTGACAGGCCTCTGCATGACCGGAGCACCTACTGGGAGGAGTTCTCCCCCACCAGGTTCGAGTCGGGGTTGACGAGGGCTTCGTCCTCTCCCTTCATGTCCTCGAGGGCGTGCTTCTCGGCCTCCTCGCGGCTCATGCCGTTCTCCATCGCCTTGCGGACGTGCTGCTCGAAGTCGAACTTCACACGGGCCCGGAGCTCGGGGAAGTCGGGGTCCTTGAGGTCGGGCTTGCGCGGCTCGTTGACCATGCAGGAGGCGTGGGCGCTCGGGGGCGTTCCCCTTTCCGGCCCTCCCCTCGATACCCCTCAGCGCTCGCCCACGAGATTGATGGTGTTGCCATCCGGGTCGGCGTAGATGAAGAAGAAGCCCTCATCCTCTTCATCTGGCGCCCGCAGGAGCCGCCACCCGGCCTGCTCCACGTGCTGGCGGGCCCTCGCCACGTCGTTGTTGAGCATCGTGAACCCGAGGGCGGTGCTCGTGATGGGCGGGTTGATGCCCTCCCACTCGTGGAGGACCAGGCGGGCGCCCCCGGAGGCCTCGAGGATGGCAAAGCCGGGGAAGGCACGGACGCGCTTGAACCCGAGGGCCTCGTAGAGCGGCAGCGCCTTCTCCACGTCCGAGACGTAGCGCGCAACGTTGCGGAAGGCGATGGGGAGATCCGACATGGGCGGGGGAAGGCGGTCCGGCTGCAAAAGGGCACCGCGGCCACCAGCGGCGGCCTGCTGGCTCGGAGGAAGCGAAAAGAAAAAAGAAGGGCGGCGGGGGCGCCCCCGCCGCAGGTCCCGTCAGACGCAGTAGACGACGGCGTAGTACACGTCCCAGACCACGGGGGGCACC
>DATMKA010000399.1:0-2068 GCA_035553595.1 Thermoplasmatota archaeon | reverse complement strand
TGCCTGCAGGAGTTGGGGCGGGCTCGGGGGCACAATCTGGGGCACGAGGGTGAGCTGCGCGGTGTCCAGGGTGCCCTGGAGGTCGGCGGCGCCCTGCTGGGTGGGGCGGCGCATGTAGACGAAGGCCCAGTTGGCGCCCTGGGGCACCTTCCCGGTCTTCGGCATGGCGGCGCCCACCTTGGAGCCCTTCGCGGCGTCCTGAGCGTCGATGGGGTCCTCGAAGAACCAGATGTCCATGGGGGAGCCGAACTCGGCCACGAGGGTGTAGTTCGCGCCCGCGTAACCGGCCACGCTCAGCCAGACGCCGTCAAGGCCGTTCACCGTGGGGTCGAACCAGTAGGTCTGCCACGTGACGGAGGTGCCGAGGTCGGCCGTGAGGGGGCCGGGTCCGCCCTGGCAGTTCGCGCAGGGGAGGACGATGCCGCCCTCCACCGTGGTGGCGCGGAGGCCGCCGACGCTGCCGGAGGCGAGGGGGAAGCCGTGGGCGTTGAGGCCCGCCTGGGAGGCGCCCGAGCCGGTGTGGCCCGCGGTGCCGGACACCTCGATGGTGCCGCGGAGGGGGTTCGCGCCCGTGGGGTCGTTGCCGGGCTTGTCGAGGGTGACGAAGGGCTCGCTGCCCGCGGCCTGCACCATGAGGGTCACGGTGGCCACGTCGAGGAGGGTGCCGTCGGCATCCACCCAGCGCGCCTCGAGGGTGCGCTGGCCCGCGAGGGAGGAGACGTCGACGCTGCCCGTGAAGGAGGCCGTGGGGGAGCTCGTGCTCGTCGTGACGGGCACGGTGGCCTTCAGGAGGCCGTCCACGAGGAGTTCCACGCGCTCGGCCGCCGTCGTGGTGGCGGTGAAGGTCGCGGTGTCCGTGGCGGTGGCGCCGTTCGCGTCCGTGACCATCACCGTGAGGGTGACGGCACCCGCGTCAGGGCGGGAGACGGTGGTGGCGCACGCGTTCGCGTTCGCGAAGGTGACGCCGCTCGCGCTCCAGGCGCACGTGTAGGGGGCCTTGCCGCCCGCGGGGGTGGCCGCGATGGCGACCGCTTGGCCCACGAGGCCCGTGTAGGGGCCGCCGGCCTCCACTGTGAGGGGCGTGACGGCCGCGCCGAAGGTGTAGGGGCGGGACCCGTCGGCGGTCATGGTGTCGCCGAGGTTCGTGAAGCTGAGGGTGCCCACGACCACGCCGACGACGTGGCCGGCCTGGCCGCGCAGCTTCGTGAGGACGGTGCCCTCCGTGATGGGGTTGCCGCCGCGCACGGGGGATTCCGTCACGCAGGAGGTGCCGCTCGCGGAGTTGGCGGTCACGTCGAACTTCGCCTTGGGAAGCACCCAGCTCACGGTGCCCGCGGCGCGGTTGATGCTGCCGGAGGTCACGAGGTCGTTGAGGAGACAGGAGTTGGTGCCGTCACGGGACAGGATGGAACCGTAGTAGGAGGGCGCCGGTGTGGAGTCGATGGCGGTGACGCCGTAGCAGAAGAGGGGCGCGTTGGGGTCCGTGGCGCGGTTCACGTTGTTGTTCAGACAGAACTGCACGCCGTACTGGACGCTCGCGCCGAGGCGGAGGCCGCCCTCGTAGGGGCCGGAGACGGCGGCGGTCATGTCGCGGACCTTGAGGTTCACGGTGAAGCTCGTGGCGGTCTCGCCGCTCACCCACACCTTCGTGACGTCCATGTGGCCGAGGTTGCCTCCGGCCGCGTCGTTGGCGGGGTCGGTGGCCTCGGGGTCGGCCTCGGAGCCCTGGCGGTGGGGGGCCACGAGGGCCGTGCCCGCGTCGGGAGCGCGGTCGGCCACGGCGCGGCCCACCAGGCTCTCGAAGGAGACGTGGCAGGGGCACTCGCGGTCGAGGGTCATGGTGAGGAAGCCGCTCGCGGCGTTCCACTCGACGGCGCCCTGGAGGGGCATGCCGGTGCGGGCGTCCACGAGGGAGGGGCCTGCGCCGGGGACGACGTGGACGGTGACGGGCTCGCCGTTCACGGTGAGGCGGTAGGCGAGGGCGCCCGCGCTCGCGACGGGGGGAAGCTCGGCGAGCTTCGCGGCCACCGTGAGCGTGTCGTGGGTCGCGTGGGCGTCAACGTACTGC
>DATMKA010000398.1:0-8411 GCA_035553595.1 Thermoplasmatota archaeon | reverse complement strand
GGGTGGCGGGGACGCCGCAGGCTTGGGTGCGGGGCGCATTGCAGGCTTCGGGGCGGTCGCAGGCGCCGGCGCGGTCGCGGGAGGGGGCGGCGCGGAGATGTGGTTGCCGAGAAGGCTCTCGACGAGGGTTTGCACCTGCTTGGTGTTGAAGGGCTTGCTGACGAACCCGTCCACGGAGCCCCGCTCCACGGCCTCGCAAGCGATGGTCGAGTCGTCGTAGGCGGTCATGAGGATGCGCGCCATGCCCGGGTAGCGGGAGCGCGCGGATTCCAGGAGATCGATGCCGGTGAGGCGGCCCATCTTGTAGTCCGTGATCACGAGATCGTACCGCTTCGATTCGAGCGCCTTGAGGGCATCCTCGGCGGAGCCACAGTCGTCCACCTGGGCCTGCCCGTGGGTGCGGCGGCCAAGGAGCGTCTTCAGGAAGGCGCGGATCTGCGTCTCATCGTCGACGACGAGGATCCGCTTCACGGCGGCCTGCCCGGGGTCCCTGGCGGCCAGGGAGGGGCCCGTGGGCGGGATCGGAGGCGCGCGGGGAGCGGGGTCGGTCATACGGATCACGAGGGGCGGCCACGCGAGTGGCACTCCCCCCTTGCCCCAATTCGGTACTTAACCTCCCTTGTAGGGGACCCGGGGAAGTTCACCCCTGAAAAGTGGGGAACTATCCACTTGGACGGTGACAGGGCACCGGTTTTCCCGACCCTGGAAGGGGCCCCGCGCAGGGTCGGCGCGAGAGGCGAAGCTTTAACTCGTGCCCGGCCCTCGCTCGCGCATGTTCCTCCTCCCCGAGGACCCCCTCGCGGTCGTCGCGCTTGCCGTCATGGTGGCGGGCACCGTTTTCGTGGCCGTCTCTCGCTGGCCCAAGGCCTACAGCCTCGGCCTCCTCCTCCTCGTCGTGTTCGCCCTCCAATTCTACGGGCAGATGATGCGAGGGCTCGAGCGCGACCCCCTGACGGGGGAGGCCACGCCGGACCTCCTCATCTCCTGGCTCGGCTTCCGCGCGGAGCCCTTCCTCTCGGGCAACCAGTGGTGGTCCCCCTTCAGCTACATGTTCCTCCACTCGGGGCTCACCCACATCATCGGGAACTTGTTCATCCTCCTCACCGCGGGCCCCGTCCTCGAGGACCGGATGGGCAGCCGCGCCTTCCTGTGGACGTACTTCCTCGCCGGCTTCGCCGCCGCCGCCGTCCACCTCCTCCTCGCCACCGTCGGCCCGGACCCCTTCGTGGGCCCCACCGTGGCCGCCGTCGGGGCCTCGGGCGCCATCTTCGGCATCCTCACCGCCGTGGCCGTGCTCTACCCCAAGGAGCGGCTCCCGATGACCCTTGTTTACTTCATCATCTGGCTGCCCGCGAGCATCGTGCTCCTCATCTACAGCGGCTTCAACATCGCCTACGCCCTCGGCGACTACTTCGCCACGGAGCGGGGCATCCGCACGGGCATCGCGTGGTACGGCCACTTCGCGGGCCTTGCCGTGGGTCTCCTCGCGGGCCTCATCCTGGAACGGCGGCGCCCAGCGGATGCGCCCTCGGGCGGCGGGCCCCCCGCGCCGGTGGACATCGCGAAGCTCGAGCCCCTTGCGACGACGCCGGACCTTCGCGACATGCTCACGAAGATCGAGGGCCTGCAGGGCGCCACGCGCGATGACGCCGCCTTCCGGGAGGCCTGGCTCGACCGGTTCTTCCGGCGCGCCCGCTGCCCCCAATCGGGCGACCCGCTCACGCGGAAGGGCCAGACGGCCGAGTGCGTGAAGTGCGGCTACCGCGTCGACTTCTCAGGAAAGAAGGCGGGCCGCAAGCTCTTCTAATCAGGAGGAGCGCTGGGGCTGCCGGGGGAGACGCCAGTCCGCTCCCGGCGTGCGGAAGCCCACCTTGGGGATGACGAGGCTCGTGCGCTTGTGCTCGCTGGACTCGATGCGGGAGAGGACGCGGCCCACGAGCGCGGGCTCCACGCCGGCGCGGGCGGCGGCAGCGTCCCGCGAGAGGCCCCCCTCGAGGGCGGCGAGGACGCGGTCGAGGTCGCGGTAGGCGATGCCGAGCTCGCCCTCGTCGGTCTGCCCGGGGTAGAGGCCCGCCGTGGGCGGCTTGTCCACCACCTCACGGGGGAGGCCGAGTTGGCGGGAGAGCGCGAACACCTGGGTCTTGTAGAGGTCCCCGAGGGGGTACAGGTCGGCGCCGCCGTCGCCGTATTTGGTGAAGTAGCCCGTCATGAGCTCGCTCTTGTTGCCCGTGCCCGCGACCAGGCGGTTCATGCTGTTCGCGTGGGCGTAGAGCAGGAGCATGCGGGACCGGGGTTTCAGGTTGTTTGCCGCCATGCCCTCGAACGAGTGGTCGCAGGCGGCGTGGACGGCCTTCACGACGGGGGTGATGTCGATGCGCTCCACGGCCATGCCGAGGTGGGTGGCCACGAGGCGCGCGTGCGCCTCGTCCTCGGGGCTGGAGGACTCGTGCGGCAGGATGAGGCCGAGCACGTTCCGGGGACCGAGCGCCTCCACGGCAAGCGCTGCCACGAGCGCGGAGTCGATGCCTCCGGAGAGGCCGAGGACCACGCCTTCCGCCTTGGCGCCGTGCACATAGTCGCGGATGAAACCCACGAGCACGCGGCGCGTCTCCTCGAGGTTGATGGCAAGGGCGGGGTCCATGGGAGCCAGGCGGCTTTAAGAGGAGGACCCTTCATAGGCCTTTCGGGAACCATGCCTGCTTCCAAGAAGGCCGCCCTCGTGAGCGCCCGCCCCCGTCTTGGCGACGTGAAGGCGAACCTGCAGCGCGTCCTCGACGCCGCCCGCGCCGTGGAGGCGGACCTCATTGCCTTCCCCGAGCTCTTCCTCTCGGGCTACGCCATGCGCGACGAGCTGCGCCAGATGGCCGCGGACCTCCACGCCATGGACGCCGCGGGCCAGATTCGCGACGCGGCCCGCGCGACCGGGAAGACGCTGGTGACGGGCCTCCCGCGCCCCGGCGAGATCCGCGGCACGCTCCACAACTCCGCGCTCATCGCGACCCCTGACGGGCGCGTGGGGTACCACGACAAGGTGTACCTCCCGAACTTCAGCTGCTTCGAGGAGGAGCTGTTCTTCAAGGAGGGACAGCAGGCGCGCGTCTTCGATACGCCCGTGGGCCGCGTGGGGCTCACCATTTGCTACGACCTGTTCTTCCCCGAGATCACGAAGGCGCAGGCCCTTCAGGGCGCGGACCTCCTGCTCTGCGTGAGCGCCTCGCCCACGCCCTCCCGCCGCGCCTTCGAGACGCTCTTCGCGGCTCGCGCCGTGGAGTGCACGAGCTACCTCCTGTACACGAACCTCGTGGGCCTGCAGGACACGCTCACCTTCTGGGGCGCGCCCCAGGCCTACGGCCCCCGTGGCGACCTGAAGGGGAAGGCGGACACGCTGGAGGAGGCCACCCTGATCGTGGACCTCGACCTGAGCGAGGTGGAGGAGGCTCGGCAGCGCCGCCCCGTCCTGCGCGACACGCGTCCCGAGGTGCTGCGGAAGCTCCTGCAGGCGGGCGAGGGTTCCCCGTGAGGCTCGCGGCGCTCTTCAGCGGCGGCAAGGACAGCACGCTTGCCATCGATGTGGCGGAGCAGCACGGGTGGGAGGTCACGCACCTCGTCACCGTGAAGCCGCGGAACGAGGAGAGCTACATGTTCCACGTCCCGAACCTCCACCTTGCGCCCCTGCAGGCGGAGGCCATGGGGAAGCCCCTCCTGGAGGTGCCAACGAGCGGCGAGAAGGAGAAGGAGCTCGACCCCTTGGAGCGTGCCCTCGCGGAGCTGACGATCGACGGCGTCGTCGTCGGAGCGCTCGCGAGCGAGTACCAGAAGACGCGGGTGGACCGCATCTGCCACCGGCTCGGCATCAAGAGCTTCGCGCCCCTGTGGCACAAGCGGGGCGAGGACGTGCTCCGCACCCTCACCGAGGGCGGGTACGACGTGCGCTTTGCGGCGGTGGCCGCGGAAGGCCTCACAGAGGCGTGGCTCGGGCGCAGGCTCGACGCGAAGGCCGTGGAGGCCCTGAAGGCGCTCAACGCGCGGTACGGCGTCCACGTGGCGGGAGAGGGCGGGGAGTTCGAGACGCTCGTCCTCGCGTCCCCGCGGTGGCCGCGGTGCGTCGTGGTCGACCGGGCCGAGCCCCGCTGGTCGCGCGATCATGGCCGGTGGCACGTGGCCGAGGCGCGCGTCGCCGCGAAGGCCTCGCCCCAGCCCCCAGCATGAGCCTTCCGCCCGATGCAACGGCCGCGCTGCCCAACAAAATCGGAACAATTATCACCTTCTTTGATGATCCGTTGCGCGGTTGGGTCCTCTCCGCCAAGATCGCCAGCCAACCTCTTGGAACTGGGGGCCCAACCGGACCTTTCTAGGCGCTGCCCCGCTCGGCCAGGCAGGGGCCCTGGGCCAAAATTGATAATTCTCGTCGCCCCAGAGGGGCGCGGAAGGGGCAACGGGCTCCTTTCCCCGGCCCCGGGACATGCTCAAACCTCCAAAACCGCGTTTTGGGGCCGGATCCCTTTTCTCAGCGGAATCGTCTCGGTGGGAGCCCCGTCGCGACGAGCGAAGCGCGGCGCGGGTGGGACCGTCCAGACCGGGACGGATGCGCCCGCAGGCGCAAGCGCACGAAGTGCGCGGTCCGTCCCGGGCGGACGGGCGCGCCTACGAACGAGCGCAGCGAGTGAGTAGGTGGGACCGTCCAGTCCCGAGCCGCGCCCGCGCCGTCTTTCTGAACGGCGAAACGGCCTCTTTTGATAACTTCGAGACGGCCTGCGCCCTCCTCCCCGCTGACGTGGTGGTGAGCGAGGCATGACGCTCTCGGCCTGCAACGTGCCCGGGTGCGTCAACCCGATCGGCCGGGACACGGTCGAGCCGGTTCCCTCGGTGCGGCCGTGGTTCGCGGTTACTGACCCCTTCGGGAACATCCTGGAGCTCTACCGGGATGAAATGGCCTTCCGCATGGTGCACCCCAACCGGGAGCCGGTGAAGGTGAAGCTGTCGGGCTCCTGGCGGTACTGGACGGAGGACCGGCCGCTGTGATCGTCATCGACCATTGCCCGGCCTGCGGGTTCCGGGGGGACCTGCCGGACGGCGAGGAGCCCGGCAAGTCCTTGATGCGGATCTGCACGACGGCGGATTGCCGCGTGTGGTCCTTCTGGCTGAATGAACCGGGGTTCCGCTATGGCTAAGGCGACTCGGGCGGCTGCGTCGGCGGAGCGGGTGTGGCGGTTCGATCCGTCGGCGTGTACGCTGTGCGGGCAGCCTGCGGTGCCGGGGTCGGGGCTTTGTGAGCCTCATCGAGCGGTGCTTTTCAATCGGGGCGACCGCTGATATGTCTAATTTTTTCTCTGAGAATGTCCCTCGTCGGGACGGTCCTGGGGGACATTCCGTGGGAGGGGTGGGGCGTGTTGTGATCGCCTACCTCCGCGGAATCTTCCCGCGCACCGCCACGCCGAAGGAGATCGCGGCGGCGTGCAAGGTCAGCCATGAGGCCGTGAAGAAGGTTCTCACGAGAAATCCCGAGTACGTGACGCAAGTTCGGCGCGGGGAGTACCGGGCCTTCCTCGACGGCGCGCTGATGCGCGGCCTCCATACCCCAGAGTGCGAAGTTCACAACCTCGTGGTGGTCGCGCCGTTGTCCCTTAGCGCCCGTGGAGCCCTCCCCGCCGCGGGTCGTGGCCTTCAGGCGGAGGAGCGGGTGTCGTGGTGGCGCGGGCGGCGCGTGACGATCTCCATTGAGGCGGGGGAGCGGAAGCAGGTGCCTAAGGTTGTCGTCTATCTCGCGGCGTCGGAGAAGCCGTTGAAGGTGCCGGAGTTCGTGGAGTACGTCGAGCACCTGGGCGGCATCCTCGCGGCCGCTGGCGCGGTCCACGACGGGCCGGACGTGAAGGTCCGCCGCCTCGAAGTGAACGCGGACTATCCGTTGCCGAAGGTGGCGCTTGCTGGCGCGGAGGTGATGACGCTTTCCGGGTTCAAGGGTGGGCTCCTCAAGGCGTATAACAAGCGGAAGCTCGGCGTGCTACGGCTCGAAGCCTGCCTTTGGCCTGTGGATGCGCGGCCGGAGGAGATCATCAGGGTGTTCGCGGAGTTGACGCGGCCGAAGCTGGCCGAAACTAAGGATGGTGAAACGAAGTGACGACGAAGGCGAAGTACGCGGTTCCCTACCTCCGTGTCTCCACGGATGATAAGGGGCAGAATCCCGAGAGGCAGCATGACGTGATCCGGCCGTGGGCGGAGCGGGAGGGCGTGTTTCTCCTCAAGCCCGTGGTGGATGAGGGCACGTCAGCCACGAAAACGAATCCCTTCGAGCGGCCGAAGTTCTTGGAGGCGTGCGAGGTCGCGGCGAAGGCCGGGGCCGATGCGATTGTCATCGAGACGGTGGACCGTCTCACCCGTCAGGGGACGGCTATCTTCGGGTGGGTACAGGTGGAGCTCCGGGCCCGCTACGGCCTCGGGCTCTACCTGGCGGACGTGCCCCTGGTCATCCAAGAGCAGCTTGGCGGGGAAATCCTGGCGGCGGCAAAGGCAGCCCTCGGCCGGGAGGCCATGCGGCAGCACTCGGCGCGCGTCCGGTCGGGGATGGCGACGGCCGCGAAGGCCGGGAAGAAGTTCGGTCGGCCGCCGAAGGAGTTGACGGACGTGGAGCTTGACATGGCGCTTCGGATGAGGGCCGAAGGGAAGGGCGCGCCTTCCATCGCCCTTGCCGTCAGCCGCAGCCGTGGGGCGCTCGACGTTGCGGACGTGGGGGCGCGGCGCCGCTTGTCGATTTCTGCGAACACGGTTCGGAAGGCGCTCAAAAAGTACGACGCTCAAAAAGTCTCGGATGGTGCGTGAAAATGGAGAGTCAAGAAAGATGTCTTATCGGAACGTGCCCGCGGAACCCTGAGCGGGGCCACTGCCCCGCCTGCGGCGAGGTTAACCGCCTCGCCAGGTTCCTGCTCGAACACTACCCCGACGAGCCTGGACGCGGGGATCCCCGGAACGGGGAATCGGCCGTTGACGTGGCGATTCGGCTCCTGGGAGGTGCCCGCCGTGCCTGAAGGTGGCCCTGAAGGTGAGGGGGTATGCTGACTGTCGGCAGCCTCTTCTCCGGAATCGGAGGCCTTGAGCTTGGCCTTGAGCGGACCGGTGGTTTCCGGACCGTGTGGCAATGCGAGGCTGACCCGTGGGCCCGCCAGGTCCTCGCCCGCCATTGGCCCGGGGTCCCCTGCTACCCCGACGTGCGAGGCCTCGGGGGCGACCTCCCCCGGGCAGACGCCGTTGTCGGCGGGTTCCCCTGCCAGGACATTTCCGACGCTGGGGCCCGCGCCGGCCTCGACGGGGAGCGGTCGGGCCTCTGGTCCGAGTTCGCCCGGGTCGTTCGCCTGGTTCGACCCCGATACGTCGTCGTGGAGAACGTGGCAGCTCTCCTTCACCGGGGAGTTGATCGCGTACTCGGGGACATGGCCCGCCTCGGGTACGATGCGGAATGGGGTGTGCTGCGCGCGTGCGACGTGGGCTCCCCCCAGTTTAGAGCCCGCCTCTTCATTCTGGCCTACGCTCCTCGCCTCGGAGGGGGAGAAGCAGCCGAAGTTCCACGGCCGCCCCGGGAACCTCTCCCTCGGGGAGAGGGCGAAGCGGTGGGCGGCCACCCATGGCCTCCCGGCCCCGAGGAACATGACGCCTGGCGGGAGTACCTCGGCCGACACCCTGGTGTTGAACCCGCGGTTCGCCGAGGCGTTCATGGGATTCCCCGCAGGGTGGACCGACTTAGGGGACTCGGAAACGCCGTCGTCCCCCACGTCGCGGAAGTCCTCGGCCGGCGAATCCTCGAAATCGAAGCCCAAGGAGGCATGACTGCATGAAGGAAGTTCAAGAAAGGGGGCCTTCTGGTGTGGGCCCGCTGACGGAGGGGGACGCGCGGAGGCTTTGGGGCTGTATCGTGTTCTGTTGCGCGCGGGAGGCGCGGCCGACGGCGGAGGCGTTGGCCGAGGCGTTCCCGGGTCCGGACTGGCTGGGCTTCTATCGGGAGGATTTCGAGTCGTGATCCCGGTCGAGGGCGCGGAGGGCGACGAGGCAGCTTAGGCACGTCTGGTCGGGTCGGGGGCATTTTTCCCGGCCGCACCTTTCGCAGGGGTGGAGGCCGTGGGGTTGCATGGTGCCTCGGGTTAGGGGATGAGGGTGACGATGGCGCTGGCGGCGTCGGCGGGGCTGGGGATGCCTCCGAAGTGGTGGGCGAGGCACCAGGTTGCTACGAAGGTGGCGTAGCTGATGCTTGCGACTTGAAGCCACGTCTGGACGCGGGCGGCCATGTCTCCTCACTCCTTGGTTTCTCGGAGGATGAGGAAGGCGGCGAGGCCGAGGGCGCCGAGGGCGAGGACTCCGGCGGACTGGCCGAGGTTTTCGAAGCCCTTTCCGATGGCTTCGAGGCCTTCGCCTAAGTCCTTGAC
>DATMKA010000397.1:0-2737 GCA_035553595.1 Thermoplasmatota archaeon | reverse complement strand
GTGAGGTACCCGATGGCGACGAGCAATCCTGCGGCGCCCACGCGGATGACGAGCACCGTGCGGGGTCGCAGGCTGCCTGTGGGCATGGCCGGAATCATCGCGAGGGCGAGGAAGGGCCAGGGCACGACGGGCACGCTCAGCACCTGGGAGACGAGCACGTACGCGGGATAGATGTTCGTGAGCGCGATGGCGTCCTCCATCACGAGGCCGAGGGTGGCCATGGGGATGCGGGGGTCCCACCCGGGGGCGCGGTAGATGTCGAGGATGCGCCGCACGAGGCTTCCCTCGCTGAAGTCCAGGCTGTAGAGGTAGTGCTCGTCCTCGGTGAACAGGAACACCCAGTCGGTGTAGCGCTCGAGGAGGTTGAGGGAGCGGAGGAGGGTGGCGCCGCTCGTGGGAAGGTTCATGCCGAGCAGGAGGTTGAACTCGGCCACCACGAGGGGGCGCCCTTCAGCAAGGTGCTGGAAGTACTGGAGGCTCCGCTCGAGGTCGCTCGTGCTCGCAGGGTAGAGGTCGAGGCTCACCACGTCGAGGGGCTCGATGATGCCGCGGAGCGCGCGCTCGCTGAGGGCCGCTTGGGGCGCGCTGAAGCGCGTGAGGAAGTGGGCCATGAGCTTGGCCGTGATGGGTTTGTCCGTGTGGTCCCGCGCCGTGTCCGCGAGGGTGCGCACGAAGCCCACGAGGCTGTCCTCGCGGAAGCGGCTCCAGCGGTCCCATAGGGCCGACCCCGGCACCTTGGGGGCCTTCACGTCGGCCCAGGTGGCGGCGTCGAGATCGAGGGCCTCCCGGGCGGCGTCGAGGTCGTCGTCGTACTCGGCCCGCAGGTCGCGCACGAAGGCGCGCTCGGTGTGGGGGTCGTAGCTTGCGTAGCGGAGAAGGTTGAAGTCGTGAGGATAGCTGGGCTCGTTCTGGATGCTCACGAACCGCACCACGGACTCGTTGCCGTAGCGGTCGAGGGCCGCGGCCACGAACCGCGTCTTCGCGGCCATGACGCCCGCGTGGTGGAAACTCATGTCCCAGATGCGCGTCTTCGCCGTGCCCGGCGCCTCGTCGGGCCACGTGAAGGGGGAACCCCACTGGTCCACCATCACGGCGTCGGGGTACTTCTCCACGAGCCAGGAGGGCGGGTACGTGTTCACGAGCAGGTAGAGGCCGATGCCGCGCTCCCGCGCCACCCGCACCTGGTCGTCGAAATGGGCCCAGCTGAAGCGGCCGTCGTCGCGCTCCACGCGGTCCCAGGGAATCTCCAGGTGCGCGTTGGGCGTCACGGCGGGGTCGAGGTTGCGAACGTCATTGGTGTGGACGCCCACGTGGAGCAGGTCCGCGGAGTCCACCTTCGCCTCCACGACCGCGCCGAGGTTGAGGCCGAGGAAGCCCGCCACCAGAAGGACCGCGGTGCCCGTTACGAGGAGGGGGACGCGGCGGTGGGTGGGCGCGCGCTCCAGGTTCAGGCGGTACAGCTGGAAGGCGTACCCGGCGGCCATGGCCATGGCGCCGAAGCCCCACAGGACGCAAGCGAGGTCGTCGCGGAGGGCGTACTGCACCGTGGGAATGGTGGTGGACGCATGGGTGAGGATGGCGATCTCGCCCCAGCGCACGATGCTTCCCGTGAGGAGGAAGGCGATGGCGATGATGCGCGCCACCATGGGGATGCGGGTGCGCGTGGCGCCGTCGATGCCCGCCATCAGGGCGAAGCACCCCGCGAGCGGGAGGACGGCGAAGACGGCCTCGAGCGTGAGGAGTTGAGGGACCGTCAGGGGAAGCGTGAGGTCGAGGGCCTCACCCGCAACGAACAGCGCAAGGGCACCGCTGCCGCAAGCGAGGAGGACGCGGGGGAAGCGCTGGGTGCCAACGATGACGGCGAGGAAGGCCAGGATGCCAAGCCACAGGAGGAGGTCGGTGGCGCCGCCGCCCCAGGTCCAGGCGGCCGCAAGGGCCATGCTCCCGAGAAACGCGAACGCGGTGAGGGCTGGCGCTCGCGTCGGCACGAGAACGGAAGGGAAGAAGGGGACCTTGGGGGCCGAGGAGTCGTCCCTTTTGGGGAGAAAGGGGCGCGCCATTGTCCTGGTGTGTGGCACGGTTGCTATTAATGGTTACCGCTAGTGACCATGGGGAGTCATGGCGCGCCACAACAGGAGTTGAGCCGTGTCTGGTTCAGGGCTCGACGGCGACGCGCACGCGCATGCTGCAGCGCTCCGCGAGAAGCCCGCCCGAAGGCACCGGGTGGTCGGCGGGGTCAAGGAGGCCCACGCTCGCGGTGAGGAGGCTCCCCTCCTGCAGGGGGCGGTCCGTGGGGATGAGGATGGGACCAAGAAGGTCGAGGGCCTCGGGAGCGTAACCCGTGGGCACCACTTCCAGGTAGCGCCGCGTGCCCGTGAGGGCGAGGCCGGGGACGCCGGGCGCGTTCTGGGTGGCGGCGGGAGCCGCATGCATGCGTTCGCCCACGACGAGGGCCTCGAACTCGGCCTCGAGGGGGAAATGCTCCGTCTCGCGGAGGACGTCGTGCAGGACGCGGCGCAGCAGGCTGCGGTCCATCGTGCCGGCGAACTTCATGAGCTGCGCGCACTCGCGGTTGACGAACTCGACCCAGGGGGACGGAGCCAACGGAACACCGGCTTTCCGGTCTCTGGAACGCGGTATTTAACGGATTCCGGAAGGGCCATCGGGAGGTTCGCCCCACGGCCGGTCGCGTCGCGGGCGCTATCGGGGAGGATCGTACGCCCCCGCGCCCCGGGAG
>DATMKA010000396.1:0-10088 GCA_035553595.1 Thermoplasmatota archaeon | reverse complement strand
TTCTCCTTCTTTCCGAAGGGGCTCTTCATCTTGCCCGCGAGGCCGCCGAGGCCCTTCTTGGGGGCGGCGGGCTCGGGGGCGGCCTCGGCCGCGGGCACGGCGAGGGGGTCGGTCGGCGCAGCCGCGGGAGCCGGCGCGGGGGCCTTCTCCTTCTTCGGCTTGGGTTCCTTCTTCGGCGCGGCCTTGGGCACGCCTCCCTTCGCGAGGCTCTCAAGTTCGGCTTCGAGGGCGGCAAGCTCCGCCTCGAGCTCATCGAGGGACTGGTTTTTCTTGGCCACGGGAGAACCCTCTAATGATCGGACGAATGGGGAGGGCCTTATTTAAGGGGTGCGGGGTGCGCGCGCCGCCCTCGGGCGGCGTGGGCGAAGGGCTTTGTGCCTGGACCCGCGATGGGGGACCATGGATGCCTCGACCGCTCCGGCTCCCGCCGCCCTTGCCGCGGCCCTGCGTGAGGCCCGCATCGGCGGCGCGCCCCCGGCCGGCAACCTCGAGCCTCTTGCCGCCCGGTCGGCCGCCCGCACCGCGCTTGCCGTGGCGGAGTTGGGGCTTCCCGTCCGCTTCGACCCGGAGGCGCGGTGGGACCTCCTCATCGAGGCGCGGCCCCGCATCGTCCGCGTCCGCTTCCCCGTGAGCCCGCCCCGCACCCAGGTGGCCCTCGGAGTGGTCCTCAGCGACATGGCGGCGGCCCTCCCGGACGCGTGGGACGACCCCGTCGTGCTGGGGCTCGACCACAGCGACCGGGGCCTCACCGAGGTGGAGCTCGCGACGGCCCTCTACGGGGAGGCAACGTACTTCCACCCTCCCGCGAGGACGCCCGTGCCGGAGTCCCCCGCCCTGGAGGCGGCGCGGCGCCGCGGCTTCCGGGAGCTCCTTCAGCTCCACAACCTGCTCCCGCAGAACCGGATGGTGGTGCTCCCGGAGGATCATGGCCTGTTCCTCAGGATGCCTGAGGCGGCCCGTTTCGCGGGCGTGCTCTCGCTCCTTCCGGGGGGCGGGGTCCGTTTCTTCGTGAACCCGGTGGCGCCCGCCGCCGAGCCGGACCTGCTGCGCCGTCTCGCCGAGGACACGCGCATGGGCTGCGTGTGAGCCTCCGAGGGTTGCCTCCGCCGCCAGCCTGAAGAGCCGGCGCCGGTTTCCAGCCCTATGCCTTCCCGCGCGGTGCCCTATCTCATCGTGGACGCCTTCACCGACCAGCCCTTCAGCGGGAACCCCGCGGGGGTCGTCCTCGATGCCGAGGGGCTCACGGAGCGGGAGATGCAGGCCATCGCGAGGGAGATCAACCTCAGCGAGACCGCCTTCCTGTCCCGCTCCAAGCACCCCGAATGCCGCTTTCGCCTCAGCTTCTTCACGCCCTCCCGGGAGATCAAGCTGTGCGGCCACGCGACGGTGGCCACCTACGCGGCCCTCGCCGAGCGCGGCGGCCTGCAGGCGGGGGACCGCTTCCAGCATGAGACGGGCTTCGGTCCGCTCCCCGTGGAGGTGCGGGCGGGGCCGCGGGTCTACCTCGGCGGCGAGCCGTGGAGCTACGGGGCACCCCCCGTGTCCCAACAGGAGATTGCGCGCCTCCTGGGCCTCCCGGTGGGCGCCCTCGAGACGAAGGTGCCGCCCGGGGTCGTGTCGGGCCGCCACCTGATGGTGCCCCTCCGGGACCTCGACGCGCTCGACTCCGTGAAGCCCGACCTAGATGGCATCGCCGCCCTCAGCCGCCAGCAGGACTGGGTCGGCGTCGCAGCGTTCACGCTCCAGTCGTGCGAGCCCGACGTCCTTGCCACGCTCCGTTACTTCGTGCCCGCCTACGGCATCCCCGAGGACCCTGTGACCGGTGTTGCGAACGCGGCGCTCGGCGGCTACCTGGGCCACCATGGGCTTGTCCCCTTCGAGAAGGGGCTCGCGCGGTTCGAGGTCACGCAGGGGGCACACGTGGGGCGCCCCGGTCGCCTGTTCGTGGAGGTCGAAGGGGCTCCGGGGGCCGTGAGCGCGATGCGTGTGGGCGGGGCGGCGTGCGTGGTGGCGCGGGGCGAGTTCCTGCTCTGAGGCCCGATATCCTTATCCCACGCGCGTGGGGTTCTCGGGGCCAATCATGTCCGGCAAGCGCTTCACGAAGGAGGAGGTCCTGGACTACCACAGCCAGGAGCCCCGCGGCAAGATCAGCGTCGTGCCCACGAAGCCCACGCAGACCCAGCGCGACCTCAGCATCGCCTACTCTCCGGGGGTCGCCATCCCCTGCCAGGAGATCGCGCGCGACCCCGACCTCGCGTACAAGTACACGGCAAAGGGGAACCTGGTGGCCGTCATCAGCAACGGCACCGCCGTCCTCGGCCTCGGCAACATCGGGGCCGCCGCTGGGAAGCCCGTGATGGAGGGCAAGGGCGTCCTCATGAAGAAGTTCGCCGACATCGACGTCTTCGACATCGAGGTGAAGACCCAGGACCCGGACGAGTTCATCACCGTCGTAAAGAACCTCACGCCCACCTTCGGCGCCATCAACCTCGAGGACATCAAGGCCCCGGAGTGCTTCTACATCGAGGAGAAGCTGAAGGAGATCTGCGAGATCCCCATCTTCCACGACGACCAGCACGGCACCGCCATCATTTCGGGCGCCGCCCTCTTCAACGCCCTCGCGATCACAGGAAAGCGCATCGAGAACGTGAAGATCGTCGTCTCGGGCGCGGGCGCCGCCGCCGTCGCGTGCGCCAACTTCTACCTCCAGATGGGGGCGAAGCTCGAGAACGTGTGGATGACGGATTCGAAGGGCGTCATCTACAAGGGCCGCGCGGAGGGGATGAACCCCTACAAGGAGAAGTTCGCGAAGGACACGCCCTGCCGCACCCTCAAGGACATCCTCGTGGGCGCGGACGTGTTCGTGGGCGTGAGCGTCGCGGGCATCGTGACCCCCGAGATGGTGAAGTCCATGGCGCCCCAGCCCGTGGTCTTCGCGCTCGCGAACCCGGACCCTGAGATTCCTTACGAGGAGGCGAAGGCCGCGCGCCCCGACGCCATCGTGGGCACGGGCCGCAGCGACTTCCCCAACCAGGTGAACAACGTCCTCGGGTACCCCTACATCTTCCGCGGCGCCCTCGACGTTCGCGCAAAGGCCATCACGGAGTCCATGAAGGTGGCCGCGGCCAAGGCCCTCGCGGACCTTGCGCGGGAGGACGTGCCCGACGAGGTGCTCCGTGCGTACGGCGTGGACACCATGACCTTCGGGCCCGAGTACCTCATCCCGAAGCCCTTCGACCCCCGCGTGCTCCTCTGGGTGGCGCCCGCCGTCGCGAAGGCCGCCATGGACGCGGGCGTTGCCCGCCGCACCATCGACCTCCAGGCCTACCGCGACCAGCTGGAGGCGCGGCTCGGGAAGGCCCGCGAGATGATGCGCATCATCTTCAACAAGGCAAAGCGCGACCCCAAGCGCGTCGTCTTCCCCGAAGGCGAGGACGAGAAGATCCTTCGCGCCTGCCAGATCCTCCACGACGAGGGCATCGCCCAGGTCGTCCTCCTCGGCGACCCCGCCCGGATCGAGGGCCGCAAGCAGGACCTCCGCCTGGATTTCCCCGCCACGATCGTGAACCCTCGGCAGAGCCCCGACCGGGAGCGCTACGCGCAGGAGCTGTTCCGCCGCCGCCAGCGCAAGGGCGTAACCCTCGCGGAAGCGGACGCGCTCGTCCGGCGGGACCGGAACGCGTACGGCGCGGTGATGGTGGCCCTCGGGGAAGCGGACGCGCTCGTGAGCGGCATGACCACGCACTACCCCGAGGCGCTGCGGCCCGCGCTCCAGATCGTGGGCCTCCGCAAGGGGAGCAGCCGCGCCGTCGGTCTCTACATGATGACGGTGAAGCGGCGCGTGTTCTTCCTCGCGGATGCCACCGTCAACATCGACCCCACGGCGGAGGACCTCGCCGAGATCGCCATCCAGGCTGCGCGTGTGGCGCGCCAGTTCGACGTGGAGCCGCGCGTCGCCATGCTCTCCTTTAGCAACTTCGGGAGCACCCACCACCCGCTCGCGGAGAAGGTGGCGAAGGCCACGCAGCTCGTGAAGGAGCGCGCGCCCGACCTCATGGTGGACGGCGAGATGCAGGCGGACACGGCGGTCGTGGAGGAGATCCTCCGCGAGACGTACACCTTCAGCAGCTTGAAGGAGCCCGCGAACGTCCTCATCTTCCCCGACCTGCAGAGCGCGAACATCGCGTACAAGCTCCTGCAGCGGTTGAGCGACGCCGAGGCTACGGGGCCCATCCTGGAGGGGCTCGCGAAGCCCGTGCACATCCTGCAGCGTGGCGACGACGTCCACGACGTGGTGAACATGGCGGCGATCGCGGTGCACGAAGCTCAACTCCTCGAAAGAGGAGTGGAGCTCGTGCGGCAGTCCTCTCCCTGAGCCGGTCGCCCGCACCTCCGGCAACGCCTCCCTCACCGGTGAGGGTGTCGCGGGACCGGGTCAGAAGCGATTTAGGCCTGTCCTTCTGAAGCGGGTCATCTGGCTGAAGGAGAGATCCCTCTGGTTCCAAGGCTTGCCCCTGTGCCCCTGTTGCTCGCTGCGCTCCTGCTCCTCCCCGGTCTTGCCTTCGCGCAGGAAGGCAACTCCACGGCGGAGGAGGGGGGCCTGTCTGTCCCTGGTGACTTGAGCCCGGAGGGCGCGGAGCGGCTAGCCGCCCTCTGCAGCGGGGAAGGCAGCGGGGAGAGCGTGGACCCGCGCACGGTGGCGGACGTTCGGGGCGGCCTCGCCATCGAGAGGACGGAGAGCACCGAGGGTGGCGTGGACCGCGAGGACGCCTTCAACGCGCTCGCCATCCACGCCAACAACGGCGAGCCCGTCCAGTACAGCGACCTCCAGGACCAGATCGTGGTCCGCCGCGAGGCGCGCCAAGGCTTCCTCGTTCCCAATTTCGACGAGGAGGACGTGTTCAGCGCGCTCGCCCTCGGCATCCACAGCGACGGCATCAGCGCCGTCGAGGCGCTCGCCTGCGCCGCCCGCATCGACATCGGCGCGGTCGAGGAGCGGATCACGACGGACGTGACCCTCGAGCGGGAGGACACGCTCGGTGCCATCGCGCTCCATAACCAGGGCGCGAGCCTCGACTGGCGGGACGTGGCGGACATCACGCGCACGGACGCTCAGGGCGTCACCTGGGACCACGAGTTCATCCTCACGGAGGAACAAGTGTTCCGCGCCCTCTCCCTCGGGATCGGGGGACGGGACGCCAACGTGTAATGGGGGTGGACCGGCTACATGTGTGTCGGGCAGTCCCGCCGCGCGCACTTGGGGCAGCCGGGGACGGCGCCCTTGCCGTCGTGCTTCTTCCCGATCGTCACGCGCAGGTGGCCGTACTTGCGGCGGGGCATGCCCCGGGGATAGGTGGGAGGAACATAGGCCTTCGCGGGCTGCTTCCTCTGCATCCGGTGGATGGGGGCTGGGGCCGGGTAGAGGGCGCAACGGTGGCGTCGCGTCGTCGCGCCGTCGCGGTTCCTTCCCTCTGCGGCCTCCCGTCGGCGTCGTGTCGTCGTGCCGTCGTGGTTTTAATCGTGTCGACTACGCATCCCGCGGCCGGACGTCGTCCCCGTCCACAACGACACGCAGCGTCCCGTAGTCCCTGATCCGCGGGAACCACCCGGGCGCGTCGTCCGTCTGGCTCCGCCGCAAGAGGTCGAGCACGGTCACGTTGTACGATCCGTCACCCCGTTCCTCGACTTGGAACACATGGGGCCCGTAGGCGTAGAGGGCCCATCGCCACCACTCGTCGCTCGCCTTCACGGTCGCGACAACGTTGTCCCGCGTCGCATTTTCCGGAATCGTCTCGTTGTAGGCCCGGGTCCGCTGGAGCTTGCCGAGGTTGTACTGCCCTATCTCCCACCCGGGAAGCGTTTCGTTGTAGGTGTAGGTGGTGAACCGCCATTCGAAGTTGCCGGGATGGATCTGGTCAGCGCCCGTGTCTTCGGGGTAGGTTGCGTAGCGGACTGCGCCGGAGATGGCGAAGGCCGCCACGAAGAAGGCCGCGCCCTTCCACATGACGCGGTCGTTCCAGGTGCCGCGCGCGAGGCGGTACACGAGGTAGCCGGACACCAGGAAGGCGAGGTTCACGGAGTAGAAGAACCAGTTGAGGCTCACGCGCTCCACGGCCCACGGGTAGAAGGCGGGGATGCCCCAGATGGTGAGCCAGTCAAACCAGAGGTGGGTGTAGCTTGCCGCCATCGCGATGAGCACGAGCCGGGGCGTGAAGCGCCACACCTCCATGCGGGGCGAGAGGCGGCGCCAGTAGGGGATGCTCACGAGGCCCATCACGACGAAGGCGAAGATCGGAGCGCCGAGGAGGCTGTGGCTAAGGCCGCGGTGGCCCAGGAAGTACAGGTCGTCGCTTACCCAGGTGGTCCACGCGAGTGCCGTGTCGAAGTCGGGCGCCCACCCGCCAAGGCCTGCCGCGAGGCGCTCCGCTTGGGGGCGGCGGAGGGCCATCATGATGAAGTACGGCAGCATGAAGTGGGTGAAGAGGTCCATGGGGCGCCCTCTGGGAGGGTAGGGCGAGAGTTCACGCCGGCGGCTTAAGGGCTCGCTCCCCGGGTGGTGAGCATTGCCTGCCCGCGGCGATGCCTTGCGAGCGGGGAGAGGAAAAAGAAGGGAAGGTGTCGGCCGGACGCCACGGTGGGGAATCGAACCATGGTGTGTCAGGAGGGGTATCGTTTCGTTGGGGCTTGCGGAACCGTCGCGCCGCGACCGGTCAGCCTCCTTCCCGCTCCTCCGTTCCTTCCGGGAGCTATCACGTTTCGGTCGTCACCGTCGTGAGGGTCACTTGCCGGGGTGGAGGTACCGGTCGGCGGCCACGGCCGCTTCGAGGCCGGCACCGACCAGGAAGCCGAGGGCGGTGAACCCGAAGAGGGTGGCGATGGCCATGAGGGGGTCGTACCCGCTGAGGCGCGCGAGGACGAGGTTGATCGTCATCACGAAATACCCGAGGAGGTGCCCCATGAGCGTGCACAGGAACAGGCGGGGCCAGCCCATGACGGCGTAGAGGCCGAAGAGACCCCAGAGGAGGGCGAAGAGGGCAACGCCCGGGAGGAGCGTCTCCTGGAGGGGGGCGGGGCCCGTGAGGGTGCCCGTGAAGGCGTAGGCCGCCGTGAACCAGATGACAAGGGAGAAGGCGGCGCCGCCGAGGGCGGCATAGAGGACGAGGCGCCACTCGCCCTGGAGCCCGCTGCCCCACTGGCCGAGCACCTTCAGGGGACTCAGGGAGGACGCGGTCGTTGCGGGCGCCACGCCCTCCCCTATGTCGGGTTCCCCCTTAAAAGGGGCTCGAAAAGGTGCGCCTCAAACGCGGCTGCGGATGACCTTCCCGAGGGCCACGGCATCGAGGAGGGCCTGGCCGAAGTCGCTGCGGCGGGCCACCCGGATCTCGCCCTTGGCGCCGATGGTCGCCGTGAACAGGACGTCGTCGTCCACCACGATTTCCGCATCGTTTCCGGCAAGGTCCTTCCGGAGGATGAGGACCAGGTTCTTCTTGGTCTTCCGGAGCTCGGGCATGATCTCGGCGTAACGGCGGTCCGGAGCGGGGCGCGCGCTCGGTTCCCGGCGGGCGGGGACGTCGGGCGCGTCGGACTCGTTTTCCTCGTCCTCATCCGCGTCGCTAAAATCCTCGTCCATGCGCTCCCACTGGGCCTTCCCCTTCGCGCGGGGCTTCTCCCAGCGGGTCTCCACGGCGCCTTGCCCGCGCTGGTGCTTCTTCTTCACTTTTGTGAGGGGGCGCACGTCGATCTTGAGGCCGAGCTCGCCCTCGATCTGCTGGATGCCCTTCCCGCCGCGCCCGATGAGGCGGGGAACCTCCCACTCCTCGGCATAGAGCGCGATGCTCGCCTCGCCCGTCCACTCCACGTCGAGGTTGCCCTCCACGTACCCGCGGAGCATGTGCTTCACCTGCTGGGCCGCGAGGCGGTCCTTGGGGGTCTGGCTCTCGCCGTCGGCGCCGCCGCGGACGGGCATCACGACCACCTGCTCACCGTAGGTGTAGATCTCGAACTCGGGGGACTTCGTGGTGAAGTCGCGCACCTGGATGACGGGGCGCGCGAGGTCCGCTTCCGTCATGCCGTGGGGGGTCTTCACCGTGAAGTGCAGCTCGAGCACCTGCTTGATCTTGCCCTTCTCGATGTGGATGACGGTGTCCACGACCTGGGGGATCATGCCGAGCTCGACGCGGCCGATGAGGCGCTGCACGGCGTCGATGGCGCGGTTGGCGTGGGTGACGCCCACAAGGCCGACGCCCGCGAGGCGCATGTCGCCGAAGATCTCGAAGTCCTCGGTCTTCCTGACCTCATCATAGACGACGAAGTCGGGGCGCACGAGGAGGAGCACGTCGCTCGTGAGCTCCATCTTCCCCTCAAGGGGCGCGTACTGGGTGATCTCGTCGCTCACCTGCAGGTCGCGGGGGCTCTCCATGGTCTTCACGATGGTGCCCTGGTCCTTCAGCCACTCCGCGATGGCGGTCACGAAGGTGGACTTGCCCGACCCCGGGGGACCGGACACGAAGACGCCGCGCTGATAGTCGAGGAGGCGGCGCTTGAGCTCGTCACCAATCTGGTAGTTCTCGAGGTTGAGCTTCGTCACGGGCCGCACGGCCGTGATCTCGAGGGTTTCCGCGAAGGGCGGCTGCGCGATGGTGATGCGGAGGTTCCTGAGCTGGACCACGGTGGCGCCGTTCCGTTCGATCTCGATGAAGGACTCCTGGTCGCGGCGGGCGGTCTCGATGATCTCGCGGCGCATCCGTGTGAGTTGCTTGAGCTCGATGGGCTCGTCGCGGAGCACGGTGAGCTTCCACTCGCCGGGGCGGCCCTTCTTCGCCATGGGCACGATCTTGTTCTTGAGGTGCACCGACATGGTGTTCTCGTCGAAGTAGCGCATGAGCTCGAGTTTTTCGAGCTCGATGCGGGCCTCCTCGGGCTCGCTGATGGGCTTCAGCCACTGCACGTCGAGGTGCATGGCGCGGGCCACGTGGGCCTGGATGCGGTCGCTCGTGATGAGGCGGGCCTTCTTTTCCTCGGCCACGTCGCGGATGAGGGCGTCGATCTCGCCCGACCCCGCAAGCTCCACTTCTTCGGGGGTGGGCCGGTCGCCCACGAACTCGACGGTAAGGTCGGCGGCCTCGCGGAGCTGCTGGATCTTCACAATCTCGTCGAGGCCCTCGAAGCCGGACTCGCGGCCCTGGTTGGCCTGGTATTCTAGCTCCGCCACCACGGCGAGCGGGATGTAGACCGCGACGCCGGAGAGCTCGTTCTCCTGGATCATGCGGGTGATGCGGCCGTCCACGATCACGCTCGTGTCGGGCACGATGGCCTTGGGGGTGGCGCGGGCCTTGGGTTTCGCGGCGGCCTTCGAGGCGGCGGCCTTGCGGGGGCGATCAGCCATGGCGTTTCACTACGGGCACGGAGGGTGCACAAGGTGATAACCCCATCGGCGAGGCAGGCGGGCGGCCTCCACGGGAAAAAGGGGTGTGGCGAGGGGTTTCGGGGCTTGTACCAGAAGCCCCTTGCTGGGTCCCTCAAGCCTCGGGCGCATGGCTAGCCCCGTCGCTCGCGATGTTCCCCGCGTCACCCTCTCCCTCGGGATAGTGGCGCTCCTTGTCGCCGCGGCCCTGGCGCTCCCGGTCCAGGGCCAGTCCTCCTCCACGTCCGGAGGTGGCACCGGCAGCGCGGCCGGCATCTGGGGATACCTCCACCTCGATAGTGCCCTCGCGAAGCCCCAACGGGCGTGGGAGGCCTTCGACACCACCGACATGAACCTCTACGACATCGACGGGAACGGTGTTCCCGAACTGGTGTCGCTCAACGACAACAACAATGCCTACGTGATCGACCCCCGGGCCGGCAAGGTGCTTGCCGAGATCGTGCCCACCTTCCCTGGTGGCGGCCACACCTGGGGCGCACGCTCCATCAACGGCATCGCGATCGGGGACGTGAACAAGAACAACCGCACGGACCTCGTCATCGCCACTTCGAGCAGCCACGTGGGCGTCTGGGAGTACACGCCCGACAAGAGCAACGCGACGCGCTGGACCTTCACGAAGCTGTGGGAGACCTTTGTCTCCAGCCGCTTCAACCAGACCACCCCC
>DATMKA010000395.1:0-2995 GCA_035553595.1 Thermoplasmatota archaeon | reverse complement strand
CCTCGCGCTACGCGCCGCCGGAGACGCCGTGGACCTTCGTGAAGTCCTCCACGAACTGGCCGAGGTTGAGCTGGGTTTCCCCGACGGCGCGTAGCGCGAGGCTCGTGAGCTGCTTGCGGCGGTTCACGAGGACGGCGACGCTGCAGCCGGCATCGCGCGCCACGGCGTGGAGGGCGCGGCTGCCGAAACCGAGGAGGCTCGTCTTCTCCTTGCCGAAGTTGAGGATGCCCACGTTGCCCTGCACCACCATGCGGCTCTTCACGCGTTCCTTGGCGCGCAGCCACCGGTTCTCGTTCACCATCTGGAGGTAGCGGGACTTGACCTCGGGGATCTCGGAGGGCCAGAGGCCGCGGGCGAGGCGGCGGGCGGCGTGGGCGCGGAAGCGGTCGTCCTCGATTTGGAGGCGCCACGCAAAGTCGAGGTGGGCGGCCTCTTCCTGCAGGAGGTCGAGGCCGTAGCGGTCGATGGCGTCCTCGAGGTAGGGGGAGTCGCAGTACTCCACGAGGTCGGCGAGGGCCGCGACGCGGGTGAGCTCCTCGCGGTGGAGGTCGGGGTTGGTGAGGGCGAAGTGGTCGAGGGCCACGGTGGCGGCCGAGGGGCCTTGGGTGCACACGGTGCGCACGTGGGGACCGAGCTCGCCCGCGTAGATTTCGGACTGCTGGTGGTGGTCGATGAAGACCACTTCCTGCCCCGTCTTCCCCTTCTGGTTGAGGGTCTTGATGAGGCGGGGCGTGAGGCCGATGTCGATGAGGTAGAAGGAGTGGGAGGAGATGTCCTTGCGCAAGAGCTCGATGGCCGGCGTCGCGGACGGAACGTAGCTTGCTCTTGCCTCGGGAAAGGCGGCGAAGGCAAAGGCCGAAGAGACGATGCCGTCCACGTTTCCCCGCGTCAGCAGGTGTACCCCACGCTCATCGCGCCAGGAGCCATGCATGGCCAAGTCGTGATATTTCATCTGCCGACTCTTATACATTTCCGCCACATTGTCGTGGACCCTCTGTGCACCCACGCGGCTGCAGGTTCGGCAATCGTTCGAAAAAGTATGCCTAGGGCCGGAAGGAGGGTTAGGCTTCCCGGTAGGCCCAGAGGACGGGCCCCGAGAGGGTGTAGGCCGTAATCTGGTGGAGGCGGCCGATGGCGTTCCGCTCCGCCTTGCTCGTCTCGAGCGTGTCGAGGCGCTTCCCAGTGCAGTGCGTCCACATGAGCTGATCGTCGGAGGGCGCGTGACCGAGGCCGAGCACGTGACCGAGCTCATGCGCCACGACGCACCCCATCACGCGGGGCGGCACGCGCTCCAGGGCAACGCCCGTGGAGAGGGAGCTGCCGATGGCGCTCGGGTCGCCGCGGCTCGTGATGTCCTTGTCCGTGAAGTACAGGGGCACGCCGTTGGGGCTCACCACGAGGCGGACGTTCCAGTGCTCGCGCATCCACGCAGCGGCCGGCCGCAGGTCGTCGATGGAGCCGTTCCCGAGGGGCGTCACGCGGAGCACCAGGGGTTCCGCCGAGGCCTGGGAGAGGGTGTCGCGCTTCACGTAGAGCGCGGAGAAGTGGGCGGCGGCGATGGCCTCGAAGGCCACCTGCGAGGGGGCTTCCTGGTGGGCGATGGAGCCCGTGAGCGTGATGCCAAGAAGCAGCACCAGGATGACCAGGAGGGATTTTCCAGCAGTCAGGCTCGCACCGGGCCCTCCCTAGGCCGGTGCGCCTTATCCCGGGGTCGGCGGTGGCGCGGTGGCGCTACGTCGCACTGTCGCGGGTGTAGGCGAGGGTGAGCACGCCCGTGAAGGCGAGAGTCCCCTCCTTTGCGCGGATCTCGAGCGTGTACTCGCCCGCCACCGTGGCGGGCGCCGTCGCGTTCACCTGCACGCCCTCGGCGGGCACCGCCACCTCCTTCAGGAGAAGGGTGGCGCCGGTGGGCGAGCGGAGCGTCACCACCGCTTGCGCGGGAGTCGGGAGCGGGACGGCGGCGGCGCCGCGCGTGAGCCGGAGGTCCACCGCCAGGGCGGCGCCCCCCTCGGAGAGGGCGCCGCGGGTGGTGTACGGTTCTGCCTCGCGGAGGCCCGCGAGGGTCGTCAGCGACCCCGACACCTCGAGATGCTGGTCCACGGCGACGCGCCGCGTGGCCTCGGAGGAGGCGCCGTCGGCGGCCGTCACGCGGACCCGCACCAGGTAGGAGCCGGGCTCGCTGAACGTGTGTCGGATCAAGGTGAGGCCGGTGCCGCGAAGCTGCTCCCCGTCCCCGAGATCCCACTCGAAGGCAAGGGTGGCCGGGTCGCGGTCGACCTCAGCGGTAAAGGCGAGAGGGCTCCCGAGCCCCACCGCGGGGGCGGAAGCCGAGAGGCGGAGGCCCAGGGACTGCGCGCCGGGGGCAGCGCCGCCGGCGTCCTGACCGAAGGCGCCGAGGCAGCCCGGCAGCAGAAGAGCCACCACGAGCACGCCCGCGAGCACGAGGGCCTTAGAGCGGGTCATCGGTGTACACCTCCAGCTGGCCCGTGAAGCTGATGGTGCCGTGACCCACCTCGAGGACGAGGGCCACGGCGGTGCCCGGCGGCGGGAGCCGGCCCACGGGAACGGAGACGGCAAGCACCGCGGCTTCCCCGGGCGCGAGGAGCGCGCGCGACTCAGAGAGGACGGCCCCCTCGGGCGTCTCCAGGCGGAGGACGGCGGCGGCCCCGAGTGGGTTTGCGCGATCGGCGACAGCGCGAGCGGAGGCCGCGATGCGGGCCGCGTCCCCACCGAGGTCGACGGGGGTGCGGGAGATCGCAGGCTCCGAAGTCTCCCCCACGAGCGGGCCCGTGAGGGTGAGGGTGAAGCGCTCGCGGGTGTGCACAGGCACCACGAGGGTTTCCGTGGCACCGTTGGCGCTTACGCGCACGCCGTACAGGCCAGGCTGTTCGAACGTGTACGTGGCTTCGCTCCCCGTAAGGAGGGTACCGTCGCCGAAGTCCCAGCTCGCCGTGACGTTCGGGTCGGCAAGGCGCAGCGTGACGGGCTCCCCGGC
>DATMKA010000394.1:0-3991 GCA_035553595.1 Thermoplasmatota archaeon | reverse complement strand
GCGCGGTGGGCGGCAGGTCCGGCACGGGCATCCCGTCGTAAGGCTGGAGGTTGGGCGTGAAGACCACGGGCGTGTCCGGGATATCCGGGATCGGGATGGGCGCCGTGGCGGGAACGTCCGGCACGGGCGTGGGCGCAAGGCCCGGCACATCAGGGATGGGAATGGGCGCCGTCGCGGGCACGTCGGGAACCTCCCCGAGCTTCGTGGCGGGAACGTCCGGCACCGGGGTCTCGCCACGGGCGGGAACGTCCGGCACCAGGATCGGGCTGGTGGGCGGCACGCTCGGCGTGGTCACCTCGATGCGCTCCGGCACGAGCCCGATCACGAAGGGGACGAGCACGTTCTGGACGTAGCTCACCGCCGAGGACACGATGGAGAGCGCAATCCGGGCAACGTAGAGCCCGAGGTCCGCCACCATGATGGCGGTGGCAACAGCCCAGTTAACGATGACGAGGGCGTACTGCACGACGTACCACGCGGTGCAGATCACAAGGCACAGATCCGCAGGGACCTGGGGAAGGCCGGCGGTCGCGCTCGGAGGGCTCACAGGCGGCGGCTCGCAGCAGCCGGCGCGCACCTTGGGCACGTCCACCCCGATGGTCTGGCCGGGAATGCCGGGCGTGCCGGGAACGTCCGGCGTGGTGAAACCGGGCGTGTCGGGGAGGTCTGGTGTGGTGACCCCGGGAGTGCCCGGAATGCCCTCGATGTCCTGCGTGGTGTAGCCGGGCGTGCCGGGAACGTCCGGGGTGCGGACCGGCTGCGTCCCCGGGAGATCCGGCGTGGGCATACCGGAGGTGCCTGGAACGTCCGGCGTCGTGAACCCCGGAGTCGCGGGCACATCGGGCACGTTGTAACCGGGCGTATCCGGAAGGTCGGGTGTCGCCACCCCCGGGGTTCCGGGATAGTCGGGCGTGCCCACGGGTTCCGTTCCCCAGAAGTCGGGCGTCCAAACCCCAGGCGTACCGGGGACATCCGGCGTCGTGGCGCCAGGAGTGCCGGGGGCATCGGGCGTCACGACGGGGCCCGTGCCTGGAGCGTCCGGCGTCTCCGCGCCCGGCACCCCCGCAGGGGGCAGCGGGACGACGGGGAGCCCGGTGGGGCCCTCCGCCGTGAAGGAGCGTTCGGAGAGGACCACGCCCTCGCGCATGCGCGAAGGACTCTCAGGGAGCGGCGCGGGAGAGGAGGTGGAGATCGCGACGCGGTCCAGGTAGTGCGAGTTGGGCGCCCAGGAGGACGTGATGCCCCACAGGAGAATCCCCGTCACCTTCGTGGAGGCAGCAGGAATCGCCAGGGGCGCAGCGGTGGCGAGCAGGTCGCCGGAGGCGCTCCGGAACTCCGCCGTCACCTGGCGCGCCGCGACGTCCACGATGGCGACCACCTGGTACCAGGTGTCCCGCGCGGGCCAGGTGGCGAAGCCATGGCGCTCCCCATGCCCGTCGGAGCGCAGGATGAGCTTTCCGGAGCCGCTGCTCGAATCCTGCAGGAGACGGATCGCGCCGCCGCCGTCGAGCCAGAACACGACGCCGCCCCGGGTGCCGCTCGCGGTGCGGGAGGCCTGGAAGAGGAAAGAGAGGTAGGTGCGCTCGGCGAGCGTGGCATCGACGCCGCGCTCGAGCGTCGTGTAGGAGCCGCAGCAGGGCGGCGCGAGGCGGAGCGCGCAGCCGGAGGCGCCTCCCTCGCAGGCCACGGAGGCGCCTGTGCCTCCGCGCTGCCAGCCCGTGAAGTCGCCCTCGAACTCCTCGACGAACAGCGGGCTTTCCGAGGCTGCGACCGCGGCGGGAACCAGGAGCGCCAGGAAGGGGGCCACGAGGCCGAGGGTGAGGAGGAACGTCCAGGGGACGGGGGAGCGGGAGAGGGACATGGCGGCGCACCAGCCGTGGCGAGAAGCGCCGGACCTTGCTCACGCACGGGCGATGCTGCCCGGAGCCTCCCGCCGAGAACAACCGCCCACCGACTCAAAAGGATATCTCCAGAAGGAGTGTGCGGGTTCAGCCCCCAACCGGTTGAGCGGTTGCTCACCGCTCGGGAGGCGCGAGGGATGAGGAAAAGAAGAGGAGCGGGGCGACGGGAGCGCCCCAGGAGGACGGCGGCAAGGCCGAGGGCTTCAGGCCGCAATCGCCTTCGCGATGGGCGTGCCGGGCGGGGCCTCGACCCCGGAGTTTTTGAGAAAAACTCCGCGTAAAAAACCAACCTGGATCGGGCCGCCTTACGGCGGCCCAATGCGGTGAGCGGTTGACGGGAGAGCTCAGGCCGCAATCGCCTTCGCGATGGGCGTGCCGGGCGGGGCCTCGACCCACTTCGCGATGACCTTCGCGCGCTCGGGGTGCGCCTTGAAGAACTCGCGGGGGTCCGTGAGGCGGCCCGTGAGCGCCGTCGCGGCCGCCGTGGCGGGGCTCACGAGGTAGCTCTTGCTCTTGTTGTGGCCCATGCGGCCGGGGAAGTTGCGGTTGCTCGTGCTGACGCAGACTTCCTCGGCGTCGAGGACGCCGCCCATGCCGCCGAAGCAGGCGCCGCAGGAGCTCGTGTTGAAGCTGCCGCCCGCGAGGGTGATGGTCTCGATGATGCCTTCCTTGAGGGCGTCCATGTAGATGCTGGTGGAGGCGGGGAATACGAGAAGGCGGGTGCCCTTCGCGACCTTCTGGCCCTGGAGCATGGCGGCGACGGTGCGGAGGTCCTCGAGGCGCGCGTTGGTGCAGCTGCCCACGAACACCTGGTCCACCGGGCCGGAGTCCACGCTCGTGACGGGGTGGACGTTGTCGGGGCTCTGGGGGCACGCGACAAGGGGCGTGAGGGCGTCGCCGTCAATCGTGATCTCCTTGTAGTACTTCGCGCCGGGGTCGGCGCGGAGGTGGGCGTACTTCGTGATGTCCGCCGCGCGGCCGCTCCGGAGGGGCGTCTTGCGGAGGTAATCGATGGTCTTCTGGTCCGCGGGGATGACGCCGCACTTGGCACCGAGCTCGGTGCTCATGTTGCTGATGGTGAAGCGCTGGTACATCTCCATCTTCTCGATGGCGGGGCCCGTGAACTCGACGGCGCGGTAGGCGGCGCCCTCGGTCGTGAGCTGGCGGAGGGACTCGAGGATGACGTCCTTGCCCGCGACGGGGAACTTGAGCTCGCCCGTGACGTTCACCTTGATGGTCTCGGGGACCTTGAGCCAGATTTCACCGAGCGCGAAGACGGAGGCCATCTCGGTGGGGCCGATGCCCGCCGCGAAGGCACCCACGGCGCCCAGCATGTTCGTGTGGGAGTCCGTGCCGAGCACGAGGTCGCCGGGCATGCAGAACCCTTCCTCGGCGAGGATCTGGTGGCAGATGCCCTGGTTGCCAAGGTCGTAGAAGTGGGGCAGCTGGTGCTTCTTCACGAACTTGCGGATCTGGTGGTGGAGCTTCGCACTCGCCTCACTGGAGGCAGGCACCCAGTGGTCGATGGGGATGACGATCTTGTTGGCGTCCCACACGCGCTCCGCGCCCATCTCCTCGAAGGGCTTGATGAGCTGGGCGCAGGCCTCGTGGGCCATGGCCACGTCGACGGGGCATTCGACGATCTGCCCGGGCTTCACGTGGTCCTTGCCCGCCTTGAGGGCGAGGATCTTCTCGGGGAGCGTCATGGGAGACGGCATCGGAATCAAGCCGGGATTCGCCGGGCGGGTATTTGAGGCCTCCCCCCACTGGAAGGCGCCCCCGCTCCCCGGGTGATAACTCGTGCCGGGAGGGGGCTTATTCGTGGAGGAACGAGTCGAGCCACCGCTTCATCCAGGGGCGGGCCTCGAGGGTGCCGCCCGTGCGGTGAGCCGTGAGGGGAACAAGATTCGGCTCCGCCTTCTTGCGGGCGGCGTTGGACGTTCCGCGCTGTCGTTGCGCGACCATGCGGGCGGTTGGAGCGCGAGGGTGCTAAGGGGTTTCGCCTATCGGGCAACGTCCAGAGGTCGGAAACCGAAAAGGAGGGGGAACGGTCCGGCCCCCAGACAGGGGGCCGGTGGACGGATGCTTAC
>DATMKA010000393.1:0-6091 GCA_035553595.1 Thermoplasmatota archaeon | reverse complement strand
AGGCTGCGCTCCTCGCGGCCCTCGCCTCCGGCCCCCGGGCCTTCCCCGAGGTCCTGGGGGCCCCCGGCCCCGCCTACGGCCTGGGGGACGTCCAGGTGGCGCACCTGCTGCGCCTCCTCGCGAACGCCGAGCCCCCGCTCCTCCACATCGAGGGCCCCCCGAGCGAGTGGCCGCGCTGGACCCTCCGCCTCACCGAGGCGGGCACCGCCGTCGTGCGCGGCGAACAGCGCGCCAACGTCCCCCGCCGCGAGCGCTGGGTGGGCGGCGTCTCCGGCCTCACCGGCGCGCCGTGGCACTGGGATGCAGTGAACCGGCGGCTCGTGCAGTGATTACTCCTGCAAGTGCTCCCGCTCCCACCCCTTGATGAGCCAGCGGCTCATGGCGAGGTAGGCGGTGAAGCTCACGAGCATGAGCACCACGGAGTACGCGGCCGCAATCTCCAGGGACCCGGCCTCGGCTTCGGAGTAGATCTTGATGGGGGCGGTGCGGAGGGCGGCGGCCACGACGATGATGGTGGCGCCGAACTCGGCGATGCTGCGGCTGAGCACGAGGACGGACCCGGCGACGAGGCCGGGGCGGAGCTGGGGGAGCGTGATGGTGCGGAACACGTAGAACTTGCTGGCACCAAGGCTCCGGGCCGCGCCCTCCAGGTTGGGGTCCATTTTCTGGAGGACGGCGCCCACGGCGCGCACCATGTAGGGGAAGGTTTCGAGGACGTGGGCGAGGACCACGATCCAGATGGTGAACGTGAGCGTGAGCGGGTTGCCGAAGATGAGGTCCGTCAGGAGGTGGGCGGGACCGAAGGCGCCGTAGAAGGCGAGGAGCGCGAGACCCACGACCACGCTCGGGAGGGCGATGGTGATGTTGCTCATGGCGTCCAGGGTCTTCGCGCCCCAGATGCGGTTCCGCACCGTCGCGTAGGCGATGAGGGTGCCGAGGAAGAGCTGGATGACGGCGACAATGAGCGCGATCTCGAAGCTGCGGATGAGCGGCCCGTAGAGCTCGGGCTTCGTGAACAGGGCCACGTACCACTCGAGGGTGTTGGGGGTGACGCCCTGGAAGACGCTGCGCGTGAAGCTGAAGAGCACCACCGTGGCGAGGGGCCCGAGGACGAAGAGGCCAAAGAGCAGCCACACGAGCACGGTCCAGGCGGTGCGCTCGATGGCGGCGTTCCGCCACCACCGCGCGGGCGTGAAGCGCGTGACACGCCGCAGCGACTCCGTCGCCTTGTCCTTGAGCGTCATGCCTTCACCTCGTAGCGGGGGAGCGCGGCTTCGAACTCGCGCCAGCGCGACCAGTCCACGGGCACCTGCCGGATGCCGTTCCCCGTGACGGGGAGCGCGTCGCTTGCCGTCGGGTAATCGGGGAGGACCGGCCGGAGGTCGAACTGGTTGAGGCGGAACTGGGTGGTGCTGTCGAAGAGGAAATCAATGAAGGCCTTCGCGTGGGGGTTGCGGTGGTCCTTCACGATGCCCGCGGAGAAGAGGACGGGCACCACGTACTGCGTGCCGTTGATGGTGGGGATGGCATCTCGCACGCTCGCGCCCTGCTCCTGGTAGAACCGGGTGGCCGCCTCGTAACCGAGGGCGGCATCGTAGGACCCGTCGGCGACCCCGTTCACGGTGGCCCGCGCGTTCGTGGGCTGGGACGCCGCGTGGGCGAGCGCGTTCTGCCCGGCCTCCCGGGACACCTTCTCGAAGAGGACGACGGCGTAGATGCCGTTGTTGCTGAGGAGGGGGTGCGCGAGGCCGAGCTTCGCCGTCGTGGTGGCGTAGTCGGGCGCCTCCTCGAAGCGGGGGTTGTACACTGTCACGAGGGGGGTCCAGGCGAAGGCGTGCCAGATGCGGCCGCCCTCCACGGGACGGCTCATGTACTCGGGCGTGAGGTTGAGGCCGCGCGGCAGCTCGTAGGGCTCGAAGCGGCCCTCGGCGTACCCCTTCTCGAGGTACATGGGGCTTGCGTGGAGGAACACGTCCGCCTCGGGGGTGCGGCTGCCGATGCGGAGGCGGTTGTATTGCTGCCCCGCCGGGATGTACATGGGGATGACGTCGATCCCCGTCCGCGAGGTGAAGCGCGGGATCACGTCGTTCTCCAGGACTTCCTTGAGGGCGGGGGTCGTGTAGACGACGAGGCTTTCGCGCTGGGTGGCGCGCAGGTCCACGAGGGCGGCGGTGGCTCCCACGAGGAGGGCGACGAGGAGCGCCGCCGAGAGCTTATCGCCGGTCAATGGGGTGCACCTCGACGCGCGTCCCGTCAGGGCCCGCGCCTTTCTTCACCATGACGTGGACTTCGTCGCCCGCCACGAGCCCCGGCACCTCCACGGGGAACCGCGTGCCGTCGGGGAGCGAGATCACTTGGACGCCGCCCGCTTCCTCGACGCGGCCGCGGCGGAAGAAGGCCATCTTCACGAACTGCTGCAGGAACGGATCGGGGTGGCCGATGATGGTCTCGGGGGCGCCGTCCGCGACGACGTTCCCCTCGTTGAGGACCACGACCTGCTGCGAGAGGAGGAAGGCCTCCTCCTGGTCGTGGGTGATGAACAGGGTGGTGAGGCCGAGGCGCTTCACGATGGTCCGGACCTCCTGGACCACCTGCAGGCGCGTGGTGGCGTCGAGGGCGGCGAAGGCCTCGTCGAGGAGGAGGACGCGGGGCTCCACGGCGAGCGCGCGGGCGAGAGCGACGCGCTGGCGCTCGCCGCCCGAGAGGCGGTGGGGGTACTTGTCCTCCTTTCCGGTGAGGCGGACAAGCTCGAGCATTTCCTTCACGCGGGCCTTGGCGCGCTCCTTCGGCACCTTGGCCACACGGAGACCGTACCCGACGTTCTCCTCCACGGTCATGTGGGGGAAGAGGGCGTAGCTCTGGTACACGATGCCGACGGCGCGGGATTCCACGGGGACGCGGGTGACGTCGTCGCCGCCGATGAGGATGCGGCCCCCGTCGGGGTTGAGTTCGCCGAGGATGCAGCGGAGGAGCGTCGTCTTGCCGCAGCCGGAGGGGCCGATGATGGCGACGATGTCGCCGGGGCCGGCGCTGAAGCTCACTCCCTTGAGGACCTCCTGGTCCCCGAAGCGCTTCCGCAGGTCCTTGACCTCGATCCCCGGCATGCTGTACCGCCTGCTTGGCTGCCCCCGGAGGGCGGCCCTAGGTCTTAGGAGTAGCGGCTTAACGGCTTATAGGCTCGGAGTAGCCGGGGCCAGGCCCAAGCTCCCCCGTTGAAATATTCCGGTCTGTCGAGGGGAGACAGGGGCGGGCCGGGAAGCCCGCCGGAGCTTACGCGAAACTCGTGAGCGTTGGGTCGCCGAGGGTGTCGGGCTTGTAGTGGAGCACGTAGAGGCCCGTGTGGATGTCGGTGGCGTAGAGGTAGCCGTCCTTCACCACGACGTCCCACACGTCGGGGGTGTTCACGCGCTCGGGAGGCAGATACGTCTCGGGGGCCTCGTGGGGCAGGTAGTAGCCGAGGATGGGCGGGTTCGCGAGGGACTCGTTGGTGCTGATGTCGAGCACCCAGACGCCCGCGTGGTAGTAGGCCATGTAGAGCCGCCCGTCCACGATCTGGATGTTGTGGGTGCTGAACAGGATGCCCTCGGCGCCGTGCTCGCCGGGCGCGTACCACTCCCCGAGGAGGTGGATGTTGCCGAGGTCGGTGGCGTCGAGGATGAACACCCCCGGCACCTTGTCGCTGAGAAGCTCGGGGATGCACACGATCACGCGGCGGCCCTCCACCACGGTCATGAGGCCCGTGTGGACGTTGCCCTCGTAGTGGGTGGCCTCGTCGCCCGTCCAGCGGCCGAGCTCCTTGGGGTTCTTGGGGTCGCTCACGTCAACGACGCGGAGGCCCCAGTCCCAGTAGCTTGCGATCATCACGGGCTTCCCCGTGGTGGGGTCGAGCTGCACCGTCATGTCGTGGGGACGGAGGCCGAGGCGCGCCTCGGTGAAGAAGCGGTTCGGGTCGGACTTGTCGTTGTCGAGGATGGTGTCGAGGCCCTCGGGATTCTGGGGCTGGTACTGGCTCACGAGGGTGGCGCTGCCGGAGGCGGGGTTCACCTCGAAGATGTTGATCGTCGTGCCGACGCAGAAGATGTAGAAGCCGCCCGCGATCTCGAAGGGCATGATCATGTGGCACCCTTCCTCGCTCACGGCGCCGCCAACGATCTTGGCGGGCTGGGTTTTGTCCCGCGCGTCGTAAATCTGGAGGCCGTCCTGGTACATCCACTGGAGGCGCTTCTGGGAGTCCTGGAGGATCTCGGGGGTGGGTTGGCGGAAGCGCTGGGGGAAGTTCGTGTTGAAGGTCCACGCCTGGGAGCCCACGTAGAAGTAGTCGCCGCTCGGGTCGCCCTTCACGTCGGCAAGGCGCGGGTAGAGGACGGGCGTGAAGCTCAGCACCTTGGGGTTCACGCGGTCGCTGATGTCCACGATGAGGACGCCGGGGGTTTCGCCCTGGTCGCCGAGCACGGCCACGAAGGCGGTGTCGCCCACGATGTCGATCTCGCCGTAGGTGCCGCGCGTCTTGTTCGGCTCCTCGCCCAAGGGGTGGTAGCCGAGCTTCTCCATGGTGTCGGTCCACAGGGCATGCTCGGCGGGGTTGCTGTGGTTGTGCCCGTCATCGGCCTCGAGGAGGGGGTCCACGAAGGTGGTGTTCCGGGGCGCGGCCTGCTCTGTGGGCGCTTCCCCCGTACCGCTCAGGCATCCGGCAGAAAGCAGGGATGCGGCAAGGAACAACGTGATGAAGACGGGCCTCAGCGTAACCACCTCAAGCACCCGGGGGACCCGGCAGACGTGCTATAAGCGTTATGGCACAGGGACGGCCCAGGCGGCGGGCGAGAACCCACCCGGAGGGTAGAGGAGAGGACGATGCGGCCAGCGGGGAGCCAAGGGACTGATGCGCCGCCCGCTCGCGAGCTTGCTGGTCCCATGCGTGATCGTGGCCCAGGCGGTTCTCCTGGCTGGATGCCTCAATCTTGAGGAGGCGCCCTTCCGGCAGCTTCTCGACTCGTCGGAGCCTCCGGTGGAGGCCCGCGTCATCGACCCGGACCTGCCCCCTGCCGCCGCGGACCAGATGGGCTCCAACGTGGAGGCCCGCACCGGAGCACGCGCGCCAGACGGGGCGGGCGCCCTCGAACGCACCTTCACGTGGCAGGAGGCGGGCCGCGAGTTCCGCCTCACCGCCGCCATCGACCCCGGCCGCTACGAGGAGGCGCGGGACCGCCCGCGAAGCTACAACGTGTGGGGTTACGCGCAGTACGCGGCGGACCCCTCGGACGACCCGCTCATCACCGCGCTCGCCGATGGCCTGCGGGCCTCCGCTGCGGAGGCGGGCCTCGGCGAGCAGGACCTCCCCCAGCTCGCCCTGGATTTCGTCCAGAGCATCAGCTACATCCTCGACCGCGACTCCATGGGCCGCGAGGACTACCCGCGCTACCCCGTGGAGACGCTCGCGGAGGGGCGCGGCGACTGCGAGGACCTCAGCTTCCTGTACGCGGCCCTCCTGCGGGAGCTCGGGTACGGCACGGTCCTCCTCCTCTACCCCGGCCACCTGGTGGCGGGCGTCGCCATGACCGAGCCCAGGGGGTTCGGTGTGGCTCACGGGGGAACCTGGTACGCTTACGCGGAACCCACCGCGCCGGGGTGGCGCATCGGGGAAGCCCCAGAGGAGTACCAGCAGGAGGAGGCGGTGGTGCTTGCCATCGAGCATCAGGCCATCCCGGAGTTCTCCTGGACGATCCGGCATGACGCTGCGAAGGCGAGCTACGTGCTCCAGCTCACCTTCTACAACAACGGGACGGCACCCGCCCAGGGTCTGCGCATCTGGATGGGCGTCGAGGCGCAGCAGGGCGGCGTGTGGAGCCAGCGCTGGTTCAGCGTCCCGACCGTGGCGGCGCACGGCGTGGCGTCGAAGACGTTCGTGCTGCCGGAGGGCGCTCCCGACGGGGCGCAGGTGCGCCTGCGGGCGGTGATTCAGGCCGACGCCGTGCCGTACTTCGAGGCGGTTTCGCCCTGGTGGCCCGCGCCTTAGGCGGGTCCGTCACGGGCGCGCGCCCGGCCGCCGCGGGGGCGGGCTTGGAGGCACGCTTTGGCGGGGGCAGCGCGACCG
>DATMKA010000392.1:0-6526 GCA_035553595.1 Thermoplasmatota archaeon | reverse complement strand
GGTCCCTGCCCAGGCTGGCTCCCCCGCCTGATCTGCAGAATTCCGCCCGTGCCTTAAGAGAACCGCGACGGTGCGACGACGCGACGACCGCGCGACGAACGAGGAGGAAGAACGTCGCGTCGTCGCGTCGTCGCGGTTCCTCTCGTCCCGTCGTGGTTCCTTTCCCCGGCCCTTTCGGCCACCCCTCCCCGCCGCTATCACGCAAGAGGTCCCCCGCGTCCTCCCTGTCGTGGACGGCTTCCTCCTCGACGCTTACGCGGACCCCGAGCGGAGCGAGATGGTCGTGTGGGTGAAGGGGGAGAAGGGTGCCGTGGCGCTGCGGGAGCCCTTCACGCCCTCCTTCTACGTGCGCGCGCCCGCGCCCGAGCTCCACGACCTCGCCGAGGCGTTGGCCCTCGTGCCCGAGGTGGGGCGCCCCCTCCTCGAGGAGCGCCTCTGCGAGCTGGAGGAGCAGCCCTCCCTCGTGATGCGGGTGCCGGTGCGCCGCCTCGACGCGCTCCACCCGGTGGCGCAGATGGTGGACGAGCGGGGCCACCACCGCGACTTCGACCTGTACGACGTGGACTTGCGCCTCACTCAACGGTACTTCATCGCGCGAAACCTGTTTCCCCTCGCGTGGGTGCGGGCGTGGGCGCCGGGACGCATCCGGCTGCGCGATGAGGCGTGGAGCCTCGACTACGAGCAGCCGCCCCTCACGCGGTGCGAGCTGCGGGTGACGCCCGACGTGGCGGCGGGCACCCTCCCCACCCAGGAGCATCCCGTGGCCTCGGTGCAGTTGGACGAGGAAACGATCTCGGAAGGAACTGAGGCGACCACCCTCGCGCGCCTTGCGGAGCGCGTGCGCGAGCGCGACCCGGACATCGTGATCACCTACGGGGGCGACCAGTTCTGGCTTCCCTACCTGTACGCGCGGGCAAAAGCGTGCGGCCTCCGCGCGTTCGAGCTGGGCCGGGAGCCCTCGCCCCACGCGGCCACGCGGCGCGGGAAGAGCTACTTCAGCTACGGGAAAATCAAGTACCAGCCCCCGGTGGTGCCGCTGCGCGGGCGCATCCACCTCGACGCCGACAACTCCTTCTTCTACCGCGAAGCGGGGATGGCGGGCCTCGTGGACCTCTGCCGCATCTCAGGGGTGACGCTCGCGGAGATGGCGCGCCTCGGTGCCGGCACGGCCATCACGGCCATCCAGATCAACCGCGCAAGCGCCGAAGGCCGCCTCGTGCCGTGGAAGAAGAACCGGCCCGAGCAGTTCAAGACGGGCCTCACGCTCCTCGCGGCCGACCGCGGCGGCTACACCTTCGAGCCGCGCGTGGGCCTCTTCTCGGATGTGGTGGAGCTCGACTTCGCGTCCCTGTACCCGAACATCATGGTGACGCGCAACCTGAGCCCCGAGACGGTGCTCTGTCCCTGCCACGCGGGCCGCACCGGGGAGCTGCCGCCGCGAAACGTCGTGCCCCAGGTGGGGTACCACGTGTGCCCCCGCGAGGGGTTCATTCCGAGAGCGATGGCGCCCGTCATCGCGCGGCGCGAGCACTTCAAGAAGAGGCGCGAACGGGACCCCGGGAACCGGCCCCGCTACCAGGGCATCTGCGACATGCTGAAATGGCTTCTCGTGTGCAGCTTCGGGTACCAGGGGTACCGCAACGCGAAGTTCGGCCGGATCGAATGCCACGAAAGCATTTGCGCGTGGGGCCGCGAGATTCTCCTCAGCGCCTCCGAGGTGGCGCGCGACCACGGCTTCGAGTTCGTGCACGGCATCATCGACTCCCTCTGGATTGAGCGCTTGCGCCCCGACGCGGACCCCCACGCGCTCGCGGAAGCCGTCGAGAAGGAGATCGGCATCCGCTTCGAGTACCAGGGGCGCTACAAGTGGATCGTGTTCCTGCCCACGCGCGGCCGCGCCCCCGACCCCGACGGCCCCGAGATTGGCGCCCTCAACCGGTACTACGGGTGCTTCGACAAGCCCCCGAAGGCCCCGAGCCGCAGCCAGGCCGGGCAGGAAGCGGACTATCTCGCTTCGGGTGCCCTCAAGGTGCGCGGCGTGGAGCTTCGCCAATCGAACACGCCGCCCATCGTCGTGGAGGCCCAGGAGCGCGCCCTCACCACCCTCGCCCGGGCAAACGACGGCGCCGAGTTCCTGCGCCTCCTCCCCGACGCCCTGGAGGCCGCGCGGCCCGTCCTCTCCCGCATCGTGCGCGGCGAGTGCGCGCCCGAGGAGCTGCTGTTCACCACCACCATCAGCAAGGAGCTGGAGAGCTACCGCGCCATGACGGATGGCCGCGCCGCCCTCGAGCAGCTTGCGCGCCGCGGCGTGCGCGTGGCCCCCGGGGACCGGGTGCGCTACGTGATCCTCCAGGAGGGCGGAAAGGACCCGGAGAAGCGGGTGCGGGAGGCGCGGCTTCTCGCGGGGCCCGTGGCCTACGACCGGGGCGCTTACGCGCACCATGTGCTGCGCGGCCTCGAGAGCCTCTTCCTCCCCTTCGGGCTCACGGAGCGCGCCCTCGAGGAACACTATGGCCTCCCCCGAAGGGGGTCGGAGGTGGCGCCGCGGCAGGCGCTGCGGCCCCTCCGGCAGACCCGCCTCGCCACCCCCTGATTCTCAGGCGTGAGTCTCAGGGGCCCGACCGTCAAAACCGCCGCTTATAAGGGAGGTAGAAAATCCTTAAGTGGGTCGCCTGACAGACCCTCTGGCCGGTCGTCGGGCATGAAGAACTTGGATACGTTCGATGTCTTGGATCGGACGCCGCAGGATATCCCCCTCCGGGATGCGGCGGCCACGTCCCTCATCGGCACCATCATCATCGTCGCCGTCTCCCTCACGGGTGCCACGGCGGCGTATGTGGCTGTCAGCGGCTTCCAGGCGCCTCCCGCCACGCCCAGCATGGGCGCGCGGGCCCTCGCGGGCCCCTGCGGGGGCTCCCTCGTGCAGGTGCTCAAGGCGCCCACGGAGCTCCGCTGGAACGACATCCGGGTGGATTTCCATGGGATGCAGCACTGGAACGCTTCAGGCCTAGGCGTCGACGCCAGGGACGCCTCCTGGCACGGATCCAACGTGAACGGGAGCCGCGACATGACGTCGGGCGACCAGATCGTGATCCACTACCCGCCCGGCTCGGGAACGGCAAGCGTGACCTTTGTTCACGTCCCCACGAAGGCCGTGATCTACCGCACGGACCTCGTGGAAGGCCTCCGGGACCGGGAGGAGCCCCAGGCGGGAGTCTCCGGGCTTCTCGCCGTGGAGCGCTCCCCCGACGGCGTGAACGTGACGGCCGCCGACGCGGGCTGCGCGGGTGTCGCCAGCGTGGAAGTGGCCCTCCAGCGCGCCTCGGACTCCCTGTACTGGAACGGCGCGGCCTTCGCCTCCGCGACGCCCGTGTGGCTTCCCGCGGCCGGGCTGAACCCCTCCGCGGGGACGGGCGGCATCGGGTACGGGCGGCAGGACGAAGGGCCCTCGTCGTGGACCTTCCCCTTCGCGGGCCTCGACCTCCAGAACAACGCCGCTTACAACGTTCTCGCGCGGGCGACCGATCGCGCAGGCAACACCCAAACCTCAGGCAGCGCCGCGGCCCCCACCTCCTTCGTGAACCTGGACACGGAGGGGAGCGGCATCGGCTACTACACGCAGGACGGGTCCGCCGTGGGAGCGCCGGACTGGGAGGTCCTCACGGACGTGCCCGGCCTCGCCGCGAACCTGTCCTTCGTGTGGCTGCAATCCACGCCCCCGGGCCACGCCATCAATGAGAACACGCCCGTGTTCACCGCGAGCGTGCGGGCCGAGGACGGCACCCTCCTGTGGGTGGCGAAGATTCACGACCACTTCGGAAGCATCACCGTGGACGCGTGGGACCGCCACGTCGGCCTCGACAGCAGCAACCGCCACTACCACGTGCAGAACGCGCTCACCTACGGCGCCTACCTCAATCTCTGGGATGAAGCGTGGGGCCTCCTCCAAGCCGTGGACGAGTATGGCGGCAACCTCACCGTGTGGTACCAGTACGGCCAGTACGCCCGCGGCGACTGGTCCGCCCGCACGACCCCCGACATGCCCCTCCCTTCAGGCCCCGGCAACAGCGGGGGCTCCGGCGGCGCGGGCAACCAGGGTGGCGCCGGAGGCAGCGGCAACGGCGCCGAAAGCTCCAACGGAGCAGGCGCGGGTGGAGCAGGCGCCGGAGGAAGCGGCAACGGCGGAGCAGGCGGCGGCTCGAACGGAGGAGGCGCCGGCGGAGCAGGCGGCTCCGGCCACGGCGGTTAAACCATCACCGCGCCGGCCCGAAAGGGTTATCCCCCAGGCACGCGACCTTTTTTCCATGTTGAAACTGAACCTCCGCTGGTTGTGCGGCTCCGAGTTCTTGGGCCTTGCCGCCGCGGCCGCGTTCGTTCTCGCCTTCGTTCCCGACCCCTTGCCCTACCTGGCGGCCACCGCCGTGGGCGCCGGGGCCCTCGCCACCCTGCGTCGCCGCGCGCCCGACGCCGTGACGGCCTGAGGGTGGGGAAGGCGCGTACGGGAAGGGGTTAATGAGGCGGCCCCGACCGCCCCGTCATGCCCCGCAAGTTCGCGCTCCAGATGACCGCCACGGGCGGCCTCGCCCTTCTCGGGATCGGTCTCTTTTCGTGGGTTCCCGTCGCCACCGCCGTCCTCCTCACCTTCTCCATCGCCACGGGCTGGCTCCTCATGATGGAGCGCGTCGTCGCGAAGGCCGTGGCTGCGAGCGCCGTTCCCCGCCGTGGACCCATCCTCCGTCCCGAGCCCCCCACGTCCGTGGCGCGCGCCTACTGGGACGGGTAGGGTGGTATTGGACCGCCTCGCGACGCCGTCCGGCCCATCGCTGCATCGCTCCATCGCTGCTTCGCGTCCATTCCGCGCGTCGAGAGCAAGACGCGATGCAGCGAAGCAACGAAGCAGCGATGCGGGGCCCAAGCGTTCCACTTCCTCGGAGCCGGGAGGCATCCTCAAGTCCCCAGCCGCCGTTCCGGGAGGCATGCCTTCCCCTTCTTTTGACGAGGTCCGCGCGGACCTACGCGCCTTCGTGGCGGAGCGCGACTGGGACCAGTTCCACTCGCCCAAGGACCTCGCCCTGGGCCTCGCCGTGGAGGCAGGGGAGCTGCTGCAGGAATTCCAATGGCGCGACCCTTCGGCGGGAGAGCTTCGCGGGGACGCGGCGCGCCTTGCGGCCGTGAAGGCGGAGACGGCCGACGTGGTCCTCTACGCGATGCTTCTTGCGGACAAGCTCGGCTTCGACCTCCTGGAGGCGTGCCGCGAGAAGCTCGCAGCCAACCGCGCGAAGTACCCCGTGGAGCGCGCCCGGGGATCGGCCGCGAAGTACACCGAGTGGGAACCGAAGGAGTCTTGACGGGGCGGAGCTTTCGGGGCGCCATGGCGAAGCGGGTGCGCGCATCGGAGGGACTCACAGAGGAGCGTCGGCAGCGCCTCGTGTGGCGCGGCATCCTCACCGTCTCCTTCGCGGGCCTCATGTTCGGCGGCCTCTTCCTCGCAGGCGCTTACGGGAATTTCCGCCGCGGCCTCGAGCCCATCGTGTGGCTGAGCGAGGGCCTCACGGGCCTCTCCGTGCTCGGCGCCTCCACCTACGGCCTCTGGTGGTCCTCCCGCCGCCTCCAGGGCGATACGCACGGGCACGATCACTGACCGAGGTCGCGGTAGGCCTCGGGGACGCGCCCCTGGAAGGCGAGGTGGGTGCCGCGGAACTCCCGCAGGGGACCAAAGTTGAGGGTGGCGGTGAGGAGCTCCTCCTCCCACTCGCTGCGGTAGGTCGCGAGAAGCCCCCAGGGGGCGGCGACGAGGCTGCGGCCCACGGCGGTGCGGGCCGCCGTGAACCCGCCGGCCTTCAGCACGAAGGCCGCGGAGTCGTAGGCGCGGGCGATAAAGAGGGCGCTTCGCGCGGCCTGGGTGAGGTCCACGTCCCGGTAGGGGCTCATCACGGGGTTCAGCAGCAGCTCCGCGCCCTGCAGGCTCAACACGCGCGCCGCTTCCGGGTACAGGATGTCGGCGCACACGAGAAGTCCCGCGCGCACGCCGCACACGGTGAAGGGCTCGAAGCGGGCGCCCGGCGCGATGCCGGCCTTCGCCTCGCCCGGGGTCGGATGCACCTTCACTTGACGGACGGCGAGCCGCCCCTCCTCGAAAGCGTACCCCACGTTCCGCAGGAGGTCGCCCTCCCTCTCGAGGGTGGTGCCCACGAGCGCGACCCCGTGCCGGGTGCTGGCCTCGCGGAGCCAGTCCCGCACCCCGGCGGCGGCCTCCACGAGCTCGGGCCCGGGCCGCAGCCCCTCGGGCGCGAAGAAGTACTCGGGAAGCAGCACGAGGCGGGCGCCCGCCGCTCGGGCGGCAGCCACGTGGGCCTCGGCCGCCGCGAGGTTGTCCTCGACGCGTGCGCGGTGGCGCATCTGGACGACGGCGGCGGGGAGCGTCGTGGGGCTCACGAGGGCCCGACGTCGCGCCCCACGAAAAAGGTTTGTCGCCCCGTCGCGGGTGGAGCTCCTCAGCCTCCGGTGGCGGGCAGGAAGGGGCGCG
>DATMKA010000391.1:0-9951 GCA_035553595.1 Thermoplasmatota archaeon | reverse complement strand
GGCGTCGAGGACGTGGAACACGCACCAGTCGGCCAGGGCAGGCACGGTGAGTTCTGTCACCTCCTGCAGCGCGTCGCCGTAGTCCTGGTTGGAGGAGAGGCGGGAGGCGGCCTCCGCGAGGAGGCGGGCGCGGCGTTCGGCGCGCTCGGCGGCGTGGCGCGCGGCCCTTTCCCGTTCGAGGAGGGCCTCGCGCTCGCGTTCCGCCTGTTTGCGGTGGGTGATGTCGCGGCTGACGACAATCACGGCGGGGCGGCCCGCGAAGTCCGTGTGGTAGGTGGCAACTTCGACGTCGATGACGGCACCCTCCTTGGTGAGGTGGCGCCACTCCCCTGCCTGCCGCAGGCCCTCGCGCTGGTCCGCCATGTACTGTTGGAACCGGGCAAGGTCCTCGGGGGGCCGGATGTCGCTCACGCGGCGGGTGAGGAACTCCTCGCGTGTCCACCCGTACTTGCGGACGGCGGCCTCGTTGACATCGAGGAAGCGGAGGGTTTCCGCGTCGAACACCCAGGTGGGGAGGGGGTTGCTCGCGAAGAGCTTCCGGAAGCGCTCCTCGCTTGCGCGAAGCGCCTCCTCCGCGCGCTTGCGGTCGGTGATGTCGCGGAGGTAGCCCGTGAAGAGGGGTCTCGGTCCTGCCTGGATGGGGACGATGGCGAGCTCCGCGGGGAACTCGGTGCCGTCGCGCCTCACGGCGGGGAGGTCGAGGCGCTGGCCGAGGATGGGCCCTTCGCCGGTCTCGAGGTAGTGCGCGAGGCCGCGGTGGTGCGCGTCACGGTAGCGGGGGGGAATGATGAGGTCCGCGAGGAGCCGCCCGAGGGCCTCCTCCGCGCGGTACCCGAAGGTGCGTTCCGCGGCGGGGTTCCATTCCACGACGCGGCCCTCCGCGTCCATGGTGATGATGACGTCGAGGGAGGCGAGGAGGATGGCGCTCTTCATGGCCTCAGACTCGCGCAGCGCCTGGTTGGCGCGGACGCGCTCCGTGATGTCGACGAAGGTGATGACCACCCCCTCGATGTCGCCGTCACGAATGATGGGGGCAGCGTTCTGCTCGGCCGGGAAGCTGGTGCCGTCCTTGCGCCAGAGGAGAGTCTCGAACTGGTCGACGGACTGGCCGGTGAGGCCCACGCGGCGGATGGGGCAGTCCTCCGCCAGGAAGGGGGTGCCGTCGCCGTGGGTGTGGTGGAAGAGGTGGTGGACCGGTTCGCCCACCACTTCTTCGAGATGCCATCCGAGCATGCGCTCCGCGGCGGGGTTGAGGTAGGTGAGGTACCCGTCGGGGGTTTGGGTGAGGAGGCCTTCCACGGCCGTTTCCACGATGGTGCCCTTGCGGCGGACGCGGTTCATGGCCTCGGAGGCGAGAATGTTTGCGAGGTAGGGATCTTGACCCTCGCGGGCGGCGGCCATGGCGGCGATGACCTCCTCATCGCTGAGGCTGCGGATGGCGGATGCCCGGTCGTCCGCCTCCACAAGCTTGCGGTAGGCGCGCTCGAAACGCACGTCCCCCATAGGGCTCACTGACCCGTGGCGGATGCCCGAATAAAAAGACTCTGACAACCTTGCAGGGGAAGCGACCGTCGAGGCGAAACGGTTATGGGCTGGTCTATAAATCAGGGGCCGCTTCGGCCTTCGGCCAACCCGGGTGAGATAATCGCGACCAAGATCCTGATCGTTGATGACGAGCCCGGCATCCTGCTGAGCACCCGACTGCTCCTCCAGGCCCTTGGTTACGAGGTCGCGACCTCGAGCCAGCCCTCAGAGGCGCCCCGGCTCCTGCGGGAGGAGCGGCCCGACGCCCTCCTTCTCGACCTGCTGATGCCAGGTTTCGATCCGGCGGCGCTCCTTCGCGCCATCCGGGCCGATCCCGCGATCCGCGACACCCCCGTGGTTCTCTTCTCGGCTTCCGAGGATCTCGCCACCTATCAGGCTCGCGTGGGCGCCGACGCCTACCTCGAGAAGCCCTTCCGGCCCACCGAGGTAAAGGAGACCCTCGACCGGGTGATCCGCGAAGCGGCCGCGAAGTCCTCCTGAGGGCTCACTTCTTGGAGACGCCTGCCCCTTGCCCTTCCTCAGCGGAGCCGAAGGCCGCGGAAACCGTGTCCTCGTCCTCCAGTTTCGCTGGGGGCGCGTGCGTGGCAGCGGGGAGCGTGACCACGAAGGCAACACCGCGGGGAAGGCGCTCCACCACGAGGTCCCCATTGTGGAGGCGCGCGATGGTGTGCGCGATCGTGAGCCCGAGACCCGTGGCGCCGGGCTTCGTGGTGGCGAAGGGCGCGAAGAGGCGCTCCTCCATGCCCTCGGGGATGCCGGGACCGTTGTCCTCGACGCGAAGCTCGATCCGGCCCTCCACCTCGCGGGAGACGACCGTGACGCGGCCACCGACGGGGGCCACGGCCTGGACCGCGTTCTGCACAAGGGCCGAGAGAAGCTCCTGCAGCTCGCCCGCGTTGCCCGCCACGTACAGGGGCTTCGTGGCGGTGGAGGAGATGAGGTGGACGCCGGGGGGCGTGCTGCGCTCGGCGACGGGCACGAGGGCCGCCACGACGTCGTTTAGGTCGATGATGTCGCGGGACTCCGTCACGGGCTCCCAGGCCACGCGGCGGAGCGCCCCCACGACCTGCCCGATGCGGTGGGCGCCCGTGAGGGCTCGCTCGAGCCCGAAGCGGGCCTCCTGCAGCGTGGAATCGCCCTCGCCCGAGGCCGGGTCGCGCCCGAGGGAGAGGAGCGCGAGCTCAAGGTAGTTGCAGACGTAGGTGAGGGGATTGTTGATCTCGTGGGCCACGCCCTTCGCGAAGGTGCCGAGGGCCGCGAGGCGGTTGGTGCGGAACTGGACCTCCCGCTGGGCCGCCACCTCGCGCTCGAGGCGGAGGCGGTCCGTCACGTCGCGGGCAGCCGTGAGGATGGAGCGCCGGTGGCGCTGCATGTCCTCGAAGACGGTCGCGTTGCAGAGCACGTCCGTGAAGGACCCGGAGGTGTGCCGGATGGCAAGGAGGCGGTCCCGCGTGGTGCCCTTGGCGAGGGCATCGCGGTGGGCCTCGCCCGCCGCCGCCGGGTCCGTGAAGTAGGAACTGAAAGCGGATTCGAGCAGGGCCTCGCGGGAGGTGCCGGTGGCGGTGGCCATGGCCTGGTTCGCGTCCAGGATGCGCCCCTCCTCGCTGACGGTCACGAGCGGGTCGAGAGTGGCCTCGATGAGGGAACGCGAGTACAGGGACGCGGCGCGCCACCCCTCCTCCGCCTGGCGGCGCTGCCGGATCTCGCGCACGAGCTCCCGCTGCGTGAACGCAAGGTCCTCGTTGAGGCGGATCATGGCGTGGGTGAGCCGCTCGTACTCCTGCACCGGGTGCTCGGCCACCACAAGGAGGTTCCCCTCGGAGAGGCGCACGGTCCCCGTGAGGGAGACGGCGATGTCGCCGGGCCGCCCGAAGCTCAGGAGGCCCCGGTACACCACAGGTCCGTCACCGCGGGCGGCAAGGAGGTCGGAGAAGGTGGGCTGCAGGAAGAAGGAGGCCGCGTTCCAGGGGGCGTCCCCGCCTGTGGGGGGCGCGACCTTCCGGAAGCCCTGGTTTGCCTCAAGGACGTTGCCAGCGGGGTCGATGACGGCGGCGGCGACGCTGCCGAGATCCTCCAGGCCGGAGGACAGGAGTGAGGGGGTCATGCGGTGCCCTCCAGCGGGCAGGTCTCGAAGGGGGCTCCAGCCCGTTGTCGATCCTTATGAGAAATGGACGGACCGAGAAGCGAGCGGATGATGAAACCCCTTAAGGGGGACCAGGGATCCCGCGAGCTTAATGCTTTGGGACGGAAGAACGGGGCCCAAGGCCCCCAGTCCTCCGGAACGCCCAAGGCGGCGCTTCAGCAAAGGGTGGACGCGTTGAGCTTCGCGATACGGACGAATCCTGGGGGACCGGCCGCCCCAGGCGCCCTTTCGTCCTCTCGCGAAGCTCCGCGCTCCTCCGCCTCGTGTCGGAGCTTACAGCTCCTCCTCGATGCGGATGAGCTCGTTGAGCTTCGCGATCCGCTCGCCACCCACGGCCCCGGTCTTGATGCCGATGGTGCCGAGGGCCACGCCGAGGTGGGCGATGGTGGTGTCGTCCGTCTCGCCGCTCCGGTGGCTGATGATGGTCTTGTAGCCGTGCTCGTGGGCGAGGGCCACGGTGTCCACCGTGCGGGTGAGGGTGCCGATCTGGTTGGGCTTGATGAGGACCGCGTTGGCGGCGCCCATGTTGATGCCCTTGATGACGCGGTCGGGGTTCGTCGTGAAGAGGTCGTCGCCCACGATGAGGGTGCGGCCGCCCACGCGCTTCGTGAAGGTGACGTAGGATTCCCAGTCGTCCTCGGCGAAGGGGTCCTCGATGCTGAAGATGTTGTAGTCCTTCACGAGGCCCTCCATGAAGTCCACCTGCTCGGCGGGCTTGAGGACGCGGTCCTTGTAGTGGTAGGCGCCGTCCTTGAAGAACTCGGTGGCGGCCACGTCGAGGCTGAGGCGCACGTCGAAGCCGAACTTGTCCTTCGCGGCCTGGCAGGCCTCGTACACGAGCTTTGCGGCGCGCTCGTTCGTGATGGGGGCGACCCAGGCGCCCTCGTCGCCCTTGCCGATGGCGGCGCCGGGCAGCTCCTTCTTGAGGAGGTCCTTCACGGTCTTGTGGACGAAGGCGTTCGCGAAGACGGACTCCTGGAGGGAGGGGCCGTTGGCGTAGGCCATGAACTCCTGGATGTCGGTGCCGCCCACGGCGTGGGCGCCGCCGCCGAGGACGTTGCCGAGGGGGCGGGGCAGCTGGGTCTTCATGACGCCGCCGAGGTACACGTAGAGGGGGACGCCGATGCTGTCGGCGGCGGCCTTCGCGATGGCCATGCTGGTGGCGACGCAGGTGTTGCCGCCGAGGGTGGCGAAGTTGCTGGTGCCGTCGAGCTCCGCGAGGAGGGCGTCGAGGTCGCGCTGGAGGGTGACTTCCGCGCCTTCGAGTTCGGGGGCGAGGATGTCTTCGGCAAGCTCGATGGCCTGGTCGACGCCGCCCTTGGGCCAGGCGGCGACCTCGTGGGCGCCCGTGGAGGCGCCGCTCGGGGCGGCGGCGCGGCCGAAGCCGTTCTCGGTGTGCACGTCCACCTCGATGGTGGCGTTGCCGCGGGAGTCGAGGATCTTGCGGAAGAACACGTCGCGGATCTGGGTCATCGGGAGCACCCTGGCTGCGCGGGGAAAGGGGGAACAGGAAAAGAAGGTATCGCCCAACCTTCAGAAAGGTTGATCATCAGCCATGGGGGCCTCCGGCACCCAATCTTACGGGTACACCCCGGCTGCCCTTAGGGGCAGGCAGGCACCCAAGGGGGGATGCGCGGGTCAGACCTGGACGGTGCGGCGGTCGTCGCGGCCCACGGTGATGGGGATGACGCCCTCGCGGAACTCGGCCTCGGCGACGCGCACGGGGTCGATGAGGTTGTCCATGTCGATGAGGATGGGGGCACCCATGGCAATCTGCAGGGCGCGGGCACCGATGATGCGGGCGCGTTCAAAGCGGTTGTAGGTCACCATCGAAGCTCCTCCGATGCGCCACCCTAGGGCGGCGGCGACTTGGAAATGAGAATCCTCTATTTGAATGTATCTCGGTGTCTCGTGGGGATTCTCGCCCCCGGGGGCCCTGCGCGGGTGCCGGGGCGCCTGGCCCTCCGCCGGGGTTTGCGGGAAAGGTGCTTGTAGTTCTTGGGGCCAAGGGCGCGCCATGGACGAGATGACGTGGGAAGAATCGTTGGCGGTCGTGAAGGCGAACCGGCTGGGCCACCTTGGCCTTGCGGACGGCGGCGATGCCTACGTGGTTCCCCTGTTCTACGGCTTCGATGGCCAGTGCTTCTTTTTCCACACGCGCCCCGGGGAGAAGCTCGACTACGCTCGCCACACGCGCCAGGCGTGCCTCACGATCACGCACGCGGCCTCGGTGGACGAGTGGGTGAGCGTGATGGCCTTCGGCCACCTCGAGGAGGTGACGCTTACCAGGGACCAGTTCCGCGCGATGGAGGCGCTCCTCACCGTCCCCCTGCCGCCCAGCTGGGGCGAATCGCAGTTCGGGGAACCTCGCCGCGCAAGCGCAGGCATCACGCTGCTCAAGCTCACGCCCACCCGGATCACGGGCCGGAAGTCCGAGCACCGCCCCCTCACGCAGGAGGAGCGCGCCATGGCGTACGGCGGCATCTAACTCCCCAGGAGGGCTGACCAGCGGGGTGCGCTTCGCCGCGGCTTCAACCGAGGCGAGCGGAGCGAGCCGCGGCGGTGGGCCCGTCCGAATCGGGCCGGACGCGAAGCGAGGGCGCGCGAAGCGCGCCCGTTCCGGCCCGAGAGGACGGGCCCACGGAGACGCTTCGCTGAAAGCGAAGCGTCGTAGTGGGCCCGTCCGAATTTGAATCGGAGTCACAGCGTCCCGAACGCCATAGGATGGACCAAGCTACCCCACGGGCCCAGTGTCGGGATGGGCGGTTAATCCAGGTTTTGTTATTTGAAGGCTTCGCGAGGGTTCTGGTGCGGTGGGTGGTGTTAGAGGTGTTCGGCGAAAGCGTGGACGACGGCGGTTTCGGCGTCGCCCCAGCCGATGACGACTTGTTTCCAGGTCTCGGCGCGGAGGTCGCCCACGATGAAGAGGCCGTGGATGGGTTCCCCGTTCTGGTCGAGGGCTTCGCAGTCTTCGCCGGTGCGGACGTACCCGTCGGGGTCGATTTGGGCTCCGACCTGTTGGGCGAGCTGGTTGTTGACGCGGTACCAGCCGAGGCTGACCCAGCCTTTGTCGAATTCGCGGCGGGCGCCGTCCTCGAACTCGATGCCGAGGTAGTGTTCTTTCAGGCCGTGGAGGGTTTTGATTTTGGTGGAGACGACGTCGATGCCGTGCTTTTGCATGCGTTCCGCGAGGGCGGTGGGGTCGAGGCACTCGGGGCCGTTGCCCGCGGAGGGGGGCAGGTTCTGGTGGGCGGTCACGATGGTGACGCGTTTCGCCTTGAAGTGGTAGAGGAGGTCTTTCGCGATGCTTGCTGCGGAGGCGTCGCAGCCGAGGACGGCGATGGTTTTGCCTTCGACGGTGTGGCCGTCGCAGAGGAGGCAGTAGTCCACGGTGCCTTTGTTGGCGTAGGGGAGGATGGTTTCGATGTCGCGGGTGCGGTATTCGCCGATGATGGGTTGGCGGTCCACGACGCCCGTGGCGAGGACGACGGCCTTCGCGCGCCAGGTGCGGGCCTCGGCGTCGGTTCCCTTCGTGGGGCGCGCGGTGAGCTCCCAGGGGTCGCCCTCGTTGGCGGGGCGGCGGAGCGCGGTGACTTCCCACCCGTCCTGGAAGGTGACCCACTCGCGGCCGTAGCGTTCGTGGATGCGCGCGATGTGGGCGCGGCCGCGCTCGAGGAGGTCGCGGCCGCTGATGCCCTCGGGGTGGCCGGGGATGTTGTCGTAGTTGGGGACGAAGTAGGCGCGGCTCGTGCGCTTCCCCTTGTCGAAGAGGACGACGGTGTGGTAGAGGAGGGCGCCTTTGAGGGCCGCGTGGAGGCCCACGGGGCCGCCGCCCACGACAGCGAGGTCGAACACCTCGTCCGCCTGGTCGCCTGCAGTCATGCCTGTCCGACTGCGAGGGGAGCGGATAAGCGTTCGGGCACCGGGAGGAAAGCGTGCCTTCGGGACTTGTACCAGAAACCCCAAAGGCGTTTTTTCCGTGAGGACTGAGGTAACGGCAGCGATCACTCCGCTCCTTGCGGGGCGGGTCGCGCTTCCCGGGGTGTCCGCCTTTGAGTCCCGACGTTCGGCTTCAACGCATTCTGCATATCGAGGACAGCGAGACTGACGCGTTCATCGTGAAGCGTGGCCTGCGCGACGTCCAGGGCCTCACCATCGAGTGGGCGCCCACGGGCTCCGAGGGCCTGGAGAAGGCGAAGCGGAGCGATTACGATCTCATTCTGCTCGATTATGCCCTGCCCGACATGACGGGGCTCGAGGTCCTTGTGCGTCTCACGCAGCGCAAGCCCGACGCGGCCGTCGTGCTCGTGAGCGGTTTCGGCAGCGAGTACGTGGCGGCGCGCGGCATCCACCTCGGCGCCATCGGGTACGTCAACAAGGACACTCCTGACTTCAAGGAGGACCTCAGGGGCATCCTCATGCAGCTCTACGAGGAGAGCCTCGACCGCAAGCGCAGCCGCGAGATCGAGGAGCGCGTGAAGCAGCAGCCCAACCTCCGCCGCCAGATTGAGGAGGTGCTCACGGACCTTCGCGAGGTGCTGCCGAACGCTCGCGGCAGCTTCGTGGCCTCCCTCGATGGCTTGCCTCTTGCCGTGTCGAAGACAGGCGCCGAGAAGGACGTGGACGTCCTCTCCGCGATGGCCACGGCTTCCGTTCTCAAGAACCTCGACGTGATTGGGGGCACCCTGGAGCTTGAGGCCCACAAAGGTGGCCTCGTCCACTACGACACGGGTTCCCTGCTGTTCCACAAGGTGGAGCACGTGGGCTCCCTCGTCGTGATCCTGGACCGCCATGGGTCCTGGCGCGAGGACGGGAAGGAGCTTGAGCAGGCCGTGCGCGAGATCGAGAATGTCATTGCGGTTTGACGTTCTTCCCGACGGGGACTGGCGCGCCCTGCCGCAGTTGGGCGGCAAAGCGCACCTTCTCTAGGCGGGCCCGTTCCGCTTCGAGATTTCGCACGTACGCGGTGTATCCCGCGGGGCTCAGGCGGCCCATGCCGAGCTCGACGCGGGCCATGTTGATGCGGCGGTTGAGCGCCTTGATGTCGCGCTCCACCGCGCTCACCGGGTCATCGGCCTGGGGCGCGGCGGGAGCGGCGGCGACGGGCCCTCGCGCGGCGACGGGCTGGGGCGCGGCGCGGGCGGGCGTCGGCCCGGTGGCCTTCGGCGCCTTCGCCTCGACGGCATGGGGCTGCGGGGCGCGGGCCACGAGGAGGAAGCCGCCCGCCATCACCACGAGGCCTGCCCCCGTGAGCACGAAGCGCCCGAGGAGGGCATCCTGGACGGCGCTCCCCAGCAGGAGCGTGGGGTCCACCGCGGGGTGGAACGCGGCCACGACGGCGCCTCCCGAGGCGGCGACGAGGAAGGCTCCTGTGTACTGAAGCACCGTGCGGAGGGTGGGCAAGATAGCTCGGCAGTACCTCTCGGGGCACGCCTCATAACGATTCGGGAAACCCCCCAGGTCCCACCCCCCGGCGATTCGATGGTGCTGGATATATCCGAAGCGATAGGCGGGGGCCCCTGGCCACACCCATCAAGGGCAAAAGGCACGAGTCACGCCCAAGGGGGCCTTTTAAGAGGCGGCATCGGCTCGACGGCGGAGGCCCCCGCGAGGACCACAACGAGTAAAGTGAGTTAGGACCGCAACGAAACCGAGGGGCGACGGGCGGTTGGCAGAATCAGGGGCGCACCCAGGGGTCGTGCGCCCGCCGGGACCGCAGCGAGCGGAGCGAGCGAGGACCCAGACGAAAAGGAGGGGCGCGAGCCCCGAGTTTTCGTCGACGGCGGGCGCACTAAGCGGCGCTTAGCGCCGCTTAGTGCGCCCGCCGGGATTCGAACCCGGGAAGAGAGCTTGGAAGGCTCTAATGTTACCGCTACATCACAGGCGCAGCGCGCCCCCAAAGGTGCTCGCCATATAAATCCCCAGCGCTTCGCCTGCCGTCCTCGAAACCCTTAAGGGGCTCCACCCCGCTCCGCCCCTATCTTATAAAGGTGCCTTCATGAGCGAAGCCGTGTCGCGGGAAGCCCACAAGCTCCGCCTGGTCCTGGATTACCTCCCCTGCGAGCCGTGCCTCGCCGTGAAGGTTCCCGACCAGGAGCTGTACTGCTCGCTCTGCCGCCGCCTCAGCCGCACCGTGGCCCAGAAGGTCATCGTGCCGGTGGACGTGCTGGTGGAGGCGCCCGCCCCCGCGGAGCCGGAGCCCATCATCGTGCCCCCGCCGCCCCTCGAGGGGGCGGCGGGGGCACGATGATGGGCTCCGGCTC
>DATMKA010000390.1:0-6964 GCA_035553595.1 Thermoplasmatota archaeon | reverse complement strand
GTTGGAGGCGGGCCTTGGGGGTTGCGCCCAGGGGGGCTCGGCGCAACCTTGGCCAAACTCCCCATGGGCCCCGGAAGGAGATAACACCGTGTCCGCAGCCCGGGATGGACACCTTTTGCTATCTCCCCGGGGGCTCGGGAGGGTCGATCGACGCTCGTTTTTATAGCAGGTGGAGGTGAGGGTCTAGCTAGGGTCGTTCTCGTGTCGAGCTCGGTTCCAGAAGACCTGTTGGCGTTTGGCCTGACGGAGCACCAGGCGCTCGCGTACCGTGCCCTCGTGAAGCTCGGCTCGGCCACCGCGAGGGAGGTGGCGGACACGGGGGGCATCCCCCGCAACCGCGCCTACGAGGTCCTGGAGGCGCTGCAGACCCTCGACCTCGTGGACGTCACGCTCGACGAGAAGCGCCGTTTCACGGCGAAGCCGCTCGCGCCCTACGTGGACCGGTTCCTCGGCAACCTCCAGGCCCGCACCTCCGCCCTCAAGGAGGCACGCGAGAGCCTGCTCCAGAAGTACGACGTGGCCGAGGGCGATGGGCTCTCCGCCTCGGGCCAGATCCGCATGGTGCGCGGTCGCCAACCGAACGTGCAAGCCATCTGCGGCATGGTGGGGCGCGCGACCCGCCGCGTGGAGGCCATCCTCGACCCCGCCACCCTCCGCCTCCTCGTGGCGTCCCCCGGTTTCCTGGAGTCCCTCACCCGCCTCCACCACTCGGGGGGCCGCGTCCTCCTGCTCGTGCCCGTCATCGAGGAGACGCAGGCTGCCGTCGAGGAGGCCCGCGCCGCCCTTGGCGATGCCGTTCGCGCCCTCGCCTCGCCCAATCCCCCCATGGTGTCCCGCGTGGTCTGCGACGGGGCCCTGCATTTCTGTCAACGCTCCGCCGCCACCGCCACGAGCTCCCAGATCCTCGGTCTCACCACGGACCATGGCGTCCTGGTGGCCGACGCCGAGGCCCTCCTCGCGGACCTCCGCCTCCAGTCGGTGGATGCCGCGGAGCGCCTCACCGACCTCTACGAGGGGCGGCCCCCAGGCGTCGAGGTGGTCCTCCGGGACCCCCAGGCGCGGGAGGATCGCCTCCTGGAGGCGGTGGCCGGAGCCCGCGCGACCCTCGAGCTGTTCGGGGCGCCCGCGGGCCTCACGGCCGCCCTCCGGGGCCGCCTGCGCGAGGGGCTCGAGGGAGCAGCAGGCCGCGGCGTGAAGGTGCGCGCCCTCGCCCGCGTGGGGCCCGACACTCTCGCCGACGTCGATGCGCTCCTTTCGGGTACGGAAGTGCGCCACGCGCCCGTGGGCGGCGCCGGCACCTGGACGCTCCTCGTGGACCGCTGCCGCGCCCTCGAGTTCCTCGGAAGCACCGCCGTGGACTCCACGGTGGCGGGCCGCGTCACGCTCCTTGCAAACAGCTTCGATGAGGCGTGGGTGAGCGCGGCCCCGCTCGAGGATCGCCGCCGGGAGCTCACGCGCGGCAGCGAGGGCCCCGGCCTCCTGCGGGCCGTCGCGGGCTCCGCCGCCACCTGGGAAACCTTGCGGGCGGCCCTCGCGGGCGCGCGGCGGCGCGTGCTCCTCACCCAGGGCGAAGCCCTCCGGGGGCCCCGCGGCGAAGCCGTCGTTGACCTGCTGGATGCCGTGCAGGACCCCGCCGTGGAGGTGCGGGTCGTGAGCTTCAGCGAGGCGCCCGCGAGCGCCCGCGTCCCGAAGCGCCTCAAGCCCGAGGTGCGGCGCCTCAAGGTGCCCGCGCCGCCCCAGGGAAGCCTCCTCGTGGACGGGGAGGAGGCCTACTGGTGGGCGGTGGCCGAGGACGCGGCGGCGCCCCAGCCCATGGACGCGCTCGTGCTCTCCCGCGACGCGGGCACCCTCGCGCGCGCCGAGCGCGCCTTCGAGCGCCTCTGGTCCACCACGGGCGCCCCGGTTCCTGTGGTGAAGGGGAGCGCGCCCACGCTGCGCGTCCTCGTGGTGGACGACGCGGAGCAGGTGCGGGACGTCATCGCGCGCTACCTGAAGGAGGTGCCCGGCCGCGACGTGACCGTGGAGACGTGCGCGAGCGCCAAGGACGCCCTTGCCCGCATCGAGGCGGAGCGCTTTGACGCCGTCATCAGCGACTACCGCATCCCCGACGGGGACGGCGTCGTGGTCCTTGAGCGGGTGCGCGCCGTCGCGCCAGGAACGGTCCGCGTCCTCCTCACGGGGTACCGGGAGATGCGGATCGCGCGCGAGGCGATCAACCGCGCCAATATCTCCCTCCTGCTGGAGAAGCCCTTCCGCCGCGAGGACCTGCTCTCCCGCCTCCTTCCGCTGCTGGAGGCGCAGTCGGAGGAGGCCTCCCGCAACCGCGCCGTGGCCCGCGCGCTCTACGCTGCAGCCGCCCACCTCTCGCTCCTTGAGGACGCGTCCTGATCAGAGGGCGCGGAAGCGGTGGAGCCACACCGAGTGGGTGGGGTTGAAGCCGCGGGTGGGATGGTTCTCGGTCCACACGCGCTCGAACTCCTCCGGCCCCGTCATGCCCTCCTCGCGCCACCAGGTATCCCGGGCCTCGCGCAGCGGGAGCGCGCGCACCTCCACGAGCTCGAAGCGGCGCCCCTCGACCTCGAAGGTGTCCCCGGCCTGGCCGTAGGCCTTTGTGCGCACCGTGGTGGTCTTCACCCCGGAGAGGACGAGGGGGCGCCACCGCTCCTGGAACGGGAGGCGGACAGGGGCCATCCTAATCCCGGCGGTGCGCCTTCACGGCGTGGATGATCTCGCGGAGGGGACCGTAGTGGCCCTGCTCGGCGATGGTGCCCGTGACGAGGATGTCGGCGCCGGCGCGGAGGACGCCCTCGGCCTGCTCGCGGGTGCGGATGCCGCCGCCCACCACGAGGGGGATGGTGAGGGCGTCGCGGACGGCGCGCACGTGCTCCACGGGCACGGGCGCGGGCGCGCCGGACCCGGCCTCGAGGTACACGAGGCGCATGCCGAAGTATTCGGCCATGAGGGAGTAGGCGACGGCCTTCTTCACGCCCTCCGCGCTGCGGGGGATGAGATCGGCCTCGCTCACGCGCCCCACGGTCATGCCGGGCTCCACGATGAGGTAGCCCATGCCGATGGCCTCCATGCCCACGGCGTGCACGAGGGGCGCACCGCGGAGTTGCTCGCCCACGAGGAATTCGCGGCGGCGCGAGTTGAGGGGGCTCAGGAAGTAGATGGCGTCCACGAAGGGGCTCATGTGGAGGCCCGAGGAGGGGAAGTAGATGACGGGGAGCTTCGACCCGGCCTTGATGCTGCGGACGAGCTCGTCGAGGGCTTGGCCCGCGATGCCGGTGCTGCCGCCCACCATGATGGCGTCGGTGCCCGCGCTCGCGGCCTCGCGTGCGATGGCCTCGCCGCCCTTCACGCCGCTTGTGGCGGGGTCGATGAGGGTCATGTGGAGGGGCCCGTGCTTGAGGCGCTCCTGCAGGTAGTCCCACACGCGGTGGCCCGTCACGCGGCCCACCTCCCGCCCACGAAGGCGGCAAGACCCACGACCATGGCGCCCTTCGCGGCGGCCGAGGCGCGCGCGGGATCGGGCGTGAAGGCGGCGTACACGAAGAGCGCGTCGGCGGGGACCACGAGCGCGAGGTACAGGAGCCCGAAGCCCTCGGGCACGAGGAGAACGAGGGGACTCGCGGCCACCGCGAGGAGGAAGGCGGCGGCGGCGGCCTGACGTCCACGGCGGACCCCGTAGCGGCGGGGGAAGGTGTGGCGGCCCTCGTCGGCCGCGTGGTCCTGCACGTCCTTCACGAGCTCCCGCCCGAGGGTGGCGGCAGCGGCGAGCAACGCGAGGGTCCAAGCCGCAGGGGAGAAGGGGTGGCCGAGGACGGCCGCACCCAACAGGAAGGGGAGGCCCGTGAGGAGCGCCACGACGAGGTTTCCGGGGAGGCCTTCGGCCTTCAGCTGGAACTCGTACCAGAGGAGGAGCCCGATGGCGAGGAGGGTGATGAGGAGGGCGGTGACCCACGCGTAGGCGGCCGCCGCGAGGGCGAGCGCGAAGAGCACCCACACGAGGACACCCGCGGTCTTGGGGCTGAGGTCGCCGCGCACGAGGGGGCGGTCGGGGTGCGCGAGGCGGTCGATGCCCACGTCCCGCACGTCGTTCAGCACGTTGCCGGCGGCGGCGCAGGCGAAGGCCGCAAAGGCAGCGGCCAGGACGACAGGCCAGGCGTGCAGCGCGGGAGTTCCCGCCGCCACGTAGGCCCCCGTGGCGACGGCGGCGGCCGTGATGAGGGCATTGCCGGGCCGCAGAAGGCGCGCGGCAGCGACGACAGGCGCCCGGGCAACCGGCCGGGCGACGGGGTAGGCCATGCCACCGTGAACCCGGGAGGGGCTCAAAAGGCTAACGCCCAGCCGGAGGGGCCTCCCGAAAGGCCTGCCGCCCCGAACGGTCCGCAGGTCGTAACCCATTTACCCTTCGCGCGCGAGGGTGCCACCATGGCGCAGGCCCCTCGCCCCCCGCCATCGACCCTCGAAGGGATGCTCCTCGACGTGGGCTACGCGCCCGGCGGGTACCAGAGCCGCAACGCCCTCCGCCTCTGGATCCGCACCCCCGAGGGCATCGAGAGCGTCCTCGATCGGCACTTCGAACCCTACTTCTGGGTGCTCCCTAAGGAGAGCGCGAGCCCCGGCGAGGTGTCCGAGGCCCTCTCGCGCCTCCAGGTGGGGGACATGCGGGTCGTGCGCGCCGCCGTGGAGGAGCGCCTCTGGGGTCTCGAGACCCGCAAATGCATCCGCGTCGTGCTGCAGCATCCCGGCCACACGCCCACCCTCCGCGAGGTCGCCCGCAAGGTGCCGGGCGTGGAGCACGTCCTCGAGGCCGACGTGCCCTACATCTTCCGCTACCTCGTGGACAAACGCCTCCGCCCCATGGACGGCGTGCGCGTCACGGGGCTTCAGCGAGATGCCGCCACAGGCCTTCTCACGGCCGAAGCCGTGGAGCCCTTCGAGCTGCAGGAGGGGGGCGCCCTCCGCATGATGGCCTTCGACCTGGAGGTGCGGAACCCCCAAGTGGTGCCGGACACCGACAAGGACCCCATCGTCATCCTCTCCGCAGTCCTCCCGGGCAAGCGCGTGATCTCCATTACGGCGGACGGCCTCGACGACCGGCCCGTGGTGGAGGGCTTCCTCCAGCTCGTGCGGGAGGAGGACCCCGACATTTTCCTGACGTACAACGGCGACCAGTTCGATTGGCCCTACCTCGTGGGCCGCGCGAAGAAGCATGGCCTCAAGCTCGAGGTGGGCCGCGACGGCACCGAGCCCGACATCCACCAGGCGGGCGCGAAGCCCGCTGTCCGCATTGCCGGCCGCGAGAACGTGGACCTCTTCCGGATTGCTGAGCGCGACCTGCCCGAGGTGAAGGTGAAGACGCTGCAGAACGTGGCGGAGCACCTCGGCATCATGGACAAGGAGGAGCGCACCATCGTCCCCAAGGACGAGATCGCAAGCTACTGGGACGACCCCGAGCTTCGCAAGGTGCTCCTCGCCTACGCCTTGGACGATGCGGTGAGCACCTACGGCCTCGCCGAGGCCATGCTTCCGCTGCAGGTGGAAATCGGGAGGCTCATCCACCAGCCCCTCGAGGAGGCCGCGCGCATGGGGCGGGGCCGCCAGGTGGACAGCTACCTCATGGTGGAGGCCTCCGTCCGCGGCATCCTCGCCCCCAACAAGGGCGGCGGCGCCGACGCCGAGATGTACGAGGGCGGCTTCGTCCTCGAACCGAAAGAAGGCATTCACGAGGCGGTGCAGGCCCTTGACTTCAGCGCCATGTACCCGAGCCTCATGATCGGGTACAACATCAGCCCCGACACTTACGTGGGCACCGACGGCACCGTCGCTGACGCGGACACCTTCGTGGCCCCGGGAGTGGGCCACCGGTTCCTGAAGCGTCCCGAGGGCTTCTTTACGAGCGTGCTGCGGAGCCTCGTGACCCGCCGCAAGACCCTGAAGAAGCAGATGAAGGAGCTTCCGAAGGACAGCCGCGCGCGCCAGCTCGTGGACATCCGCCAGCAAGCCCTCAAGGTCATGACGAACGCCGTCTACGGGTACATGGGGTGGAGCCAGGCCCGCTGGTACAGCCTGGAGACGGCGGAGGCCACCACCGCGTGGGGCCGCCACCTCATCCAGGACGTGATGGCGAAGGCGCAGCAGCGCGGCATCGAGGTCATCTACGGCGATACCGACTCCCTGTTCGTGCGGGCCGACCTCCCGGTCATCGAGGGCTTCGCGAAGGAGGTGAACGCGAGCATGCCCCTGGAGCTTGACCTTCAGGAGCGCTACGAGGTCATCTTCTTCACGGGCAAGAAGAAGCGGTACGCGGGCCTCACCGAGGGCGGCGAGATCGTGGTCCGCGGCCTCGAGGTGCGGCGGGGCGACTGGTGTGAGCTCGCAAAGCGCCTCCAGCGCGAGGTGCTGGAGATTGTGTTGAAAGCGCGGGACCCCGAGGCGGCCGCCAACCGCGTCCGCGACGCCCTCCGCGACCTCGAAGAGGGCCGCATCCCCGTGGAGGATCTCACGATCTACAAGACGCTCACCATGGCGCCGAGCCAGTACAAGGTGCGGCAGGCGCACGTGGAGGCCCTGCTGCGGGCGCAGCAGGAGAACAAGGACTTCCGCGTCCCCGTGGGCGCGAAGGTGGGGTATGTGGTGCTCGAGGCCAACGGCAACGCGCCCAAGGCCAAGGCCCCCGCGAAAGGGGCATCGAAGTCCGCGAAGGGGGCGAAGGGCGGGAAAAGCACGAAGGCGAAGGAGGACGACTCCGCCCGCGCGCGCAGCAAGCTCGCCGAGTTCGTGACCCGGAAGGACACGATTGACGTGGGATACTACCGCGACAAGCAGGTGCTCCCCGCCGCCATGCGTATCCTGGAGCACTTCGGGTACGACGAGAACGCCCTGAAGGGTACCACGAAACAGGCGAACCTGAGCAAGTGGTTCTGAGCCGTGGGATAGCGTCCACCGGAACCAAAGG
>DATMKA010000389.1:0-4948 GCA_035553595.1 Thermoplasmatota archaeon | reverse complement strand
CCTTCGAGGAGGCGGCCGCCGCCGGCCTCGTGTACACCACCGCATGGCGCATGCTCATCACGCGCGCCCAACTCCGCGCAGGCGAGACCGTCCTCATCGTGGGCTCCGGCGGCGGCGTCAACAGCGCCGCCATCCAGATCGCGAAGCTCGCGGGCGCCCGCGTGACCGTTCTCGCGGGCGGTGCCCAGAAGGCGGAGCGCGCGAAAGCCCTCGGCGCCGACGACGTCATCGACTACCACGCAACCCCCGAGTGGGACCGCGAAGTCATGCGGCGCACCGCGAAGCAGGGCGTAGACGTCATCGTGGACAACGTGGGCGAGAAGACGTGGACGAAGAGCCTCAAGGCCGCCGCCAAGGGCGGACGCATCGTCACCGTCGGCGGCACCACCGGCTACAACCCCCAGGCCGGAATCAACTACATCATGTGGAAGCAGCTGAGCATCCACGGCTCCACCATGGGCAACCGCCGCGAGTTCCGCACCGTGATGGGCCTCGTGTTCGACGGCCGCCTGAAGCCCGTGGTCGACCGCGTGATGCCGCTCTCCCAGGGCCGCGAGGCGCAGGAGCTTCTCGCCCGCGGCGAGCCCTTCGGCAAAATCGTCCTCACCCCCTGACCGGAAGCCCTTTTGAGCAGGGACCCGATTCGGGGGGCATGTCCCCCGGCCTCGCGTACTACGGGCCCCCCGTGGCGGCCCCCCCGAGCGGAGGGTTTGCCGTCCTGGCCCACGTCATCGTCATGGACGGCACCCGGTACGCGCTCTTCCGGCCCCACCACGGCGGCGAGCCCGTGTTTCCCCACGGCGCGTTCAAGGTGGGCGAGGCCCCCGCGGAGGCGGCCCGCCGCCTCGTGAAGGAGTGGACGGGCACCGACAACCCGAAGCTCGAGGTCGTGGACTTCCTCACCCGCGACGGCCCCGGCGGCCACAAGACCCTCGAGTTCGTGTTCCGCGCCCTCCTCACCGACGCCCCCAAGGTGGGCCCCGCCGCGAGCGAGCTCGTCCACCGCAACCGCATGGAGCTCCCCGACCGCGTCGGCACCCTCCAAGGGCGCTGGATCGAGGACGCCCTCAAGACCGGGTTGAACTACAAGCTGACGCGGGCGTGATTCGCGACATCGCGTGATCCCGGGAGGACACGGATGCCGCGCGGCGCCCAGATCGCTGCGTGAAATTCCTGGACCTGCCCGCGGTCCTCGCCATGCACCTTGAGATTCCCCCGGACGACCTCGACGACCGCGACCGGGGGCTCCTCTCAGAGGGTGCTCTGTCTGCTGCGCTCCACCGGTGCGCCTACGGCCCTTACTTCGAGTTTGGTGGGGACCTCGCGGAACGGGCGGCCCTCCTCCTGCGAGGGATCATCCAAGACCATCCCTTTGTCAACGCGAACAAGCGGACTGGCGTTCTCGCGACCGATGCTTTCCTGCGTCTCAATGGGCGATTCATTGAGGCGACCGCGGAGGAGCTGGAGGCCTTCGTCCTCGAGGTTGCGATGGGGCGGAATGACCTCGCCGCAATCCGGCATTGGATCGCACACCACCTCACAACGCTTATGCCGGGACAGGGGGGATGGTAGGCCCATGACGACGCCCGTGAAAAAGAAGCCGGAGATGACGCCGGAGGTCCGGGCCGCCTTCGAGGACAGCCTCCGCAAGAACCGCGAGGCCATCCGCCGCCTCGCCAAGAAGTAGCGGGACCCCAGATCGGGGTTACGTTACCTTTTTAAACCAGCAGCCGGGAATACCCCCTCATGAAGGACCAGGTCCAAGAGGCCATCGAGCGCATCCGCCCCGCCCTCCAGATGGATGGCGGCGACATCAGCCTCGTCGACGTGGACGAGGCGCAAGGCATCGTGCGCGTCGCCCTCATGGGCGCCTGCGTGGGCTGCGGCATGTCCAGCATGACCCTCCAGCTTGGCGTCGAGCGCACCATCAAGGAGATGGTGCCCGCCGTCAAGGAAGTCGTCTCCATCTGAGGTGGCTCCCGTGGAGGCCTCGCCGCGCCCGCTGCTTGGCGCGGGCACGCTCGCCCTCCCCCTCGCTGTTGCCGCCCTCGCGGCGGCCCTTCTTCTGCCCGACCTCCTGCCCGTGAGCCTGGGCCTCGTCCTGCTCGGTTGGTTCCACCTCACCGCGTGCGGCCTCCTCGTGTTCTACCAGCCCGCCTTCAGCAAGCGCGCGCCCCCGCCCGCGGCCCTCGCGTACTTCGTGCTCGTGCTCCCCGCGGCCGCACTAGCGGCGGCCCTTCTCGCCGGCCCCCTGCGCCTGGACGCCCCCCGCGTGCCGCTGCAAGTGACGGCCCTCGCCGTACTCGCCGCCGTCCTCGTGTTCGGCGGCGCTGCCCTCCTGGGGTCGCGCTCCGCCACCCGGCTCCCGCTCCACCGCAACGGCAGCCCCTACGAGGCCGGGGACCGCGCCGTCGTCCTCGCTTACCTGCTCGCGCTCGTCACCGCCGCCGGGGGCGCCGCGCTCCTGCTCCGCGACCCCGCCCTCGGGTCGCCGGGCCTCCTGCTCCTCGCGACGGGCCCCCCGGCGCTCATCCTGATGATGGCGGGCTACCACCTGTTTCCGCGCGTGGCGAAGCGCGCCCTGGAGTCCGCCACCATCCCCGTCCTCGCGACGCTCCTCGTGGCCGCGGGAAGCCTCGGCCTTGCCGTCGGCGCCACGGTGGGCCTGCCGGAGAGCACGCGGCCCGTGTACGCCGCCGCCTACGGCATCGGGCTCCTCCACCTTGCGATCATCACCCTCACCGCCTTCCTCCGCATCCCCGAGACGGCGGGACCCCAGTCGCGAGCCGCGAAGCCTCTATCCCTTGCATCCGTCCCCTTCCTGGTGGCGGGCGCCCTCGTCCTCCCCCTCTCCGGGCAGGGCCACGCGGAGGTCGCGTACCTGTTCCTCGGCGGCGCGGGAAGCCTCCTGTTCCTCGCGCATACCTACCTGCTCTTCCCCATCATCGCCAACCAGGTGCCCTGGGACCGCCGCGTCCCCCTCGGGGTCGCCGCCCTCCTCGCCCTCGCCACGCCCCTCGCCGTCCTCGCCTTCGTGCTCGGACTCCCGGTGTGGCCCCCGGTGCTGCTTGCCGCCGTGGCCGCGCTCCTCCACTTTGGGAACCTCCTCCCCCTGGCAAGGCCCCGCAGGGAGTGCCCGCCCACACCGGACGGGACCGTGTAAGCTTCTTATATGGCCACCACGATGGCCGCGCCATGACCCGGCGACTGCGGGTGGGTGTCCTCGCCTCCGGCAGCGGCACGAACCTCCAGGCCATCCTCGATGCCTGCCGGGAGGGCCGCGTGAGCGCCGAGGTTGTCCTCGTGCTCAGCAACAAGCCGGACGCGGGCGCCCTCGACCGTGCCCGCCGCGCGGGCGTCCCCGCCGAGGCCGTCCCCAGCAAGGGCCTCACGCGGGAAGCCCACGAGGAGGAGCTCATCGCGCGCCTCGACGCGCACCAGGTGGACCTTGTCTGCCTCGCCGGGTACCTGCGCCTCCTTACGCCCCGGTTCATCGGCCACTACCGCGGCCGCCTCGTGAACATCCACCCGGCGCTCCTCCCTGCCTTCCCCGGCCTCGATTCTCAGCGGCAAGCCCTGGAGTACGGCGTGAAGATCGCGGGCTGCACGACGCACTTCGTGACCGAGGACGTCGACGCGGGCCCCATCATCCTGCAGGCAGCGGTGCCTGTGCTGGAGGGCGACACGGAGGAGACGCTCAAGGCGCGCATCCTCGAGCAGGAGCACCGCATCTACCCCCGCACTATCCAGCTCATCGCCGAGGGCCGCATCCGCCTCGAGGGCCGCCGCGTCCTCACCGGAAGCCCCCCGCCCGGCAGCCGCGCCCTCGTGAACCCGGAGGCCTGACATGGACTACAAAGAGGCCATGACCTACCTCGACCGCCTGCAGGGCCACGGCATGCAGTTCCGCCTCGAGGCCATGAACGCCATGCTGGCGCACCGCGGCAACTACCACCTCGACATGAAGGTGGTCCACATCGGCGGAAGCAACGGCAAGGGCAGCGTCACCGCCATGGTGTCGAGCGCGCTGCGCGAGCAGGGGTACAAGGTGGGCACCTACACGAGCCCCCACCTCATGGCCTTCGAGGAGCGCATCGTCGTGAACGGCGCTCCCATCCCCCAGGCGGCGCTTGCGGCCATCGTCACCGAGGTGGCGCCCGTCATCGACCGCGTGAAGACGGAGGTGGGGAACGTCACCTACTTCGAGGCCGTCACCCTCGTGGCCCTTGAGCACTTCCGCCGTGAGCGCGTGGACGTCGTCGTCCTCGAGGTGGGCCTTGGGGGCCGCTTGGATGCCACGAACGTGTTCCCCGCGCCCCTTGCGAGCGTGATCACGAACGTGAGCCTCGAGCACACGAACCTGCTCGGGGACACCGTCGCGAAGATCGCCACGGAGAAGGCGGAGATCATCAAGCCCGGCCGCCCTATCGTGACGGCCGCCACCGACGAGGCCCTCGACGTCATCCTCACGAAAGCCGAGGACGTGGAGGCGCCCACCGTCCTCCTCCACTTCGATTTCCATGCCGTCCGCGAAGGGTTCACGCGCGACCAGCAGACGCTCCGCGTCACGGGCCTCCGCCGCGACTACGGCCCCCTCACGCTGCGCATGCTCGGCGCCCACCAGGTGGAGAACGCGGCCGTCGCCGTCGCCACCCTCGACACCCTCGACGCGAACGGCTTCAAGGTGAGTGTCGAGGCCGTGCGCGCGGGCCTCGAGAAGGCGCGGTGGCCGGGCCGCCTCCAGTGGGTTCCCGGCAAGCCCGCCATCCTCCTCGACGGCGCCCACAACGCCGCCGGCATGGAGGCCCTCGTTGCTTACCTGCAGGAGTCGGACCTCACGCCCGTCGTTCTCTTCGGGTGCCTGCGGGACAAGGACTGGCTCACCATGGTGAACACCCTCGCGCCCCGCGTGAAGGCCGCCGTCGTCACCACCCCGGACTTCCCCGGC
>DATMKA010000388.1:0-6478 GCA_035553595.1 Thermoplasmatota archaeon | reverse complement strand
CCTCGACGCGGTCCTTGCCGCGGCCGCTCCGACGAGGCCCGCGACGGGACCCCCGCCGAGGAAAAGAAGGGGGGCCGCGGCAAGGACCGCGTCGAGGTGGGCGGCTTCGAGTCCCCCGCGCCAGGCAAAGGGGCCCGCGGCGAGTACGTTGCCTTCCAGCCCTCCGGTCAGGGCATCCAGAACTTCACCGTGGACGGCGTCCCCCTCTGGACCGCCCACGTCCTTCCCGCCGACCGTGACGCGCCCACCCCCAAGGTGAAGGCCGAAGGTGCCCACACGAAGGTGGAGGGCGAAGCCTACCGCTTCGACGCCAACGACATCCCCACCGCCGAGGCGCGCTTCACCGCCCGAGCCTACCGCATCACCTTCCCCGAGAACGTCACCGTGCAGGAGAGCCCCCGCGGCGTCGTCGTGCACGCGGGCGACCTCACGGGGGTCCTCTACGGCAAGGACGTGAGCCTCGAAGGCCGCACCCTCCGCGGCGAGGGCGCGCTCCACTTCCTCCTGCGGAGCCCCAACCTTCCCGTGGGCCCCACCCGCGAGTCGCTCGATGCCGCCAAGATGGCGGGCACCGTCGGCGCCGAGGTCGTGGTCCGCCACGCGCCCGGCGAGCCCAAGGCCATCAAGAACGCCGTGATGAGCTATGGCAACGTCACCGTGGAGACCCGCCCCGAGGACGGCGGCGTCACCTTCGTGGTGGACGGCAACCCGGGTGACCCCCGGGTCCTCATCTTCGACGTGGACGCCGCCCTCGTGCGGAACGCCACCCTCGACAAGCTCACCTTCCGCTTCGACAACGAGACCATCAGCCCCGCGAGCTCCCTCGCGGACATCCTCAACCCCGACGACGACGGCCTCAAGCCCGAGTTCTTCGTGGTGAGCGACCTCAGCGGGACCTACCAAGTGATCGTGAGCGTGCCCCACTACAGCGTGCACACCATCACCATCCAGTCCATCACGGACCTCGTGCCTCCCGCCGTAAGCGTCACCCTCGGCGTCCTCGCCGCGACCGGCTTCCTGGTGCTCGCCGCCGTCACCCTCTTCCGCCGCCCCAAGCAGTAACCCGGGCTTACTGGGGGTCGTCGGTGGCGGCGAGGCCGCTCCACACGTCGGCGAAACGGTCCACCACGTCGTCGAGGAAGCTCTTCCGGTACGTGATGAGGACGCGCGCCACGAGGTCGGGTTCGATCACCCAGTAGCGGTTCTCGCGGCCCTCCTTCTCCTGCCGCAGGATGGTTCCCGTCACGAGCTTCTTCAGGTGGAAGCTCAGGGTGGAGGCGCTCATCTGGAAGTTCTGCAGGATGGCGCCGTGGGTGCTTCCCGGGTGGTAGAGGAGGTGGACCGTGATGCGGCGCGGCGTCTCCTGCCGGATGCAGGCGAGAACGTCCCGCTCCCTGCGCCCGCCCTCGTCGGAGGCGAAGTAGCGGACGTACCGCCCGTCCTCGCGCGTCACGAGCACCCCGGCCTTCACCAGGTAGTGCAGGTGATACTCGAGGGTGCCCATGGGGATGCCCACCTCGCGCCCGATCTCGCGCATGTGGGCGCCAGGCACTTTCTTCACGTGCTGGAAGATGCGCTGCCGCGTCTCCAGCTCAAGGGCATCCTCGCGCATGGGTCAGGTCACCGGGTGGAGGGCGTGAGGGTGGCGGACCGGTCGCGGGGCTCGGCGCGGGCGGCCCGCAGCGCCACCGAGGCGTAGAGCAGGGCCAGGACACCGAAGTCGAGCGCGATGTCGAGGAGGTGCCCCTCCTCCTTGAGGAAGGCCGTCCGGTGCGTCCAGAGCGCGCCCTTCACCGCAAGAAGCGCGAAGGCGACGCCCACCACGAGGAACTTGAAATTCCGCAACCGCGCGAAGGAGAGCAGACTGACCAGCGTGAGAAGCACCGCGAACCCGAGCGTGGAGATGGCCAGGAACACGGCCAGGTTCAAGAGGACGGGATCGGCCACGCCGCACCATCCGGTTCCCGTGATAAAAGGGTTCCCCGAACGCGCGGTCCGGGGTGCAGCCAGTCTCCCCCCAGGAGCCGCGTTATGCCTTCTCGGACTTGGCCGCCTCGGCGGCCTCGCGGCGGTGGCGGGCCTCCTTCGTGAGCTGCTTGATGATGAGCGGGAGCGTCTTGAAGTGGGCCGCCGTCACGTTGAACTCCGTGTTGTGGGGGCACTCCGTGTCGCGCACCGGGCCGCGCTTTGCCGGCTGGTACACGATGGGGTAGTACCGGCACCCGTCGGGGCGGTGCTCGTAAACACTGCACTTGCTCTCCACGAGGAACACGCAGTGCGGCCGGGACCCGTCCGTGGGCTCCGTGTTCTTCAGAAGCGCGAAGCCGTGCTCCTCGTTCACGTTCGCGAACTTCTCGCGAGCATGCCCCGCCTTCTCGAGGCGCTGGATGTCCGCGTTCTGAAGCGGCATCTCCGTCTCATAGCAGCACTCGGCGCAGCCGTGCTTGAAGCACGGGCTCGTGGACGCATTAGCGGGGCTGGTCTCGGGCAAGCGTGATTCCTCTCTGGTTCTGGTAATTGCCGCTGCGCTCCGCGTACAAGGCGCGGGGCGGGCTCAGCAGGCGCTCGAAAACAATCTGGCAGAAACGATCCCCGACCGGGATCTCAAGGGGCTGCGCCCCCGCGTTGAAGGCCCCAATCGTGAGGGTCCCCTCGAACCCCGCCTCCACCTTGCCGAAGACGCCGATGACGCCGCGGCGGGCATAGCTCGACCGGATCCAAAGCTGCGCGCACACATCCTTCGGCATGCGGACCACCTCCCGGGTGCTCACGAGAAACCGCGCCTGGCCGGGGATGACGACACGGCCCTCCCGGAACCGCGTCTCCGTGCCATGCACATCCGGGACCATGATCTCCGCAATCGAGAGGTCATACCCGTTGGGCGTCAGGTTCCGCTCCTCGAAGGGCGTGATCCCGAGAGTCCCCGCCTGGAGGGCCTGCAGGATGTCCGTATCCGAGAAGACGGTCATGGGAGGGGTAGGAGGCTCCCCTTGGGTTATTAGCATTTGGAAGTGGGGAGCCGGGAACCGAGGAAATCACCTTTTTAAGGAAGGAACCGCTTTCCGGGCATCCCGGCATGGGGCAACCCACGCCATGGGCTCGTAGCCTAGCTAGGATAAGGCGGCGGCCTTCGGAGCCGTTTATCGTGGGTTCGAATCCCACCGGGCCCGCTCAGACCACTCGCTACGCTCGTGGCCCTCGCGGGCCGGTGTGGTCCTCGCTCGCTCACGCTCGCTGCGGTCCCACCGGGCCCGCTCGTAGCGCTCGCTACGCTCGCGCTCCTCGCGTGCCCGGTGTCTGCTCGCTGCGCTCGCATCCCACCGGGCCCGCCGACGGCTCCGCAGTCCCCAAGCCTGCCGAGGGGCGACGTGGGGCGCTGCTGTCTCGCCAGGGCTTTCCCCACACCTGGTCCCCCAACGGTACCTGGGCCCCCCGGGCCGGCCGCCTGCCCCTCTGCAACGGTTCAAGGGATGCCTAGGCGCCCTGGGGTTACCGTTATATACGTTCGCCGATTTGTCCCGCCTGATGGCGGCGCCTGCCTCCGAGGCCTCGATTCTACCGGGTCCGACAACAGGAGGCCCAGGCCCAAGGGGACCCCTCGGCGTCGTGCTCCTGCAGATGGGCGGACCCGTCGACATGGAAGCCATCCGGCCGTTCCTGCTGAACCTTTTCAGCGACAACGACATCATCCAGTTCCCCCGCTTCATGCGCCCCTGGCAGGGAACCCTCGCGCGGCGCATCGCCGAAAAGCGCACTCCCTACATCGGCGAGCGCTACAAGGAGATTGGCGGCGGCTCCCCCATCGTCCCCACCACCCTCCGCCTCGCGGCGAACGTGGAAAAGGACCTCAAGGCCCGCGGCATCGACGCGCGCGTCGTCACCGCCATGCGGTACTGCGAACCCACCGCCACGACGGCCCTCAAGGAGCTCAAGGCTGCAGGCGTTCGCGAGATCCTTCTCGTCACCCTCTACCCCCACTTCAGCCGCTCCACCACGGGGTCGAGCGCGAAGGACTTCCACCTCGCGCGGAAGGCCCTCGGCTGGAAGGTGCCCGTGCGCCTCATCCCTGCATGGGGCACGGACCCCGGGTACCTGGCGCTCACCGAGCGCGACATCCGCGAAGCCCTCGCGAAGGTCCCCAAGGACCTCCTGCCCCGCACCCATCTCGTGTTCAGCCCCCACGGCATCCCCCAGCGCTACGCCGACGGAGGCGACCCCTACGGCGACCAGGTGCGCGAGAGCTACGACGCGCTCCGCGCTCGCTTCCCCGAAGTGGCGGGAACCCACCTGTGCTTCCAGAGCAAGGTCGGGCCTCTTCCGTGGCTCAAGCCCTACACCGACGAATACGTCGGGAACCTCATGCTCACCGGCGTCGAGTCCATCGTCACCGTTCCCCTCGGCTTCGTGTCCGACCACATCGAGACGCTCTACGACATGGACATCAACTTCCGCACCATCGCCCTCGAGGGCGGCGCCCGCCACTACGGTCGCGTCCGAGCCTTCAACGACGACCCTGCCTTCGCCCGCGTGCTCTCCGACCTCGTCCAGCGGCAAGTGAGCCCCACCCTCAGGAGGTAACCATGGAGAAGCTCGCGGTGGCCACCTGGCGGATCCCCAAAGCCGAAGTGCAGGACGTGGAGCGCGCAAGCACCCTCGCGGGCTCCGAGGAGGCCCTCGCGCGCTTCCTCCGCGACACCCACGGCATCCAGGAGTTCATCCTCCTCTCCACGTGCCAGCGCGTCCTCCTCACCTACGTGGCGCCCCCCGGCACCCCCTCGCCCGACGCCGTCCTCTCCGCGGCCTTCGCCCTCGTGAAGCCGGGCTTCCCCGCCCCCGTGGCGCCGCCGGAGGCCTTCCAGGGCTTTGGCGCCTTCGAGCACCTTGCCGAGGTCACCGCCTCCCTCGACTCCCTCGTTCCCGGCGAGGCCCAAATCCTCGGCCAGATGAAGGCCGCCTACCAGGAGGCCGAGGCGCGGGGCCACGTCGGGAAGCCGCTCCGCCGCACCTTCAGCCTCATCTTCAAGGCCGCGAAGCGCATCCGCAGCGACACCGCGCTCTTCCGCGGCAAGGTGTCCCTCCTCCCCCTCACCGTGGAGTTCCTCGAGGCCCGCATGCAAGGCCTTGAGCGCGCCGAGGTGGCCGTCGTGGGCACCGGCGAGTTCGGCCAGCGCGTCCTCGACATGCTGCGGAACTACCCGCAGGTGCACCTCCACCTCGTGAGCCGCGAGCTCACGCGAGCGGCGGAACTCGGCTCGGCCTACCGCGCCACGCCCCACGACCTCGCTGCCTTCCTGCAGAGTCCGCCTCGCCTCGACATCCTCGTGCTCTGCTCCCGCGCCGACGAGCCGCTCGTGACGGTGGCGGATGCGGCCCGCCTCGCCGTCGCAAGCGCAAGCAGCCGTCCCCTCCTCATCGTGGACCTCGCGATGCCCCGCAACGCCGAGGAAGCGGTGCGCGATGTGCCCGGCGTGGCCCTCGTGCAGTTGGACGAGCTCGCCACCATCAGCGAGCGGAACAAGGCGGACCGCCACAAGGAGCTGAAGACCGCCAGGGACCTCCTGCACCGCGAGCTCGAGGCGGCCCGCGTGGCGCTCCAGAAGCCCCAGGAAAAGCCCGTGATCCTCGACATCCAGGAGGAGATGCAGGCCGCCGCCGAGGAGCGCCTCCGGGCCGCCCGCGAGATGCTTGCCGCGAAGGGCATCGACGTGGACAGCCCCGAGTTCCAGTTCTGGTACCAGCAGGCGGTGAAGCACTTCACCCACGTGGCCCTCAGCCACACGAAGCGCCGCCTCCGCGCCCCCGAGGGGCGTGACGCCGCCTGATCCGCGTCGGCACCCGCAAGAGCCCCCTCGCGATGGCGCAGACGCGCCTCGCCGTCCGCCTCCTGAAGGAAGCCACCGGCATCGAGGCGGAGATCGTGCCCGTCACAAGCCAGGGGGACGTGAACCGCGTCGCCCCCATCCACCGCATCGGCCGCCCCGGCGCCTTCACCCATGAGCTCGAGGACGCCATCCTCGACGGCCGCATCGACGCCGCCGTCCACAGCCTCAAGGACATGCCTGTGCAGCAGCCCCCCGAGGCGCCCATCGCGGCCGTGCTTCCCCGTGGCGACGTGCGCGATGCCCTCATCGTTCACCGCGATTGGCATGACGCCTCCCAGACAGGACTCCCCCTGAAGCCGGGCGCTCGCGTGGGCACGAGCGCTCCCCGCCGGCAGGCCCAGCTCCTTGCGGCGGCCCCCGAGGCCATCCCGGTGGACGTGCGCGGCAACGTCGAAACGCGCCTCCGCCTCGTCGCCGACGGCCTGCTGGATGCCCTCCTGATGGCGGAGGCGCCCTTCGGCCGCGTCGAGCTCCCCCTCCCTGGGCACTTGCTCCACGTTCCGCTCCCCGCCGACGCCTTCCCCGGCTCCCCCGGCCAGGGCGCCATCGCCATCCAGGCCCGCGCCGAGTCTGAGGCCTTCCGTGCCTTCCGCCAC
>DATMKA010000387.1:0-3097 GCA_035553595.1 Thermoplasmatota archaeon | reverse complement strand
CTTCAAGGTGGAGGGTGGGCTCCTCCGCTCAGCCGTGGAATACTGGGGCGAAACCTACCCCGCGCCCGAGTGGCGCCGCCTGGGGTAATCAGGGAAGGGGCTCGACCCACTGGCGGCGCCACTCGGGCGCGGGGTAGGTTTCGCCCCAGTATTCCACGGCTGAGCGGAGGAGCCCACCCTCCACCTTGAAGAAGGAGAGGCCGTAGTCGGTACGGCCGTCGATGTCGATGCGGATGCGGCTCACCACGACGTCCTCCGCAACGTGGACGGCCTCCACGTGGATCCACCAGTTGCCGGGATAGTTCCGGTTGACGGCGAGGAAGTTCTCGATGCCGCGGATGCGTTCCCGGCTCTGGGGCCAGTCCACCACGAAATCGGGGGAGAGGAGCTTTGCGGCGCGGTCCCAGTCGCGGACGTTGAAGGCGTCCCAGAGGGCGCGGACGGGGGCGGCGCGGTCGGTGGCGTCCAAGGGGCTCACCTCAGGAGAAGCCCGTGAGGCTCGCGTCCCCGATGGGGTCGGGGAGGTAGTGGAGGACGTAGAACCCGGAGGAGATGTCGGTGACGTACATGACGCCGTCCTTCAGGTTGAGGTCCCACACGTTGGGCACCATCTCCCCCTCCACGACGGAGGGCTCGTTGGGGAGGTAGTAGCCCAGCACATCGGGCCGCGCGGGGTCCGTCTTGTAGGTGCCGTTGAGGATCGTGGGGAGGTCGAGAACCCACACGCCCGCGTGGTAGTACCCGAGGTAGAGGCGCTCATCGGCCACCTGCCACTGGTGGGTGGTGAAGGTGAAGCCGGGGGAGCCGTGGTTCCCGGGCGCGGTCCACTCGGCCTTGAGCACGAGCTTCGCGTAGTCGGTGGCGTCGAGGACCCAGATGGCGGGCGGCGTCTCGTCGTCGCGCAGGATCTCGGGGCTCACGACGAGGTAGCGCGTGCCGCCGATCATCGTGACCATCCCGGTGTGCATGTGGAGGGGCGGGAACTCGGCGCCCTCGCCGGTCCAGTGGCCAAGCTCCTGGGGCGTGGCGGGGTTCGTGACGTCGAGGACGCGGACGCCGTAGCCGCGGTTGCTCACGATGAGCAGGGGCGTGCCGTCCACGGGGTCGAGCTGGAAGGTGAGGTCGTGGGGCGCGCCGATGACGCCGTTCGTGCCCGCGTCCGTCACGGGCGCCACCTGGTAGAGGGGGCGGTCGTAGCGGACGGGGACGAGGGTGCGCTTGCCGGGGGCTTCGGCCACCACGCGGTAGGCCATGAGCCCGATGGGGTCGCCCGTGCACCAGAAGTACTCCTGGCCGCCCACGACGCCGAGGGCGCTCATGTGGCAGGCGGTGCCCACGGGGCTCGAGAGGCCAGCGAGGACCGGGCTTTCGGGGTTGGTGACGTCGAAGATGCGGATCTCGTTCGCGCCGGAGACGTAGATGAACTCGCCCTCCTCGTCGAACTTCACGTCGAGGGGGTGGGTCGCGTCGTCGATGGTGGCGTAGCCGAGGCGCTTGGGCGCGGCGGGGTCCGTGAGATCCACCAGGATCGCGGCGCCGCGCACGGGGTCGCCCCGGAGGACGGCGGCCACCACGGCGAGCGTCCCGTGGGTGTCCATCTCGCCGAAGCTCGTGAAGGAAGCCCCGTCGTCGCCGAAGTGCGCGTACCCGAGGCGCTCCAGGGTGGGCGTGGAGAAGTTGTGGGCGGCGAGGTCGGTGTGCTCGTGGTCCTCGATGATGGGGTCCACGAACGGGACCGTGGTGTTCCCGGCCTCGGGCGCGGGCCCCTCGGGAGGGCTCATGCAGCCTGCAAGAAGGAGGACGAGAAGAATCGCGAGGACGCGCCGCATGAGGGCGTGAGAAGAAGGCGTGGATAAGAAGGTTGTTGGAGCCGCGCCCATGGAAGGGGGGCAAGCCCAGGCGGGGCGGGGGAGGTGAAGTCCCCGCCTGGGAGGGTCGCGGGGTTAGCCCGTGACGACGGTGACGGTGCGGTCGAGGAGCACCGTGTTGGTCAGGGTCTCGACGACGACGACCTTGTAGTCGCCGGGGACGAGGGGGGCGCCCGCGGGGTTGCCCGCGGAGCCGGCGCCGCTGCAGTCGGAGGTCGTGTTGGTGAACACGTACTGGACGCCCTGGTTCAGGGCCCCGTAGGGGAAGCAGAAGCTGGTGGGCTCGTTGGGGAGGGTCACGCTGACCTTCCAGGAACCGTTGCGGACGGCGTCACCGGTGAGGTGCTTGAGGGTGATGATGTCCTCGCCGCCCACGGCGGTGATCTGGAGGTTGTTCATGGGCTCGTCGTTGCGGCCGCTGAAGCCGCTCACCCAGACGTACACCGTGGCGGAGAGCACGACGGTGATGGCGACCATGAGGATTGTCGCAATCACGGGGGAGACGGCTTCGTCACGGTTCATGAGGCGGCGGAGAATCGCGCTGTTGGCTTTCATGGCAAACACCTAAGGGGGTGACCCCTTGCGGGGACAAGCCGAGCGGGGGCGGCGGGGGTATTAGAGCGCTCACGCACAGCGGTTCTCCGCGACAAGCTATCCCTAGCCGCGCGGGAACACAAGAAAATCCGCTATCCCGCCCACCGCGCATGGGTCTCGATAGACATATCCGGAAGGCGAGCCTTCGGGGGGCTGGCCTCAGTCTTTTCAGCCCCCGTGATTCGAACACGTGACCGGGTGGACGTGGCTGAGGCTACACGCTCATCCCTTCCTCCGGCCGTGGCGGCGCGCCGCCCTTTCCCACACCCTTATGGCCCGCGGTGGCCGATATCGGAGGGTGCCCCCCTTCACGCCCTCCGAGCGCACCCGCCGCCTCCTGAAGGTGGCCGGCCCCGTGGCGCTCCTTGCGGGGCTCGCGGCCCTCGCGTGGGGGCTCCAGGCCCTTCTCGACATCGTGCCCGAGCTGCCTGCGCCCGACTCAGCGGCGGAACCGGTCACGGCGGAGCTTCCCGTCGGGGCCATCGGCGCCCTCGTGGGCGGGATGGTGTTGCTCGGACTCGGCTCGATGGCCCTCAACCTCGCCTTCAGGCAGTCCGCGCCCCTCGCGACTCCCGCCGCCCCCACGTGCCCCAACTGCCGCGGGACGCTCGGGCCTGCCTCCAAGTTCTGTCCCG
>DATMKA010000386.1:0-8705 GCA_035553595.1 Thermoplasmatota archaeon | reverse complement strand
GCGGCGAGTAAGGGTCCTCGTTAGGGGAGTTCCAGCTCGGGGGGATGGGGTCGCCGTCGCGCCACTCCTGGGCGGGGGTGCCGAAGCGGCGGCGACCCCATCCCCCCGAGCTGGAACTCCCCTAACGAGGACCCTTACTCGCCGCTCTGACGGCCAAGCGCGCGGAGGACCTCCGCGAACTCCCGGGCCGTGGCATCCGTCTTGATGCCGCGGTCGTGCAGGTGGGTGAGCGCGGCGCGGTAGCCGCGCGCCCGCAGCGCCTCCAGGATGAGGGGCGTCTTCGGCACGTCCACGCCCGCCAGGGGCGCGATCTCGTGCACGTCGTACAGGAGGGGCGGCGCCTCCGCCTCCTCCATGAACCGGGGAAGGGCTTTCTCGAGGTCGCGAGGCTTCTGGAAGGTACGGCCCACGGTGGCCGCCTTCACTTCCTGCAGGAACGCGGCGTCCATGAGGCCCTCGGCCCACAGGGGACCGCCCCACTTCACAGGGCCCTCGCACGCGGGGCACGCCTTCGGAGGCTCGGGCACGAGGCGGCGGTCGCCGCAGGCCTTGCAGAACGTCGCGTAACGCAAGGAGGCGAGGGCCTTGTCCGCGCGGCCCGCGCCGTACTCGAGGCGCAGGTAGAGGCGGTAGTAGTGGTCCGTCGCGTGCGACAGCAGGGGACGGAGCGCCACCTCGTGCTTCGCCGCCTCGCGCACGGCATGGGCCGCGAGCAACCGGAGCGCCACCTCGTGCCCGAAGGGGCAGCGCAGGGGCTCGGCGAGGTAACGGCGGCGGCACGCGTTCACGTACACGCCGTTGAGGGCGGGCGCGTCCGTGGCGGTGAGCGCGAGGATGCCGTGGTTGTGGAGGGCGCCGGTGGCGGGGCCCGTGAAGGGCGCAGGGGACCCAAAGGGATCCACGTCGATCCAGTCGAAGCCTTCGTCCCCGAGGAGGCCCCCGAGGGAGCGGCGCGTGACGCGCACGAGGACGTTGTTGAGGCGCGCGTTGTCCTCGATGCGGGCCACGGCGCGGGGGTCGTGATCGTTGAGCGTGACTTGGTGGCCGGGCACCTCGACGGCGAAGCGGAGGCCGCGGGCGCCCGTGGCGGCGAGACCGTCGAGCACCTTCATGGGCGCGCCGCCGCGCCGGGCCGTTTCGGCGGCGAGGACGGCGATGGAGAGGTCGCGGTTGAGCGCCATGGCGGGGTTGAAGAACACCTCGTCGGTGCGCGTGCCGGGACCGCGCTCCTTGGGGGGAAGGGCCACCCTGAGGCGCGTGGCGCCCTCGGTGATGAGCGTGAGTTCGGTGGGCGGTTCCCCTTCCATGGGCAGGCCCCTTAACCCGGAACGGGGTCAAAACCCTTCCCAGGGCTGCGGCGGCCCCAACGTTTCAGGCGGCGCCGCTCCAGAAGGGCCACAAGGGTGTGCGCGGGCGTCGCCACGAGCGTCCAGAACCACCGCTCGCGGCGCCCCGTCACGAGGTAATCGACGCGGCGGGTGAACCGGGTTCCGCCCTGGCCGTCGCCCTCGAACACCCACGTCTCGGTTCCCCGGAGGGGTCCCTCGCGCCACTCCCACACCCAGGCCCCGGGCGAGCGCTCGCGCAGGTGGGAGACCACGCGCCACCGTCCCGGGAAGAGCCAGGGCCGGAACTCGACCACGGTGCCCGGCATCACGCGGTCCCCGGGCGCGTAGGTCACGCGGACGCGGGCGAGGTAGCGGGGAAGGAGCCCCTCGAAGGCCTCCCGCGTCGCGAAACACTCCGCTTCCACCTGGTGGGGCGCCTGCGGAACCCGGGTGTGGAAGGCGAGAGTGGGCACGGGTCGAGGTAAGGGAGCGCGGCGGAAGAGGCTTGCGGCCCCGTCACCACCGGGCGAGAAAGGTTTAGACACAGGGCGAGGAAACCGCGGCCATGGCTTCCCGGACCATCCTCGTTGCCGGCGCGAGCGGCTTCATCGGCCGCCACCTCGTCCCCCAGCTTGTCGCGCGCGGCCACGCCGTCCGGGCCCTCACCCGCCGCCCCGAGCGCTACCAGGGGCCGCCGGGCGTGACGGTGGCGCGCGGCGACGTCCTCGACGCGGACTCGTTGCGCAGCGCGCTCGCGGGATGCGATGCCGCCGTCTACCTCGTCCACTCGATGGAGGGGGGCGACTTCGCGGAGCGCGACCGCCTCGCCGCCCGGAACTTCCGCGAGGCCGCCGCCGCGGCGGGACTCGAGCGCCTCGTGTACCTTGGGGGCCTGGGGAATCGGAGCGACGAATCGTTGAGCCCTCACCTGCGCAGCCGCCACGAGGTGGGCGACCTCCTCGCGGGGGGAGGCGTGCCCACGACGGTGCTGCGGGCCGCCATCATCCTCGGCGCGGGCGGGGCGAGCTTCGAGATGCTGCGCGAGCTCGTGATGCGCCTCCCCGTGATGGTGACTCCTCGCTGGGTGGAGAGCCGGTGCCAACCCATCGCCCTCCGGGACGTGCTGCGGTACCTGGTGGCGGCCCTTGAGGATCCCGTGCCGCAACCGGCCACCTTCGACATCGGGGGCCCCGACGTGCTCACCTACCGCGGCATGATGACGGAGTTCGCGGACCTGCTGGGGAAACGCCTCCTCGTGGTGGGAGTGCCCGTGCTCACGCCGCGCCTCAGCACCTACTGGGTGGACCTGGTGACAAGCCAACCGAAGGCGGTGGCGCACGCGCTCATCGAGGGGCTGCGGAACGACGTCGTGTGTGAAAACGATGCGGCGCGACGCCAGTGGCCCTTCCCGCTTCTCCCCTACCGGGAGGCAGTCGTGGAAGCGCTGCGGCAGGAGCCCGCCGCCATCCAGAGGAAGGTCGCGGGGGCGCTTGGCGCCCCGCGGGCAGGGTGAGGTTCGCTTACGGGGGAAGCGCGGAGCCGCCGAGGCCGTCCCCGATGTCTTGGAACTGCGACGAGTAGGATTCCACGCAGCCCCGCAGGCTGTCCATGTGGACCTTCGCGCGGTCCACGCTCTCCATGAGCGCGGAGCGCCACCTTGCATCGTCCAGGTTCTCGGCCACGGGCTGGAGGCTCTTTGCGCCAAGCTGGCCCGCCGCCTCCATGCCGTAGAGGATGGTGAGGTCGCGCACCATGCTGTAGGGCGTCTCGCCCGAGGAGAACATGCGGCGGCTGAGAAGCTGCACCACCTCGTCGCGGATGCCCGAGATGCGCGTGGGGTCGCCCCCGTGCTCGCGCACGATGCCTTCCGCGATCGCGTACTCGCGACGCTCCTCCTCCGCAAACTGCTGCAGGAGGCCCTTGATCTCCTCGTCCGGCACGCGCTCGGCCACGGTCTCGTAGGCGCGCATGAGCGCCTTGCGGCCTGCAAGGCCTTCCTGGAGCACGCGCGCGAGCGCTTCGTCCGCCATCTTGCCTGATTTGTTCCCGAACATCGCCATGGGTATCAAGGGCGCTGTGGGGTGCGTGAAGGATGAGGCTTCACGCCTGCCCGTCGATGCCGAGGACCCACTCTACTTCGTGGCGAGGAATGCTTCGATGCGGGCCTTGAGGATCTCGGACAGCTTGTTCCCCGGCACCTTTCCACGGTACTTGGCCATGATGGGCCCCATGAGGGGGCCTTGGGCGCCGAGACCGCGGGCGCGCACGAGGTCGGCGTCCTTGCGGATCATCTCGTCGATCTCCGCCGCGAGGGCTCCGTCGTCGGCGCCGCCCTTCAGGCCGAGCGCTTCGGCGGCCTTCTCGGCGCTGAGGCCGTCCTGGGCGGCCTTCGCGAGAATCTTGGCGATGGCTTCCTTCGCGAAGGTGCCGGCCTTGAGGCCCTGCAGGGCTTCGAGCAGGAGGCCCTCGCCCACCTTCTCGCGGGGAACGCCCGCCTGCTCCACCTCGGCAAGGGTGCTCACGAGGGTGCGGCCCACGTCCTTCACCATGCCCGTGGCCTTCACGAGGCGCTCGAAGGCGTCGGCGTCCCCGCCCCGCACGATCTGCTGGATGAGCTCGTCGCCGAGGTCGGCGTACTGGCGCTTGAAGCGCGCGAGCTTCTCGGGAAGCATCTCGGGGAGGCTGCCGCGGAGGCGCGCCACGTGCGTGCCCTCCACGGTGAAGGGGGGCACGTCCGTCTCGGGGTACATGCGGGCGCCACCCGGGAGGGGACGGAGGTAGCTGCTGCTGCCGTCGTCCTGCATGTCGCGGGTCTCCTCGGGCACGCCCTCAAGCGCAAGGAGCGCGCGGTCGCGCACGGCCTCCAGGGCCTTCCGCGCCACAGGCTCCTTCTCGGCCACGAGCACGAAGGCGTCGCGCTCGGCAAGGCCGAGGCGGGCGCGGACGGCGGCCACCTGCTCGGCGGTGATGCCGTAGGCGGGAAGCTCGTCGCTGTGGAAGATGCCCTTCACGCCGGCCCGCACCTTGGCATAGTCCGCGAGCTCGCGGCCAAGGCGGGGCTTGTCGCCGGCGGTGGCCTTGCTCTCGATGAGGCCCGCGAAACCGGGGAGGCGGATCACGAGGAGGCGGCCGCCCGCCTTCAGGGTGCCCTGGATCATCTTGCTCTCCGAGCCCTCGAAGGCCGCCGTCACGTCCTCGAGGGGCGCCGCGAGGGAGGCTGCGGTGACGCCGCGCTCAAGGAGCTTGCCGCGCACATCGAGGAGCTTCACCTGGCGGGCCACTTCCCACTCCACGGCGGTGGCGATGAGCTTGAGGTCCTGCACGCCCTTGATCTCGACGCGGGCGCCCTCCCGGATGCTCACGTTGAGGTCCTGCCGGATGGTGCCGAGGCCGCGCTTCACGCGGCCCGTGGCGCGCAGCGCCATCCCGATGGCCTCCGCGATCTCGCGCGCGTGCTGGGGGCCCTGGATGTCGGGCGCGGTCGCGATCTCGATGAGGGGAATGCCGAGGCGGTCGAGGCGGTACGCGACAACCTCGCCGGAGGCTGCGGCCTCCGGCTGGCCGGACCGGTTCCTCACGGAGCCCGCTCCGGGGTCGCCCTTGCGGTCGAGCTTGCGCGCGCTGTCCTCCTCAAGGGCCATGGTGGCGATGCCGACGGCGCCGCCGGGGGATTCGAGGCGGCCCTCCAGGGCGAGCATGGCGGTACGCTGGAAACCGCCGGTGTTGCTGCCGTCGATCACGATCTTGCGCATCACGTGCACCTCGTCCACGGGGTGCATGTTCATGAGGAGCGCGACCGTGAGGGCCACGTCCACGGCGTCGGGGTTGATGGGGTGGGGCGGCTCCTCATCCATCTCCACGAGGCAGCAGGAGGCGCGGCTGCCAACGTACTCGAAACTCAGGTTCTTGCGCGCCTCGGCGAGGGCCGCGCGGTCCGTCTCGCCCAACTCGGATTGCGTGGGCCGCAGCGTGCGGCGGAAGGTCACGTGGGCCTCATCCGTCTCGTCGAGCACGCTCGGGCAGCGGCAGAACAGCTTCGCCGTGTCGAGCTGCTGGTGGATCTCGAGACCGCACTTGAACCCCAGGGCCTTGTAGTCGAGGCCGGACGCCATGGGGGCGCGATAGGGGTGCCCCGCTAAGAACACTTCGGCCCCCCATCGAGCGCCAGGTCACATCCGCTTTGGACGGGGGAGCCCGTCCGCTCCGCATGCGGCCGCGCCGGGTGCTCCCCTTCCTGGTCCTCGCGCTCTCCCTCACCGCCCCCGGTTGCCTGCGCGAGCTCGCCCAGGACGCCCTCGGACCCTACCCGGAGGAGGCGGCCTACGTGGCAGCCCTCCAGCCCCACGCCGAGGCGCTGCGCGGCGAGGTCGAAGAGGGCGCCGCCACCTTCCGGGCCCTTGAGCGGGGGTCCCTCTCGCGGGCCGAGGCGCTTGCCGAGATCCGGGCCTCGGAGCGGACGCTCCGCGAGGAACGGGAGGCCATTGCTGCCCTCTCGCCCCCGCCGCGCTTTGAGGCGACGCACCGCCACCTCCTCCGCGGCCTCGATGAGGCCCTCACCGCGCTCTCCGAGGCGGAAGCGTGCCTGGAGCGGATGCGCCCCGCGCGGTGCGAGAGCGCGGCCGACCACCGGGCCGAAGCCCTCGCGGAAGTAACGACAGCGCGCGACAGCCTGCCAGCCGAGTGGCGGAGCGTGGCGGACGCCCTGGCGCCCTAGGGCCGGTCGCGCGGATGGAACCGGGAGCGGTGCGTGCCCGGTCGGCATCAACGGCGGCCCCGCCAGAACCCGTATACATCGCCGACCACGGGGACAGGGGCATGGCAGAAGGGTCCGTTGCTACCAGGAAACGCCTCGCCGTCACGATGCTTGTCGCCGCGCTCACCCTCCTCCCCCTCGGGATTCCGACGGCGCCCGCCCAGGTGCCGCCCGTGGGCATCGAGGAGCTGACCTCCACGCTTCCGGGCCTGCGGGCCGCCCTCGCGGGGATCGACGACCTCCTCGCGAACCCGAACCTCCCCGCCGAAGCCCGCGGCCCCTTGCAGGAGGCCCGCGGCCTCCTCGCGCAGGCCCTCGGACTCATCGAGAACGCTGCCGCGACAGGGAACCCCGCGGGCCTCGCGGAGGCGGAGCGCCTTCTGCGTGAGGCTGCGGAGCGCCTGCGCGCCGCCGCGCCCTTCCTGCGCGGCCTCACTGCCCAAGGCGCCACCCTCGTGGGCCCCGTGGAGGAGCAGCCCGCGAGCGCGGCCGTCCTCGGCTACGCCGCCCTCCTTGAGCAGGCGGCGGACGTGCTCGCCGAGGTCGCCACCTTCTCGCCCGCGGAGACCGTCGTGAGCACGCCCCGCGACGGGTGCCCCCTCGTGAAGGCGGTGCCCCAGAACGGTCCCCGCGTGGAAGTCACGTGGGACAACGAGCCCGGCGCCACAGGCTATCGCGTGCTCCGGAACGGCGCGGTCCTCGCCGAGGTGGACCAGGACACGCAGCGCTACATCGACCGCGACGTGACCGCGGGCGAAACATACCGCTACCAGGTGGTGCCGGTGAAGGAGGGCGGCCCCACAACCTGCAGCGAGGTGGAGGTCACGGCCATCCCCTTCTTCCCCACGGCCCTTGCCGCGGGGCTGGGGCTTCTCGCGACGCTCGGTGCCGTCCGCGTGATGCGCCGAGCGCGCCGCGAGGGCTGAGCCGCCCGGGGCTTACCGCAGGATGGGGTAGCGCTGCACGAGGGGCACGCGCGCCCACTGGCGGCCGAGGCCCCAGGTGTCGCCCGCGCTCGCGGCCGCAAGCGCCACGAGCACGAGGGCGTACACGATGTGGTCGTCCACGAGGGGGTTGGTGGCCACAGGCATCACCGCGGCCCACATGAGAAGCATGAGGAGCGCGCCCGAGGCCGCCGCCACCCGCAGGCCGATGCCCGCGAGGAGCGCGAGCCCGATGAGGAGGAGGCCCATCATGAAGAGGGTGTCCACGAAGGCGTTGCCCGCCATCGCTTGGAACACGCCGGCGGCCGGGCCGTCAGTGCTCTTCAGGAACCCGGCGGTGGGGGACCCGCCGTTCACCCAGGCGCGAGCGGCCGGCGTCGCGTACCCGAGGCCGAGGAGCTTGTCGAGGAAGGCCCACAGGAAGATGAAGGCGAGGACGAGGCGGGTGCTCGCGAGGGTGTACCGCACCACGGGGGCCGCCGCCCGGGTTTCGGAGGGGGTCGCAGGGGAAGCGTCGTAGCGGGTCGCGGCGGGGCGACCGAGGGAGCCGAAGGGCGTGGCCATGGGGGGTAGTCTCCGTGCCTGCTCCCTCCCACGGAGGGTTCGAGCACACCGTCTGTTCTGGCGCTTGTTGATATAGAGGTTCCACCGAACTGGTTCGGCGAGCACCATGTGGGCCATGCTTCTCAGGATTGAACCGGCGCCGACCGCGTGGTGCCATTACGCAAGCCACCAGCACCCCGACGTGGGGCTGCGCGTCCTCTCGTACTTCCCCCTCATCGGCGGGGGCGGCGTCGAGGTGGTCTCCCTGGAGGGCCCCAAGTGGCCCGCCCTGGTCGAGGGCCTGCGCGAGGGCGGCCGCGTCGAACGCCTCGAAATCCTGGAGGAGCACCCCCGCGGCGCGACCCTCCGCCTCAAGGTGCCAAGCTGCCCTCTCCCGGCCGCGGCGCAAGCCTCCGGCGCCGTCCCCCGCTTCCCCTTCGCTATCCGGGGCGGATGCGACGAGTGGCTCGTCATCGCCGACCAGGGAGAAGCCCGCACGTTCGTCGAGAAACTCCAGGAGGGCGGCACCCCCGCGGAAGTGGTGTGGAGCGGCCCCTACACGCCGGAGGCCACCCTCACGCCGCGCCAACGGGAAGTGCTGCATACGGCCGTCACCCACGGGTACTACGACTTCCCCCGCCGCATCACCCTCAGCGACCTCGCTGGCCGCATGGGCATCGCGAAATCCACCCTCAGCGAGACGCTCGCGCGGGTGGAGCACGAGATCCTGGGCTCCACGAGCCCCCCGTAGGCGGGGACACTCTTCCGCGAGGCCTCAGCGCTTCGCTGGCGTATCGAACCGGTACCCGTGGGTGGCGAGCACCTGCTTCAGGACCTCGGGGCGCATGATGTCCGCCCGGCGGTACGCGCAAACGAGCCCCACCTCCGCCTGCAGGCGGGGGCCGAGCCAGGACTCAAAGCTGAACCACTCGTTCACACGGCCTGCGTCGAAGTACTGGCGGCTCGCGTCCACGAAGATCCGCACCCCTCGGCGCCCGGCCTGGCGCGCCGCCTCGTCGAGCATGGCCACCACGGACCCCACGTGCCCGTAATCGATCTTTCCGCCGCGTTCAAAGGCCTCCTGGTAGTTGGCGAGGGTGAGGGCGCGGTCGGCCTCGTAACCCACCACGTCGGGAA
>DATMKA010000385.1:0-13643 GCA_035553595.1 Thermoplasmatota archaeon | reverse complement strand
GGCGCAGGCGGCGCGGGCTTCCCCACCTACGTCAAGTACCAGAACCCGCCCCGCACCCTCCTCGTGAACGGCGCCGAGTCCGAGCCCGGCTACTACACGGACAAGCTGCTGTTCCAGGAGCACCCGTGCGAGTACGCGCTCCTGTTCCGTTTCCTCCGAGACACCTTCGGCTTCGAGGAGATCCTCGTCGCCGTGGAGGAAATGGCCGCACCCTGGATGACCGACATGGACCTGCTTGCAGCCCGAAGCGGCGACTTCGAGGTCCGCTACATCCCCAACCGGTACGCGCTCGGCCAGGAGCGCGCGCTCACCCAGGAGATCACGGGCATCAAGGTCGGTCCCCGGGACCGCCCCCAGAGCGCGGGCGTCGTGGTGAACAACAACGAAACGCTGTACAACCTCTACCGCGCTCTCTTCGAGGGTCACCCGGTGACCACGAAGATGGTGGTGGTGTTCGGGGAGACGCCGCGCCATGCCGCCCTCGAGGTGCCCATTGGCACCTACGCGCGCGACCTCGTCGCCCTCGCTGGCCTCCCAGAGCCCGACCCCGACCACGTGCTCTACGACGGCGGGCCTGTCCTCAACGTGGAGGTCCCGGAGTGGCGCACGGAGCCCTACGGCATCCGCCGCACGACCAACGGGCTGCTCGTGGCGTCCCGGACGCGCGGCAAGCCCCTCATCAAGCGCTACCCCATCCCGGGGAAGAACCCGGCTCCCGAACGGATCGAGGACGTGCGCGACCAGATCGACCGCGTCCGGATTCCGATGGGGGAACGCTACGCGAAGGCGCCCCCGCCCCTCGTGCAGGTGGGCGACCGCGTCGAGGAGGGAGACCTCCTGGGCGAGCCCCTCCCGAACGCGCTCAGCGTGGGCGTCCACGCAAGCATTCCCGGGGTGGTGACCGCGGTCACGGAGCAGTACGTGGATATCGAGCGCGCGCGATAGCGCGCTGTCCACCCGTTCCAGCGGAAGCCCTCGGCAACCCTTTTCTTCCGGCCCTTCCTACCGGCGGCAATGACCTTCCGCCTCCTGCGCGACCTCTCCCCCGAGGCCGCCACCGATTTCCTGAAGTCCGAGCTGGGCGTGAAGGTCGTCGCCATCGTGGCGCGCTGCAAGATCGACTACCAGGGCCGCGCCGCCTCCCAGCTCTCCACGGGCGACCGCTTCATTCTCCTCAAGCCCGACGGGACGCTCCTCGTGCACACCGCCGAGAAGCTGAAGCCCGTGAACTGGCAGCCCCCGGGGTGCCAGTTCCAGGCGGGCCTCGACGGCGACCTCGTGGTCGTGACCTGCTCCCGTGAGAAGCCGCGCGAAGTCGTGAAGCTCACCCTTGAGGAAGTGTACGCCATCCAGAGCTTCCGCCTCGCCGACGACGAGGTCCTCGAGCTCTCTGGCACGGAGGACGAGATGCAGGAGCTTCTCGCCAAGAAGCCCGAGCTCGTGGAGCCCGGCTTCAAGATGTGGCGGCGCGAGCGCGACAGCCGCCGCGGCCCCATGGACCTCTACGGCGAGGACGTGGACGGGAACCGCGTGATCGTGGAGACGAAGCGGCGCGCCGCCACCGTCGGGGACGTGGAGCAGATCCGCCGCTACGTGGAGAAGGAGCGCGCCGCGCGCGGCGAAGGCATCCGCGTGCGCGGTATCCTCCTCGCGCCGAGCGTCTCGGAAACGGCGAAGCGCTACCTTGCCGACCTCGGCCTCGAGTGGCGCGAGATCCCCTGGGACCGCCTCCTCAAAGCCAAGGAGACCCTCGTGGCCGCCAACCAGGCCACGCTCATGCAGTTTGGCGACGCCGCCCCTGCGGCGAAGTCGATCAAGCCGAAGCGCGCGAAGGCCGCAAAGGCTCCGAAGGCCGCTCCTGCCACCGAGGGAACCCCATGACGCCCGTCACGCTGCGCCCCGTCCGCCTGGAGGATACGCCCGCCATCAACGAGCTGCGCCGCCTCCCCGGCGTCCGCGAGTTCACCCTCGCGCTCCCGAGCGAGCGCCTCAGTCACAACCGCCGCTTCATCGAGAACGCAGGCCCCGACGACCACCTTCTCGTCGCGGAGGCGGAGGGCCGCGTGGTGGGCCTCGTGGGCCTCCACGTGGGGCAGGGGAAGAAGCGGCACACCGGAACCTTGGGCATCATGGTTCACGACGCCTTCACGGGGAAGGGCGTCGGCACCGCCCTCCTCAAGGCCATCCTCGCCCTCGCGGACGAGGATCTCGGCCTCTACCGCGTCGACCTGGAGGTGGCGGCCCCCAACGCGCGCGCGATCAAGCTGTACGAACGCCTCGGGTTCGAGGTGGAGGGCCGCAAGCGCGGCGCCGTGCTCCACCGGGGCGAGCCTGCGGACATCCTCATCATGGGGCGCCTCCGGTCCGGGCAACGCTAAAACACGTTATCCAAAATCGAGATAGCCCCCGCGGGGCGAGTCTGGGTCGAGGATGACTATGCGAGGAATCTCCGTCCTGCTCGTCGCCATGGCCCTTGTTCCCCTCCTGGCGAGCCCTGCCACCGCCCAAACCCAGCTTGACCAACCAAGCACCACCACGCTCCGCTTCGCTTCCGTCGAGGAGGCGCTCCTCCCGGGAGAGGTGCTTGAAGTCCCCCTCCTCGTGGAGGTCACCTACTCCTCGGCGGCCACCTCGACGCAGTGGGGCCCCATGGAGGTCACCCTCGAGGTCACGTCGCTCCCCGAGTGGGTCGTCGCAAGCCTCCAGCCCGCCACCCTCGTCCTTCCCCCGCCTCAACCCTGGATGGTCCAGCAGATGACCGTCACGCAGGTGGTCGCGGGCCAGCTTGCCCTCGGTCTTGCGAAGGAAGTGCCCGCCGCGACCCTCGGAAGCATCGAGGTGCGCGCCTGCCTCCAGCCGACCACGGGGGTCCGTTCCTCCTGCGGCGTGAGCTCAGTGCTCTTCACCACCGGCGCTCCCGCCTGCCTTGCGGGTGACGCGGTCGCCGGGGAGCGCCTTGAGCCCATCGAGGCCCAGAGCGCGGGCGCCGCGGGTGTCCCCCTCCTCGACATGGTTGCCATGGGCATCTCCGCCACCGTGGGCGCCATCGCTGGCGCCGTTGCGGTCCGCCTCACCTCCCGCCGCACCTGAACCCGGGCGCCGGGGCTTCGGCCCCGGCCCAACCCCTCGTGCAATCCCTTGTGGTCCGCCTTCGGGAGTGCTGCCTCATGCGTCCTCTCTACGTCCTTCTCACCCTTGCCGCCCTCGTGGCCCCCGTGGCCGCCCAGACGCCCGACGAAACCCCCTTCGACCAACCCACGCCCGTCGTGTTCACGAAAATCGAGGACCCGGGGAACCTTCGCTTTGGCGCGCCTGCCACCTTCGAGGCTGAGGTGAAGGTGACCTACGTGGCGAGCGCTTCCCTCCTCAACGAGAAACTCGTCGTCCGCCTTAGGATCGACGAAATGCCAGACTGGGCCGACGTCACGCTCTCCACCGACACCCTGGAGATTCCCGTCGAGAAGGTGTCGACCTCGCAGCAAATCACCTCCGTCGCCACCTTCCAGGTGACGGCCACCCTCCTCCAGAACCTTCCCCTGGCCGAATCGGCCGTGCTCCGCCTCGCCGCGGTGCTCGAGCAGGCCACCCTTTCGAGGTCCTCGAGCACCGTCGGCGAGATTTTCCTCCACGTTGAAGGTGAGGCTCGTCGGGAGGCACCAGCTACTGCGGAGGTGACCCTGCAGCGGGGTGGGGGTGGCCCGGCGCCACAGGATGAGACGCCGCGAAAGGTCCCGGCCGTCCCCATCCTCCTCTTGGGAGGCGGAGCGGCCCTAGCAGCGCTTGGCCTTCGGAGGGGCCGCCCGTAGGGCCGTTGCCTCCGCCGAAAGGCGTAAGGAACCCCCGGAGAATCGTCCCGTGTCCATGCGCTTCCTCCTCCGTGCCCTGCTCCTTGCAGCCCTCCTCGTCGCCGGCGTGCCCACCGCGGCCGCGCAGGACCCGGTGGGCCGCCAAACGGCAGGGGTTTCCCTCGCGCTCGGGTCCCTCGAACAGGGGGCCGGAGATGCGTGGGAAGGCATCGTCGAGGTGAGCGTCTCCTACTTCGTGCCCGCAGGGCTCGCGGCGGGAACCCTCGAAGTGGACCTCACCGCGGAAGGCGGTTTCGCCGTCGTCTTCCCGGAGGCCACCATCAAGTTCCCGGTCGCGGCCGCGGGCGCTGCTCCCTACCGCACCGAGACGCAGCTCGTCTCCTTCACCGTGCTCCAGCCCGACGGTCCAAGCCGCAAAGGCCTTGCGCCCCCCACCCTCGTGGGCTGCTCCCGGCCGGGCCCGCTCCACGAGTCCGGGTGCGGGCGCCTGGACCTGCCGCTCTTTGGCGCAGGCTACCGGCCCGGCGAAATCGACGGCGCCCTAGTGGGGGAGGGACAGGGAACGGGAGCCGGGTCCTCAGCCGAGGGCAGCGCGCCTCGCACGGCGCGGGATACGCCGGCTCCCAGCGTGGTTGGGGTGCTCGCGGTGGTCGCCGCGGCCGCCTGGGTCGGGCTGCGGCGTCTCGCGTGATCGCGCTCAGAAGAGGTGCTTCTTCTCAAGCGTGAGGCCCGGGCCGGGCCCGTTCACGAGGATGCGCTCCTTCGCGATGCCCTCCTCCCGGAGGCGGCCCACCAGGTCGTCCACGTTGGCCGCCGTCGTGAGCAGGTGCACGTTGGGGCCCGCATCCAGCGTGAAGTAGGCTTCGAGCTCCTCGTCGCGGAAGCGGCGCACCGCCTGGAGGAGGCGCACCGTCTCGGGCGACCAGTAGAGGAGGCTGGGGCTTGAGGTCATCATCACGGCGTGCATGCTGAGCGCGTCCAGCTCCGCCACCTCGCCGAGGGCCTTGAGGTCCCGTTCGAGGACGGAGGCGCGGGCGAGGGCGAGGCTCGTGTGCAGGTGCGCAAGCCGCGCATCCAGGAAGGGGGAGGTGCGGGCAATCTCGTGCCCCTCCGTGGAGCCCACCTTCTTCTCCTCCTCGCTCACCACCACGACCACGTCCTTGAGGTCCCAGTGGGACTCGGGGGCGAGCTGGTACGCGTAGGAGTCCTCGTGCCGAGCGCCCGCCACCCACTCGACGAAGCCGCCGTGGATGCTGCGGGCGGCGCTCCCGGACCCGAGGCGCGCGAAGGTGGTGAGCTCCTCCGCGTCGGCGTCAATCCCGAGGGCCGCAAACGCCGCCCCCGTGAGGGCCGCGAACGCGGAAGCAGAGGAGGCGATGCCGGACCCCATGGGGAAATTGTTCACGCTCGCCACGCGCGCGTAGCCCTCGTGGTGGAGGCGCTCCTTCAGGCGCTCAAGGTGCTTCGCGACGCGGAAGCGAGGCTTCCCCTGCTGGGGCTCACCGTTGATAGTGACCTCGTGATCCTTGAGGCGCGGGTCCCACTCCACGGTCGTCGTGGTGGAGAGCGCGTCCAGGGTCATGCTGAGGCTGTTCGTGAGCGGGAGATTGAGGTCGTCGTCGAGGCGGCCCCAGTACTTGATGAGCGCGATGTTCGGGTGGGCGACGGCGGTGGCCTTCACTGGGGAGCACCTCCGGGGGAACGGTTGAGCGCGGCAAGGGCCCCGGGGACCTCGCCGATGGAGTCGATGATGCGGTGGGCCTCCCACAGGTGGTCCCGCGGAAGGGTGGTGGGGAGCGCGAGGACGTGAGCGCCCGCGTTCACGCCCGCGAGGACGCCAAAGGGCGCGTTTTCCACGACGACGACGCGGCGGGGGCTCACGCCGAGCTTCGCGGCGGCCTTCAGGTAGGGCTCCGGGTTGGGCTTGGTGCGGCGCACGTCCGTGGCCGTCACCACCGCGTCGAAGGAGTTCACGAAGTCGCCGAGGATGTGGTGGACGTTCTTGGTGGTGGTTCCCGTGGCGATGCCAACGGGAACGCCCTCGCGCTTCAGGGCCTCCACCACGTCGCGGGCGCCCGGGTAGAGCGGGGGCACGCCCATGGCGCGGTAGGCCGCGTTCTTCTGCTCGGCAAGGTCGGGGACGCGGTCGAGGAGGTCGCCGCGGCCGCGGGCCTCGAGCATGAGCGAGATGACCTCGGCGCTCTTCTTGCCCTCGAGCAGGAAGATCTCGCGGTCGTTCACGTTCTCGATGCCGAAGGGGGCGAGGATGCGGCGGTAGGCCTCCGCATGCTGCTCCATGCTGCGCACGAGGACGCCGTCGAAATCGAAGAGGACCGCGTCGAAGCGGGGACGGGAAGCCATCCGGGATCGCGCGAAGATGCGGCTTCGCGTATTAGGCGTTTCCGCGTTGCCGTCCCGGGACGGGAGGTTTCCTGCAGTATCGAACACACTAGGACTCTCTTGGTAACTTGGTTAGCTCGCGTACAAATACACTGAAAAACATCGCGGCTCGCCCTTTGGGCTTGGGTTTGACTTATGCGAAGCGAAACTCGAATTTCCCTCGGCCTCCTCCTGGCCTGCACCCTCGTCCTCACGCTGATTCCAGCCGGCGTGACGGCCACCGGTGCGGAGTACTGCCACGGCGGGTCCACCGCCGGCCAGACGACGCCCCTCACGAAGAACGCCAACACTCTCCGCCGCGGGCTCCCCGTTGCGACCCCCACGGTCATCGAGCACGACCTGTGGCTCGACAAGTCCGACATGACGGTGTGGCAGGACGACAACGGCGTCGCCGGTATCCAGCGCTCCGCCCGGGTCTGCTACACCGTCGGCGCCTCCGGCTGGACCACCTCCTCCTACGTGGTCTACAACGCCGACACCCAGGTTCCCGACCTCGAAACCCTCCTCTGATTCCAGGGCAGGGTTTCCCTTTTTTTCCTTCTTTCTTGACCCTTTCAGGCTTCCTCATCGGGGGTCTGGCTTCACCTGACGGGTTCAATCGGGTTCCCCGATGCCCGAGCGCCCTACCCCCCCTTTCTTATACCCCTTCCAAGAGACGGGGGAGACGCGCCCAGCGCGCAAAGAGGTGTACTATGCAAAAGCGAACCGCAATCGGCGCCTCTCTGGTCCTTGCGGCCGCCACTCTTGGCATTGCGATGCCCGGAGCGATGGCCAGCGACCAGCCCCCGGAAGAACCGGGGACCTCCAGCACCACCACGGAGTGCACTGGAGGCGCCACCGACGGCCGGTCCACGAACCTGACCGGCGTCACGAGCAAGGTGGAGGACGAGTACGTTCTTGTCCTCGACGCCTTCCGCCTCGCCCAACCCTACGACGTGTGGATGTCCAAGCACGACTTCAGCCTGTGGGAGGACCGCAACGGCGTCGCCGGCGTCCAACGCACGGCCCGCGTCTGCTACGTCCTCGACAGCGAGTTCCGCATCGTCGACCAGTACCAAGTCTACCCGGCGGACCAGAAGCTTTGAGCCTGGTCCGCGGGGCGCCCGTGCCAGCGCGGGCGCTCCCCCTTTCCCTTTCGCGCCGCCCGCACCTACTAATAGGTCTTCTCACAAACGTGATCCCAGCGAGGAACCATGTCCTCCAGGCCCCTTCTCCTAGCCTCCCTCCTCCTCCTGCTCCTCACGCTCCCGGCCGTCCCCGTCGGGGCCGGAACCACGGAGTGCACCGGGGGCGCCACCGACGGCCGCTCCACGAACGCCACGGGCGGCCTCGACCCCGCCAGTGAGTTCATCGCCCTCATCCCGCCCCTGCGGCAGGCCCAGCCCCACGACCTCTGGCTGTCGAGGAACGACTTCAGCCTGTGGGAGGACAGCAACGGCGTGCCCGGCATCCAGCGCGACGCCCGCGTCTGTCTCCACCTCGACGACGAGTTCCGCATCGTGGGGCGCACCCTCGTGTACCCCGCGGACGAGCGCCTCACCTGAGGTTCCCGAGGCCCGCCTCCACGGCAGCCCGCACCACGTCGGGCGCCGCGCGGCCCTTCAGGCGTTTCATGACGGCTCCCACGAGGAAGTTGAGCGCCGTGGCCTTCCCCGCGCGGTAGTCCTCCACGGCCTTCGGGTTCTCGGCGAGGGCCGCCACCACCGCCTCCCCCACGGCCTGCTCAGCAGTCCCCTTCTCCGCGGCCTCCGCGCGCACCCCCTCCACGAGGGAGCGGCCGAAGTCGAGGCGTTCGCGCAGCAGCCGTGTGGCCACCTGCGGCGTGATGCTGCGGGCCCCGAGGCCCGAGAGCAGCGCGGTGAGCTCCGCCACGGAGATGCCGCTTGCCGTGAAGGTGAGGCCGCGCGCATGGAGCTCGCCGCGCAGGTCGCGCTGGAGGAACTCCGCGACCGCGGCAGGTGGGAGGGTGCTCGCGAGCGCCTCGAAGGCGTCGGCGAGACTGCGCTCCCTCAGGAGCGTCGTCGCCTCTGCACGGGCTAGCCCGAAGGCAGTCTCGAAGCGGGTGCGACGGGCAAGGGGCGCTTCCGGAAGGAGCGTTTCAGAGAGGAGTGCCGGAGGCAAGGGAAGCCAGGGGAGGTCCGGGTCCTCCATGTAGCGGTAGTCCGCCTCCTCCTCCTTCGTGCGGAGGCGCGTCGTGACGCCCCGCACCTCGTCGAAGTGGCGCGTTTCGCGGCCCACGGGCTCGCCGCGCGAGATAGCCTCGGTCTGGCGTGCCACCTCGTGGTCGATGGCGGTCTCGACGTTCCGCAGCCCGTTCACGTTCTTGACCTCGACGCGCTCCCCGCCAGGGACGGAGACGTTCACGTCGGCCTTGAGGCCAGCCGCCTCGTAGTTCGCGTCCAAGTGGTCGAGAAGGAACCGCAGCTCCGCCAGGAAAGCGCGAGCGTGGGCGGGGTCGCGAAGGTCCGGCTCCGTCACGATCTCAAGGAGCGGCGCACCCGCGCGGTTGTAGTCCACGGTGCCCTCCCGCAGGTCGTAGGCGCCCGGGTCCTCCTCCCAGTGGAGCTCGCGGATGCGCACGCCCTCCAGGCTTCCGTTCGTGCCGTGGGGCGTGGCGGTGCGCTGGTAGTTCGCGGGGGAATCGGGATAGAAGTAATGCTTCCGCTGGAAGCGCACCCCGGGCATCAGGGTGCACCCGAGGGCTTGGGCCACCTGCAACCCAAGCCGCAGGGCCTCGGCGTTCACTCCCATGGGCTTCGCTCCGGGTTGCCCCGTGCAGAGGGCGCACACCTGCGTGTTGGGGGCAGGTGCTTCCAGGAAGCGCGCGCTGCAGGCGCAGAACAGCTTGCTGTGCGTCTTCAGGTACACGTGAATCTCGAGCCCGATGCGGACGGTCACGGGGCCACCCCCGAAAGGGCTTCCACGTGACCCATGAGCGCAAGGAGCCGCGCGTCGCTTCCGCGGGGGCCCATCACCTGGAAACCCACAGGGAGTCCTTCCACTCGGAGGGGGACGGTGCCGGCGGGGACTCCAGCAAGATTCGCGCTCACCGTGAGGACGTCGCTCGCGTACATCGCGAGCGGATCCGCCACGCGCTCCCCGAGGCGGAAGGCGCGGAAAGGCATCGTCGGTCCCGCGAGGACGTCCACCTGCTCGAAGACGCGCTGGAAATCCGAGGCCACAGCCTGCTTCGCGGCAAGCGCCTTCCCGTACCACGCCTCACGCCGGTCGCGGCTCGTCACGTAGGTGCCGAGGAGGATGCGGCGCTTCACCTCGGGCCCGAACACGGCACGGCTTTCCGCCTGGGCCTCCTCCAGGCCCTTGCCCTCGCCGCGGTATCCGTACCGCGTACCGTCGAAGCGCTGCATCGCGCTTGCGAACTCGGCATAGTTGAGCAAGTAGTAAGCGCTGAGGGCGAACCGCAGCGAAGGGAGCTCCACTCCCACGAGCGTGGCGCCCTTGGCCTCAAGCCGGGCGAGCGCAGCGCGCACAGGGCGCGCCGTCGCCTCCTCCACGCCCTCGAAGAACGCCTCGGGAACCCCGATGCGAAGGCCCTGGAGGGAGAGCTCGCCCTGGTGGGGCACGAAGGGGGAGGCTGCCGCCGTGAGGCTATCTCGCGGGTCCGGGCCGGCCATCACCTGCATGAGCCGCGTGAGGCCGCCCACGGTGCGCGCCATGGGCGCGGGCGCCTCGAGGCTCATGGCGAGGTCGCTGAGCCCGTACCGGGACACGAGCCCCGGGCTCGGCTTCAGGGCGGCCACGCCGCAGAAGCTCCCTGGCGCGCGCACGCTCCCGCCGGTGTCGGAGCCCACGGCCAAGTCCACGACGCCCGCGGCCACGCTCGCACCCGCGCCGCTCGAGGATCCGCCCGCCACACGCGACGGGTCCCGCGGGTTCAGGGTGGGCCCGAAGGCGCTCGACTCACCCGAGCTGCCGCAGGCGAACTCGTCGAGATTCGTCTTCCCGAGCACGATCGCGCCCGCCGCCTCCAAGCGCTCCACCACCGTGGCCGTGTAGGGCGCGACGTAACCCTGGAGGTGCCGCGACGCGCACGTCATCGGCATGCCGCGCACCGCCAGGTTGTCCTTCACGCTCACGACGACCCCGTGCAGCGGTCCCTCGGGGGCGCGGCGTGCCCGCGTGCGCGCGCCCTCCGCCTCCACGTGCAGGAAGGCGTTCCAGGGGTCCGGGCCGAGGCGCTCAAGGGCCCGCTCCACGCGCTCGAGGGCGGTCATGGCAGCGACCTCGGCACGTCCACGGCGCGGTCCTTGCGGCGGGGGAAGGCCGCCACGATCCCCTCGACCTCCTCCGGGGGCGCCGGAGCGGGAACGTCCTCCCGGAGGGCCAGCGTCGGGCTCTCCGGGGAGGAAGGCGCCGTGGCAGCCGCTCCAGAAACCTCCTCGAACTTCGCAAGGATGGCCGTCAGGTCGCTCCGCAGGGCGGCTGCCTCAGCCTCCCCGAGCTTCAGGCGCGCAAGGCGCGAGAGGCGAGCCACCTCCTCCGGGGTCAGGGTCACGGACCCAGGATGGAGCGCGGCGTCATAAGGATGCCGTCCGAGCGGAAAATGCACTCAAACCCCGGCATGTGTCCGAACATTGTGGGAAATTGCTGCCGTTTAGGCAAGAAGCAGTAACCACCATCGGACGATACGGAAACTATATGTCTCCGGGGCGCCACAGACCCCCTCACTGGCTCTGTAGTCTAACCGGTAGTGATGGTGGACTGTTAATCCGCTGGTCGTGGTTCGAATCCACGCAGAGCCGCTGCACGAGCCTCGCGAGGGCAGCCTCGGCGGGGATGGGCCGAAAGGCCCCGCGAGGGGCCGTTCCGCGGGATTCGGACCGAATCCACGCAGAGCCGCTGCACGAGCCTCGCGAGGGCAGCCTCGGCGGGGATGGGCCGCGGTCGCCTCGCATTACGACCTACCGGGCGGGTAATCCTCAACCAGGACTCGCGTTGGGGTTTCGGCAGTTGCCAGGTGGCAGCTGTACCCAACCCCCACCTCGATGGGCCTGATCGCTGGTGCTGCTCTGTTCGTAACTGGCGCGGCGGCAGCGAGGCCGTGGCCCGTGAGTTTCAGGGCGGCCTCGTTCCGGGTCCAGGCGTCGAAGAAGCGGCGCCGCTGCTCGGGCTCGGGCGCGGCGGCGAGGGTGGCGCGTTCCTCGGGCGTGAACACCTGGCGCGCGACGGGCTCCCAATCGAAGGTGGCGTCCACCCGCTCGACGTCAACCCCGACCTCGAGGCCGCGGCTCAGGGCGATGACGAGCAGGTCCCCGGAGTGGCTGAGGTTGAAGGTCAGGGGCGTGGCCGCGGCTGGCGCGACGAGGCGGGGCTTCCCGTGGTTGGGGGCACCGCAGTTGCTGCAAGCTCTCGTGAAGGCGAGGGCTTGGGGCGGGGTTGCCGCGTAGCGCGCAAGGAGGGCCCTCGTGACGCCGCGGGTGAGGAGGGCGCGGCGGGCATCCTCGGGCCTGCGGAACCGTGCCGCCTCCAGGGCCTCATCCTCGCTCACCCAAGGCGCGGACGGGAGGCTTGGGAGGTGGACGCGCCACACGTGCACTTCCCCAGACAGGAGCGGGGGTAGAGTCAAATCGCTTCAGTGGGGGAGTGTGGCGGCGGGACATAAACGCGCGGTGCCCGGCAGCCTTATGCGCGACGCGAGGCTTCCGCGCCGCCATGGGCGAGCGCGCGTCCCCCAACCCCTGGATCCTCCCCGCAGCGGGAGGTCCGGAGGCGCGGGCGCGGCTCGTGTGCTTCCCCTATGCGGGGGCGGGCGCAAGCGCCTACCGCACCTGGCGGCGCGCGCTCCCTCCACACCTTGCCCTCGCGCTCGTGCAGCTGCCGGGCCGCGAGGCGCGCTTCAACGAACCGCTCCACACAAGCATCGCCTCCCTCGCCGCGGGCGTGGCGGGGGCGCTCCGTGCCGAGACGGGGCCCCGGCGGCCCACCGTGTTTTTCGGCCACAGCATGGGTGCCCTCGTCGCGTACGAGACGGCTCGGCTCCTCGCGGCGCAAGGAGGTCCCGCGCCGGCGCTCCTCGTGGTGTCGGGCCACCGCGCGCCCCACCTCCCCTCCTTCCGGGCGCCCCTCGGAAACGCCTCGGACGAAGCGCTCCTCCAGGAGCTTGGGCGCCTCGGCGGCACGCCCCCCGAGGTGCTCGCGCACCCCGACCTTCTCGCACTCGTGAAACCCATCTTCCGGGCCGACCTCACGGCCTGCGAGACCTACCGATACGTTCCCGGCGCAGGGCTCGATTGCTCCCTTGTTGCGTACGGGGGCCTCGCGGACCCCGATGCGCCGCCCGCAAGCCTCGAGGGGTGGCGGGAGCATACCCGCGGCGAGTTCACGCGCCGCCTCTTCCCCGGGGGCCATTTCTTCCTGCAAAGCAGCGAGCGTGACGTGCTCAACGCTCTCCTCATGGACGTGGCGCGCGTGGCGCCCTGAAGCGGCCACGCACCCGGGGCGCGACGGTATTTATGGGGGCATCTCCCTCGACCGTGCGTGGCGCTCTCCCTGAAAAGCAAAGCCATCCTCGTCGGGGGCGTCGTCGCCTGCCTCGCCCTCGGCTGGTTCGGGGTGGTGGGTTTCGGCAACTCGGTCCAGACGTGGACGGGCAGCCGCAGCATGTCCCACTCGGAGGAGAACCTCGAAGGGATCCTCGACCCGGGAGAGACCTTCGTGAAGGGCGGGGTCCTCAAACGCGAGGACCTCGTGACGTACTACCAGGGAAAACAGCAAGGGTACCGCGTCCTGGGAGACTGGGGCGACGTCATCTCGTTTGAGCCGGAGCCCCGGGAACCCGACGGGGCCCGGATTGTCCACCGTGCCGTGGCCTGGGTCGAATACGACGCCGCCCGGGATGCCTACGACATCCCGGAGCTTGGCCTCAAGGGCGTCCGCCGCTTCATCCTCCCCGGCATCGGCACCTGGGACGCGGAGCTCGGCCGCTACCGGGAAGTGAACCTGCCCGTGGAGCTCGACCCCGCCACCGCCGGCCGCCACTCCGGGTTCATCACGAAGGGGGACTACAACGAGCCCGTGGACCAGGAGCTCTGGTCCACGGGGCAGATGGCGCTCGTGCGCGTCGACCGCATCGAGGGGAAAGTGCTCCGGCACATCGACGACACGGACGCGCTCCTCACGGGCGCCCTCGCCGTCGGGGTCGCCGTCGCAGGGGCGGGCGGGTACCTCCTGCTCGGGCGACGCCTGCGCACGGTTCGCGCCCGCGTGAAGCTCGGTGGCCCGGCCTGCTCCGGGTGCGGCAAACGCCTCGCCGACGCGGGACTTGCGTTCTGCCCGGCCTGCGGAGACCCTATTCGCCCTGCTGAAGCTCCCCGCCGGTAGGGGCAAAACGCTTTCTGCCCCTCGACCCCTCCTCGTGTGGGAGGTCTGACGTGAGAGTCCTCACACCCGTCCTTGTTCTCGCCGCCGTCCTTGCGA
>DATMKA010000384.1:0-7239 GCA_035553595.1 Thermoplasmatota archaeon | reverse complement strand
CCTCAAGGGTGGCCTCGAGCACTTCGAGGACCTGCCATCCGCCGTGGCGGACGTCGCACACCTCGAGGGCCGTCCGGTAGCCCGCTTCACCCATGGCGCGGCCGCCGTCGGGGGAGGCGAGCACCTGTACGAGGGCGCCCGCGAGGGCGTCGGCGTCGGCGGCGTCCACCACGAGACCGTTCTCGCCGTCCGTGATGATCTCGGAGATGCCGGCGCCCACGTTCACGACGGCGGGCTTGCGGGCGATCCAGGCCTCGGCGACGGCGAGGCCGAAGCCTTCGGCGACGCTCGGGAAGGCGAACACGTTGGCGCGGTGGAAGGCGGGCACGACCTCGCTGTGGGGGATGTGGCCGGTGAAGACGACGCGGTCCTCGATGCCGAGGTCCTTCGCGAGGGCCTCGAGCTTGCCGCGCCAGAGCTTGCCCTTGGAGAGGCCCATGCCGGCCTTCTTGGAGCTGGAGAAGCTGCCGTTGCCCACGAGCACGAGCTTCGCGTTGGGGCGCTCGCGCAGGACGCGCGGCATCGCGCGCAGGAGGCGGTCCTGGCCCTTCACGGGGTCCATGCGGCCCACGTTGAGGATCACCTCGTCCTCGGGGGCGATGCGGAACTTCTCCTCGAAGGCCCGCATGTCGCTGCGCGGTGGGGCAGGATAGTCGTCTGGATCGATCCAGGGGTACACCTGGTGGACGGGCACGTCGAGGCCCGCCTTCTTGAGGGCGGCAACGTACTGGTGCGTGCTCACGATCACGGACTCGTAATGCTTGAGGTGGTGGAGCACGAAGTCCTTCCACCCGGCAGGCGTCCAGTCCGCGAAGGGCGCGTGGAAATGCATGACGCGGGGGCGGCCCTTCAGGAAGGCGCCCTGGGGAAGCTGCTGCCAGTCGTTGATGTAGAACAGGTCGAAGGGCGCAGCCGCGTGGCGCTCGTTGAGCACCTGCGCGCCCGCCGCGCTCCATTCGCTGTAGCTCTCAAGCTGCCGAGCAAAGTCACCGCCCTCCCGGAAGGGGTGCTCGATGCGGGGCGGCAGCCCGTTGATGACCTCCCACAGGACTTCCTTGAATTGTCCATAACGCGCCTGCGCTTCCGGGGGTAGGGAGGCGCTGAGGAGGCGGAAGGGGCCGCACGCAAGCTCCCGCGAGAACCCGTTGGTGAGGGTCACCCACTCGCCGTGGACGCCTTCGGCGGTCCACACGTCCTCGATGGCGCAGTGGATCATGCGCGCAACGCCGCCAGGCGTGATGGAGAAATCGTGACCGCGCACGAGGCCATCGAGGGGGATGGGGTCGGGGAGCGGGCCGTGCTCCTCCTCAATCTCTTCAGGCGTACGGAGAACGCGAGCAATGGGGGTTTGTGACGCGATGCCTAACCGCAGGCCATCCGACATGGGTCCCTGGTCGGTGGAATCCCATGCATGATGTTTCTGGAGCTAGGCGCGAGCATCCCCCCGGAGCGCTCCCGAGGGGTCCCTCACCGGTCCCGTGGGCCGCAACCGGCAGGCTCCCTCACGGCGCACCCGGTTCGTTACCACTCCCCGCGGTGGTGCAGAGGGTTCCGTACCCTCCCGAGGCAACCAGGAGTTGTCGCCCGGAGCGGGCCTCGACCCTGCAACGCTCCCACCCTGTCTGACCCCTGTGCACCCCTGTTTGGCCTCCGTGTTCCTTCCGGGGCCCCTCCGGGCGACCTCTCACCTCTTTTTCCCTCCCGCTCGAAGCCCAGGCTCCGCTGGGGAGACCTCAGGCGCAGGAAGGCCCCGGCTTAAGCGCTGAACTTCTTCCGAAGCATCTCCACCATCTGGGCCTCGGTGGTGCCGGGGGCGACGTTGGGGATGCTGCCCTGCGCAAGGTCGGGCTTGCCGCCCGCGCGGCCCTCGGCGAGGGCCTTCGCGACGGGGACGGCGTTGCCGGTGGCTTCCGCGCTGCGGGTCACGATGAACTGGCCCGTGGGCGCGACGACGGCCACGATCTTGGGCGTGTTCTTCGCGTACTCCGCCGCGAGGTTCCTGAGGGCGTTCGCGTCCATGCCGCCCTTCACGGCGAACACGACGGCCTGGCCCTCCACGGTGACCTCGAGGTCGGGCTTGAAGGAGGCCGCTTCGAGCTTCGCGAGGCGGGCCCGCATGTCCTCGTTCTCCTTGCGGAGCTGCTTCCACTCCTCGAAGAACTTGGTGGCCGTCTTCGGCACCTCCTCGGGCGTGACGCTGAGGACCGTGGCGGCCTCCTGCAGGATCTCGGTCTGGCGCTGCATGTGCTTCACGGCGGCAAGGCCAGCAGTGAACTCGATGCGCTCGATGCCGTCCTGGATGCGCTCCGTGCGCACAAGCTTGATGGCGCCCACTTCCTGGGTGCCGCGCACGTGGGTGCCGGCGCAGGCCTCCACGTCGAAGTCTTGGATCTTCACGACGCGGATCTGGTTCCCGGCGGGGATGCCGCCTTGGTAGAGCTGGAAGCCGTACTTCTTCTCGGCCTCGTCGCGGGGCAGCCACTCCTTGGTGACGGGGAGGTTCTCCAGGACCACCATGTTCGCGAGCTGCTCGATCTCGCGCAGTTCCTCGTCGGTGATGCGCTGGTAGTGCGCGATGTCCACGCGGCTGCGGTCGTAGCCCTTCTGGGCGCCCGCCTGCCAGGCGTGGGGGCCGAGGACGCGGCGCGCCGAGCCGAGAATGATGTGGGTGGCGGTGTGGTGGCGCGTGTGGGCCATGCGCTTGCCCCAGTCCACGCGGCCGCGCACCATGGCGCCCACCTTGAGCTTCCCGTCAATCGTGTGCACGACGACGTTGCCCACCTTCTGGACGTCCTTCACTTCGAAGGAGTCGCCCTCCGTCACGAGGAAGCCGCCGTCGGCGGGCTGGCCGCCACCCTCGGGGTAGAAGGCGGTCTGGTCGAGCACAACCTCGTTGTCCTTGGCCCACAGGACGACGGCGTTGAACTCCTTGGTGGTGGAGTCCTGGTAGTACAGGAGCTTCGTGGGCGGGAGGCCCTCGAGCTTCTTGTGGTGGCCGTTCTGCGCCTTCTCGGCGGCGGGGGCGGCGGGCTTCTCCTTGCTGTGGCGCTCGGCCACGCGGGAGTAGAAGTCGTCCGGGATGTCCACGGTGACGCCGAGGGGTTCCGCCACGGCCTTCACGATGTCGGGGGCAAGGCCCTGGGAGTCGTAGAGGCTGATGAGCTTCTCCACGTCCATGCCCTTCCCCTTGAGGGCCTTCGCTTCGCGCTCCACGAGGCGGCGGCCCTTCTCCATGGTCTCCCGGTAGCGCTCCGTTTCGAGGGCGAGGACCTTCGCGATGTGGTCGCGGTTGGCCTTGAGCTCGGGGAAGTCGGCACCGAGGACCACGAGCTGGCGGTCCACGATGTCCATGAAGGTCATCTGGAGGCCCAGCTCGTCCATGAGGCGCAGGCTCTTGCGGATGACCATGCGCGCGAGGTAGCCGGCCTTGACGTTGCTCGGGACGATGCCGTCGCCGAGCATGAACGCGATGCAGCGGGCGTGGTCGGAGAGGGCGTACACCTTCTCGAGGGGCTCCCACACCTTGAGAGCGTCCTCGAAGCTGATGTCGAGGCCCTGCTCGCGGGCGCGGGCGTGCACCTTCTTGCGGAGCTCAAGGACCTTCGTGCCCGTGTCCACGGACATGATGGAGGACATGCGGGCGGTCTCGGCGAGGAGCTTCGCGTACTTGGGGTCGCCGCGGATGTGCGCGAGGCCCGCCGCGTCCATGAGGAAGGCGACGGTGTCGGGGAAGAGGGCGTCGTAGATGGTGGAGCGCCCGTTGCTGATCCAGGTGAGGCGCTCGAGGCCGTAGCCGGTGTCCACGATCTGGAGGTCCATCTCGCGGTAGCGCTCGCCCTTGAGGTCGATGGGGCCCGCGGGGTCCTCGACCCACTTCATGAACACGAGGGTGGCCACTTCGAGGCCGCGGATGAGCACCTCGATGGCGGGGCCGGCGTTGCCGCCGCCCGCCCAGGGGTTCTCCTTGTACGAGACCTCAGCGCCGTTCATGCCGAGGGCCTGGGTGAGGAACTCGTGGCAGAGGCGCACGGTGTCGTTCTTGAAGTAGATGGTCTTCCCCGGGTAGTTGAACACGTGGTGGGCCATCATCTCGAAGGTGGTGAGGTGGCGGCCGGACTTGCCCACGGAGTCGAGGTCGTTGAGGCGGATGCAGGGCTGGCTGATGGCGAGGGGATTCGCGGGCGGGGGCACGGCACCGGAGGTGACGTGGGGCTGGAAGTCCGCGATGCTCGCGATGGTGAGGTAGATGTCCTCGCGCCAGCGCGCGACGACGGGGTAGCGCTTGACGCGGGTGTGGCCGCGCTCCTCGAGGAACTTGAGGTACGTCTCGCGCATCTCGCGGAGCGTGTACTCCTTCTTGGTGGCGGGGTTCCCGATGAACTGGTACTCGACGCAGGGCGGGTCGCCGCACTTCTCCCGGGCCTTGTCCTGGGACCAGAAGAACATCTTGCAGCCCGTGCACTGCTTCCGTGTGAACCCGTTGGTCTTGAAGAAGTCCAGCTGATACTCCTGCTCGAGGGACATGGGGATCACTACTTAAGTGGGAATAGCCCGAGATACCCCCCTTCCCCGTTTAAGTGTTTTGGTGGGGCCGGGAGCGCTTCCGCCTGTTGTGATGGCGTCCCGATCCGCTCCGCGTGGGCGGGCGCGGTCCGGGTGGCAGGACGCCCGCGTCCCCGCCTCACACGCCCTTGGGCCGAGGGTGGAGCTCGGCACCGTGCAGAAGGGGCAGCTCAAGGGCCGTGGGCGCGTCGCCGCCGTAATACACCGTGTTCTCGGTGCGCGGCTCGTCGAAGGGGAAGACGCGGGGGTCGTGGCCGTGGATGCGGAGCCCGATGCGGTGGCCCTCCTTGAAAAGGTACTCGCGGGGCTCGAACTTCCAGGTCATGGTGTACTTCTCGCCCGGGGTAAGCGGGTTGGACTCGTCGAAGCGCTTCCAGAGGTGGGCGTTCATCCAGCCCTCCGCCACCTCCGTCCAGGTGTCGCCGTCCACGTCGTAGAGGCTGCACAACAGGTACGTGTTGGGGGCGTCCACGCTCACCGTCATGTGCATGAGGGCGGAGCCTGCGAGGTGGGTGGTGTTCGCGAGGGGCTCCGTCACGTACTGGAGCCCGTTGGGGAGGAGGGTGGGCGCGAGGCCCTCCGGGAGGAGGTCGGCGGCACCGGGTCCCGCGGGGTCGTGCACGTAGGTTTCCGAACCCTCGGTAGGCGCCTCGGGGAGGAGTTCGCCGGGGGAGAGGTACAGCGTCCAGGGGGTCGCGGTGGTGGGCGGCCACTCGGTGTCCACGCGGACGGTGTCGTCGTTCAGCATCACCTCCACGGTGGGGGTGTCCATGATGCCGTTGTCGATCCCTTTCAGCCAGTAGTCGAACCAGGCGTGGAGGGCGTTCTGCCAGTCTTCGCGGTCGGGGGTGCGGTGGGCCCACTGTCCAAGGAAGGCCTTCTTGGGGGCCTCGATCTCGTTGAACCAATAGATGGCCTCCATGGGGTTCACCGCGCGGTCGGTGAAGCCCTGGTTGTAGAACACGCTCGCGTTGATGTTCTTCACGCGGGTGGTGAAGTTGCGTTCGTGCCAGTAGTCGTCGTAGACGCCCTTCTCGTAAGTGCCGGGTGATACGTGCTCGAGGGTTTCCTCCTGCTCGCACGCGCCCGAGGCCACGTTCGCGGCCCAAGCGGGGCCCTGCCCCACGTTCGTGGGCGGGGTCGCGCCCGTGGTGAGCTCGTAGGTGAGGGGGTAGAAACGGAAGAGGTAGGGGACGCCGTTCTGGTACATGTTGCGCCACTGGTTCGTGACGCCCGCCACGGGAACGATGGTGACGAGGTGGGGCGGGTTCATGATGGCGGCCTCGGAGGGAGTGGTGCCCACGTAGGAGACGCCGTACATGCCCACCTTGCCGTCGCTCCAGGGCTGCGCCGCGATCCACTCCACGAGGTCGTAGGCGTCCTGCTGCTCTTTGGCGCCCATCATGTTCTGGCACCCTTCGGAGTAGCCCGTGCCGCGCACGTCGCCAAGGACCACGGCGTACCCGCGGGGGACGAAGTATTCCCGGAAGCGGGGCTCCTCGTCAACGTCCCCGTTCCTTCCGTGGCTGCGGTAGGGGCTGTGGATGAGGATGGCAGGCCAGGGACCGGGGCCGTCGGGGAGGTACACCTCGACGTACAGCTTGATGCCGTCCACGGTGACGGTCACGTACTCGGGAATCTTGGGGAGGGCCTCGAACAGGGGCTGCGTGAGAAGCGACTCGTTGATGCCAACCCCGGGCGCGGCCGCTCGAGCCGCCGGCGTGACCGGCGTCTCGGTGGCTGCGGGAGCGAGGCAGCCGGCAAGAGCGGGGCCCACGAGGAGGGCGGTGAGGAGGAGCAGCCGGAGCGTCCGGGCGGGGCGCATGGCTTCCCGAGCAGGGTGCGGGGGGTATAACGTTTGCCGTGGCGGGCTTGTCGGGGCCGCCGCGCCATCACCTATTTGGGTTCCGGCTCCTTCTTCCCCTCGTGGCCGAGCCCGCCTCCGACGTCACCGCGTTCTTCCTCACCCTCGCGGGCATCGCCCTGGCGGTTCTGCTGCTGTACCTGCTCTATAGCGGTATCGTGCGGGCCTTCAGCAGCGTGGGCTTCTCCCGGGGCGAGGTGACGTTCATCGTCCTCGGGTCCATCCTGGGCGGCCTCATCAACATCCCGCTCTTTGCCTCCAACGGGTGGCTTCTCGCCATCAACGTGGGCGGCGCCGTCGTGCCCGTGGTCGTGGCCATCCTGCTCATGCGCCGTTTTCCGGGGCTGCTACAGGAGGCCCTCGTGGCCATCACCTTCGTGGCCATCGCCGCCTACCTGGTGACGGACGTCACGCCGGAAGGCGTCACCTCCCCGTTCCCTCTGTTCCTCATCCCCGTGGCGGTGGCCTCCATCTTCAGCCTCCTCGCCTTCTGGCGCGACGCGGCCCACTCGGCCCCCCTTGCCTACATCGGGGGCACCCTCGGGGTTCTCATCGGCGCCGACCTCGTGCGCATCCCCGAGATTCTTGCCCAACCGGTGCCCGCGGAGGGCGCCATCGCGAGCATCGGCGGCGCGAGCATCTACGACATGGTGTTCCTCACGGGCGTCTTCGCCGTCCTCCTCGACGTGCTGCTGTTCCAGCGCCGCATCAAGGAGGAGCCCGAGGGGCTCCGCACCTTCCAGGAGGCGGAGGTGTTCACCCCTTCCACGCCTTACGAGGTGCTGAACGGGCCGGTGCGCCTTCCCGCCACC
>DATMKA010000383.1:0-18398 GCA_035553595.1 Thermoplasmatota archaeon | reverse complement strand
GCCCCCGCCCGCCTCCCGCGCGGAACTGGAGCCCATCAGCGACCTGCGCGTCCACCCCGAGATGACCGTCCGGGAGCTCCTCGATGGGATGTACCGGGGCGGTGGCTTCAGCGCGAAGAAGGTCGCGATTGGCGCCGAGATCTTCAACAAGATGGCGGGCCCCGAGGTCACCACCGTCCTCAGCTTCCCCGCCTGCCTCATGGCGACAGGCATCCGCGGCGTCATCACCGGCATGGTGCGGGACGGCCTCGTGGACGCCATCATCACCACCTGCGGCACCCTCGACCACGACCTCGCGCGCCTGTGGCGGCACTACTACCAGGGCAGCTTCGAGATGGACGACGTGAAGCTCCACCAGCTCGGCATCAACCGCCTCGGGAACGTCCTCGTCCCCAACGAGAGCTACGGCGAAATCCTGGAAGAGAAGCTGCAGCCCTGGATCGCGGACATGTACCGCGAGAAGAAGGACTGGAGCACCGCGGACATTTGCCGCTACTTCGGGAAGCGCATCGCCGACCTCCCCAACAAGGAGGAATCCCTCCTCTACTGGTGCCACGAGCGCGGCGTCCCCATCTACGTCCCCGGCATCACCGACGGCTCCGTGGGCAGCCAGTTCTGGATGTTCTACCAGCAACACCGCGACTTCCGCTTCGACCTCCTCAAGGACGAGCAGGAACTCAGCGACCTCATGTTCGACGCCGACAAGCTGGGCGCCCTCATGCTCGGCGGCGGCATCAGCAAGCACCACACCATCTGGTGGAGCCAGTTCCGCGACGGCCTCGACTACGCCATCTACATCACCACCGCCGTGGAGTACGACGGCTCCCTCTCCGGCGCCCGCCTCGAGGAGGCCATCTCCTGGGGCAAGATCAAGGAGGACGCGCGCATCATCAACATCGAGGGCGACGTGTCCGTGATCCTGCCGCTGCTTTACGCAGGGGCGCTTGGCTAAGATAGGGGGCGCAGCTGCGCCCCCGGCGAAACCGAGATCAGGCGTTCTCGACTACGCAGAGTGCGATGCCGACAAGGCCGAGTCCGGTTTCCGCGCAATACAGGATCTCGTAGGCAGCCTCAGCCCCGTAGTCCTCCATGCAGTCCTTACCGTGGAACTTGATCGCTTGGGTGTCGGGGTCAACCTCGGTGCATGGGAGTTGCTTCCCAGCCGAGGCTTGCGGCACGAGCGAGAGCAGCACGGCGGCGACGAGGAGAATCGTGGAGCGCTTCATCGTCCTCACACCAGGGGGGCACACCCGATAACGCCTTCGTAGCCTTCGCCTTCAAAGAGGACACACCAACCAGTTTGCACGCCGACGAAGGCGACATAGAGGGCGGTGCCGACTCCCATGAATACAACATCCCCGCCCGTGCGGACGGCGCAGTCCGTCCCATCCCACTCCCAGGCGAGCGTGTCCGGGTCGATGGAGAGACAGGGAAGACGTTCGGACGCGTTCGCGGTCGGGGCAACCGCGACGCTGGTTGCAATCAGGAGGATTAGGGCTCCGAGAATCACACGAACTTTCATGGTTTCCCGGGCAACATGATAGGCTTGCTAAGCTTAAGCATGGGCAAGGCGAGGCTTGCCGCAGCATGCTGTGGTTCCTCTGGATTGGCGGGCCTCCCGTCCGCCAATCCAGGGTCGAGGGCTTGCGTCAGTGCGCGTGGCCGTGGCCGTCGCCGCCACCGAGGCCTTCGACGACCTCGAGGTAGGTGACTTCAACCACAAGCTCGTACTCGGCGTTCACGCCCGAGTAGAGCTGCGGCTCGGCGACGTAGTCGCCCGCGGCGAGGCCGCTGAAGGACAGGGTCTCCGCGACGCCGCTGCCGGTGCTGTCGGTGGACTCGTCGAGATCCGTGCCGGTCACGCGCAGGGCCATGTCCTGGGCGGCGGCAAGGGTGCCGGTGGGCTTCACGCTGACCTTCGCGCCCACGACCTTGAGGGTGCTTCCCGCCTCGTTGGTCGCGAGGACCGTGAAGGGATGGGTGGGGTTCGCGGGGACGCCGATGTACTCGGCGCCGGCGGTGATGCTGCCCGTGAACACCTGGGCCACGACGAAGGGAACCGGCATCACGTGGAGGAGGAGGCCCTGGGTGTCCGTGAGGTTGTTGTTGTCCTTCACGGTGAGCGTCACGGTGTAGGCCGCGGGCTTCGAAAGGTCGAGGGTCACGGTGCGGCCGGAGGCCAGGATGGGGCCGGGCTCGACGACCCACTCGTAGCTCTCGATCTTCGCGCCGTCGCGGGCGTTGGAGTCGGAGGCCGAGAAGGTGGCCGGCCCGGCGTTGAACACGACCGGGATCGTGAGCTGGTCGGCGGCATCGATCTTCGTCTCGTGGACGAGGGCGCCCGTGGCGTCGTTGACGCGGATGCGGGCCACGGGGGGCTTCTTGTCGGAGAGGTTCCCGTCCGTGGCGTCGTCGACGTCGTCCGTCACGTTGTCGGTGACGTCGTCGATGGAGCCCTGGTCGAGGTCTTCGGACCGCGCGGCGTCCTCCCCGGCGCCGCCGGTGAGGGTGTTGATCCCGGCGAGGCATCCCGTGAGGGCGCCCGACACGAGGAGGGTTGCGAGGAGGAGGGACAGCTTCGCCTGCATGGATATCACCGGGTGTAGGTCACGAGCCGGTAGCCGACCTCAAGGTTGCCGGAGTTGACCACATGAATTGTGTAATCTCCCTTAGCCAAGTTCTCGGGGTGATATTCCGAGTTCCAGGGGTCGTGGCTCATGCCGAGGCTGCCGCGCTCGTCATCGTAGCGGAGGTACCGGAGGAGCTCGTGCACGAGGCCCTTGGGGCCCGTGATGGTGGCCTGGCTGTTGAGGGCGAGGCTCGGGCTGTTGGCCTTCATGTAGGCCTGGAATTCCAGGGGAAGGGTCTCCACCTTCACGGGGAAGTCCTGGCCGCCGTTGGCGGGCGGGGCCGTGGTGTTGCTCACGGCGGGGGCACGGCTGCCGATGCCGGGCACGGGGCCGGGAGCGAGCGTCACAAGCTGCTCCGTGGTGGTGAGGGCCTTCACGTCACGCGAGGCGAGGGGCGCGTCGGCCTTCAGGCTCAGGAAGCCGCCGCGCATCTCGTACGCGTAGAACACGTACTGGCCAGGGCCCTTGGTGGGGATGTAGATCGATTCGGAGGGGACCTCGATATCGTTGTACTCGCGGTAGGCCACCACCTCGTCGCGCGGGTCGATGAGCACGAACTTCGCGAGGATGTTCTCGGGGCCGCCGGCCTTCTCGGACTCCACGATGATGCCCGTCGCGTCCGCGGGAACCTCGAAGGCCCAGGGGACGGCGGGGGTGAGGACGTTCTGCGCGTAGCTCGCCGTCACCTTGATGGAGTACACGAGGGGGTTCAGGAGGACGCGGCCGTTCTGGAGCTGGACGCCCACGAGGTGGTTCGCGCCCGCGACACCGATGGTGTTCACGGTGAGGGTCTTCACGGTGAACTTCCAGTTGAACTCGTCCGTGTTCTCGCGGCTGATGCTCGTCTTCGTGCCGGGCACGTCGATGAAGAGGTCAAGGTCGGCGCTCGCGCCCACCTTGCTCGCGTAGTACAGGGTGATGCGGAGCTCCGTGGGCTGGCCCTCGGGGATGAGGCTCTTCACGTCGAAGGTTTCGACGAGCCCGTTGTAGTCGTTGCCGCCGCGGTCGTTCTTGTCCTCGTAGCCGCCCATCTGGCCGGGGTCGATGGTGTCGTTGAAGTAGGCCACCGTCGTGGGGAGGGCGTTCTGGCCGGGGAAGAGGTAGACCTTGGGGTTCTCGCTGAAGCGTTCCTCGATCTTGCCGGCGGTGTCGTTGCCGACGGCGTCGCGGAGCTTCTCCTCGTCCGTGCGGGTGTCCGTGGGGGCCACGGCCTCGTCACCGAAGAGGCCGAGGCAGCCCGTGAAGGCGGGGGCCGCGAGGGCCACCACGAGCAGGAGGGCGAAGCGGCGGTTCACTGGAGCCACCTCCGGGAAGCGACGAGGGCCAGGCCCGCAAGGGCCGCCCCCGCGAGGAGGGTGAGGTCGAGGCCAGCGGGGGCGAGGGCGGCGGAGCGGACGCCGAGCACCGGGAGGCGGGTGTCGCCGCGGCGGTCAGGCGTGTCGGCGCGACCCGTGCCCTCGGGAAGGCGGCTGTTGGGGTCGTTGCCGCCCGAGCCGAGGTTCGTGGTGAGGCCGCCGCAGACGGCGTTGCCGCCGCGGTTGTCGGCCTCCTTCTCACCGATGATGAAGGTGACCTTGCACTCGGCGGTCACGGAGCCTTGCCAGTTCGCGGCGCGGAGGGTGGCCGTGTACTCGCCGGGAGCGGCCTTGTCGGCGCGGTAGTCCCACACGTAGCTCGCGTTCGCGGGCGCGTAGTGGCCGCCGTGGGCCACGGAGACGTCCGTGAAGGCCTCGATGCTGCGGGGGTCCACGGGGACGCCGGCCTTGTTCGCGACCGTGAGGGTGGTGGCCTTGGGGTTGATGTCGTAGGAGCCCCAGGGCGTGTTGATGCTGCCGGAGACGAGGAGCTTGCCGAACACGAAGGCGGCGGTCATCTGCTCGATCTCGAAGGCATTCTTGATGGGGAGGGTGAAGCGGTGGGGGTAGTACTCGCCGCTCCAGATGCGCCACTGGGCCGTGGTGAACTGCTGGCCGCCCGCGCGGGAGTACCAGGAGAACACCATGAAGAAGCTGTGGTCGCGGGGAATCTTGTCCACGAGGGGGCTGCCGAGGTTCACGCGGAACTCGTTGGCCTCGGGGGTGCCGGGGAGACCGTTCTGGACGGTGGTGGGGGTGGACTCGCCTTCAGCGATCTTGATGGCGGTGCCGGCGTCGATGGCGGCCTTGATGGGGGGCGCTTCGGAGGCGTTGCTGCCGTGGTCGCCCTCGAGGTTCGCGGAGTAGAGGGTGGCCTTCACGGTGTAGTCCGGGTACGCGCCGGGGTCCCAGCCCCAGTAGGGGTAGGGGCAGCCCACGTCGCGGGGCGGGGCCACGCTGGGGCAGCCGGTCTCGCCGTTGTTGGCGACCCAGCTGTGGAAGTCGAGCGTCATGTAGATGACGCCCTCGACGGTGCCGGAGGTGTCGAGGTAGATGTCCTTGGTCTGGCCGCGCTCGTTGTGGAGCAGGCCGTAGCCGCCGCGGGTGGTGAATTCGACGGAGTTCGTCACGTCCACGAAGCCGGGGGAGGAGAAGAAGACGAGCTTGTTGTTGTCGTCGTCGTCGCAGCCCGTCTCGCCAGTCGGGGTCGGTACGAGTTCTTCGAAGTTGCCCGCAGGGGTACAGTACGCGAAGGTCCCGAGGCCGTAGTTTTCCTCACCGATGGGGAGCTGGGTGTTGGCGGGCATGGGGGCGTCGAGGCCCGTGCCGAAGACGTGGCCGTAGAAGGTGACGACGCGCCCGGGCCCCACGGGGGCGGGGGCGGCCGCGGGCGCGGGCTCTTGGGCGGCGGCCATGGGTGCGGCGATGGGCGCAAGCAGGGCAACCATTGCGACGAGGGCGAACGCGGTCTTTGTACGAGTCATGGTTGGAGCCTCCGGGTTCTCCAAAGCTGCCCGGCACTCCGTCTCACGCTTCATAAAGGTTGTTGTCTATCAGATGAAAGGGGGGGCCAACGATGGAGTCGGGTCCGGCTAAGCTTCGCTCTCGGGACATCGTTTCAACAGGGGTCCCACGGGCACCATGCAAAGAAAATTAGCCGGTGGGCATAGAAGGTCAGGTTTTCCGTGCTTGGGTGCCGTGCTGTGCTCTCGACTTGGGGGGAGAACATTTATAACGCTATCAACCCATTGGTGGTTGCCCTATGGGGCTCAGGTCGAACACATGAATGCGAGAGTGCTAATTGCGTCGATCGTAATCTTCGCTGGGTCGATGTCTTTCGTTGCTACGGGCTCAGTGGTAGCCGAGGAATGTACGGGGCCAATCGATACCAGCTGCGGCTACAAGGAGTGCGAAGAGCGTTACGGGACCGTTCGGTGCGGCGACCGTATGGCTTGTGAGGTCTATACGGACCTTCCAGCGGTTCCTGAGTCCGATGAAGACCTCCCCGTAGCCCCCGGCGAGCGTGGCTGTGCCATTCCAGAGCTCAAGCCGATGTAGTCCTCGTTATCGGACCAATGTCGGATAGGCCATCACCACTGCCTTCGTCATCGGCTTTTTTTTTATCTTTGCTGCCTATTCATTCCTGGGCCTCTTGAGCGCTATTTCGTGAGGTCGTGCGCTGACGCAAATGATGGGCCTATTCAAGCGGGGGTAGATGCGGACGCTCACGTTGGAGACCCAGCCCTACCGGCTGGACAGGTGTCTCTCGGATTGTGTTGCCTGAGGTGTTTGAGAAAGGCGATGCCCACCTTATCACAGATACTTCCCTCAAGCATGCTGGAGCAGCGTTTGTCGGGGTGCTTCGTCCCGCATATCCGGAAACGTCGCGCCACCGGACCTGGCGGTGAAATTGGGATATGCTTTCCTGTTCCCCCAGGCCGTTCGGGCGCTTGGGCAAATGGCCAAACCGGTCTCGGCCATGAGCATAGGGCTCCTCTTTGAGGCTCGCTGTTGTTTGAAATATGGTGCCACTTCTGGTTGGCCCTTGGACAGCAGGCGGACTCATTTCTTTCCCGCGCGGGACGTTGCCAGCTGAAGCAAACGCTGTGCTGATTGTGGCTCGCTTGGGGGATGGGCTAGCGCTTCCCTGCTGCACAAGGATGGCCTTCCGTATAGCCACCGCGGGGCCCACAGGTCTGCTTCAAACCAGCTGGGGATGGTGCCCCCCAAGAGCTTCCGTCGCTACTTCGTGACCTGCGCATTCGACACGTGCCCGTGGCCTTATATGCGAGCTTTCCCGCAAGCCCTCTTGCGCTGCGCTCCAGACACGGAGTCCGCGTCCCCGAGGGGAAATCTACTCTACACACGCTGATACTCTCGGCCTGCGGAAATCCCCCGCCGAAGGCATTTTCAAAAAAGTGTACGTCTCTCCCGTTCTCGATTCCTCCCGTTTGGCCCGTGCTGCCCGTTCCTGAAACTGTGAGGCGTCGGGTGCCTTCCGTTAACCTGTTGCGCAGATGTCGCGGGGAGGTGTGCCTCCTCAAACAGTGTCCAAGTCCGCCTGAACTTCAGGAGCGCTAACGGTTGACTCTACGGCCTCCACCAGCACGCCCTCCCGCAGGAGCGCGGTGGCGGCGTCCATTTCCGGCTTGAGGTAGCGGTCCTCCCGGAGGGCGGGGATGCGGGCGCGGAGCGCCGCATGGGCAAGCCGCGTCCCCCTCCCGGCCACGAGGGGGGCCCGGAAGTCGAGGGCCTGGGCTGCAATGAGGAGCTCGAGGGCGACAGCGCGCTCGGCGTTCCGGAGGATGCGCGTCACCATGACCGCACCGACGGCGCCGTTCGAGACATGGTCCTCCTGGTTGGCGGAGGTGGGGATGCTGTCCACCGCGGCCGGGTGCGCGAGAATCCGGTTCTCCATCACGAGGCCCGCCGCCACATACTGGGGAATCATGTAGCCCGAGTTGAGGCCGCTGCGGGGCGTGAGGAAGGCGGGGAGCCCTTCGGAGAGGTGGGGGTCCACGAGGCGTGCCACGCGGCGCTCGCTGAAGTTCGCCACCTCCGCGAGGGCGGGCCCGAGGTAGGCCGCGAGAAGCGCGAGGGGCTCGCCGTGGAAGTTGCCGCCGCTCAGCACGTCCCCGCCGGGGAAGATGAGGGGGTTGTCGGTGGCGCTGTTGAACTCCACCTGGAGCACGTTCTCGGCATGGTACAGGACGTCGCGGACGGCCCCGAGGACCTGGGGAATGCAGCGGAGCGTGTAGGCGTCCTGGACGCGGTCGCAGTTCGCGTGGCTCTCCATGATGCCGCTCTCGCTCACAAGGGCGTGGACGGCGGCGGCCGTCTCGCGCTGGCCGCGGTGGGGCCGCGCGGCGTGGATGCGGGGGTCCATGGGGCGCTCGCTCCCCATGAGGGCCTCCAGGCTCATGGCGGCTGCCAGCTCGGCGTGGCGCACGAGGTTCCACCCGTCGGCCACCGCGAGCGCGAGGTGGGCGCTCATGAACTGGGTGCCGTTGATGAGGGCGAGGCCCTCCTTCGCCTTGAGCGTCACGGGCTTGAGGCCCCGCCGGCCGAGCGCCTCCCGCGCGGGGAGCACCTGGCCGTCCACCTCGGCTTCCCCCTCGCCGATGAGGACGAGAGCAGCATGCGCGAGGGGCACGAGGTCGCCCGAGGCGCCGAGGGATCCCTGGGTGTAGACCACGGGGTGGACGCGCTCGTTGAGGAGGGCCACCAGGAGGTCCACCACCTCCTCCCGCACCCCCGAGAATCCGGTGGCGAGGGCGTTGGCGCGGAGCGCGAGCATGGCGCGCACCGCGTCCGTAGGGATGGGGTCGCCCTGGCCGCAAGCGTGGCTCAGCAGGAGGTTCCGCTGAAGCGTTTCCACGTCCTCGGGAGCGATCTTCACGCGCGCAAGCTCCCCGAAGCCCGTGGTGATGCCGTAAGCCACCTTCCCGCCGGGCTCCATGTGCTCCACCTGCAGGCGCGTGCGCGCCACCTTCTCGCCCGACGTGATGCCGTAGTGGGGGCGCTCGCCCGTCACGAGGACGTCCACGACGGCGCGGGACTCCCGCATGCGCGCCCGGGCCGCCTCGGGGACCGCGCACCGCGCGCCCCCGCGGGCCACCTGCATGAGGGCGGCGAGGGTGAGGGTTTGGCCGTCGAGCTGGACCACGGGCTGCGTCATGAGCGGGGGAACCCGGGGGCAGGTTATGGGGTTTTCGGGAACCGGGTTGTCAGCTGGGCGGGTGTGGGGCTCGTAGCGCCGCGGTGGCGCGGTGAGCGCGGTGGTACGCGGTGGACGCTTAGGGCTTGCGCGTACTACGCGGGTCCGCTCGCCCGTTCAGACCGCGAAGGACGCGACGAGGCGCGACGGATCGCGAAGATCTCAACAAAAAGTTAGGGCATGAGGCCGAGCCCCGTCGCCACCACTGGTTCGGCGTACAGGACGTCGAACTCCTCAAGGTAGGGGCCCAGGGCGCCCTCGCTGAACCGGTGCCATCCCAGGATGTAGCTGATGTGGGGGAGGCCCCAGGCGTCAAGGGCAATGCTGGGACCGATGCCGTTGTACTGCCCCACAGGATCCACAAGCTCCACGGCCCACCCGCCCGTGGGCGAGCGGGTCGCGTAGTGGAGCTGCCCCGGACCGGTGGGATCATCGGGCCACCCGGGGTTGTACCCATGGGCGTAGGCAATGTGGGGGCGGTCCGTCGCGTCCATGGCGATGTCCGGGTATTCGCCATGGCGGAAGCCGGCGTCCACCCGCTCGTACGTCCACGCGGCGCTCGGTGCGGCGCGCGTGACGTAGTAGAGCCCGCGCTGCTCGTGACTGCACGCGATGTGGGGACGGTCCAGGGAGTCGAGGGCAAGGCCCGCGGAGTAGACGCAGTCGGGGCCAAGCTCCTCGTTGGTCCAGACCCCCGCCGAGGTGCGCGTGGCGTACCACGTCCCGGGGTTCACGTTGCTCGCCACGTCGTAGGCGACGTGGGGGCGGTCCTGCGAGTCGAGCGCGAAGGCGAGGTTCAGGCTCGCAGTGGGCGCAACCTGGAAGGCCGTCTGGAGGGTCCAGGCACCCGTGGCGGGGTCGCGGTAGCCGTAGCGAAGGAGGTTCTTGGTGGTCACGTAGGCCACGTGGGGGACACCCGCGCTGTCCAGGGCAATCTCCATGTCGCGCGACTCTACTCCCGGCTCCAGGGTCGCGACGGCGAGGGTCCCGGCGTGGTAGGTGGCGTAGCGGATGCCCGCCATTCCGCGGTACACCATGTGGGCGCGGCCCTCGGCGTCCACGGCGATGCTGCCGGGTGTCGCCCGCTCCTCCAGGAACACGCGCTCCCACTGGAGGCCCGAGCGGTAGGCATACCAGGTGGCACCGTACCCCCCGGACTTGCCCGGGTAGATGATGTGGGGCTCGCCCCCGGGACCGAAGGCAAGGCCCGTGTTGGTCAGGCTCCCGCCGTTGGCCTCCACCCGCTCCGTCCGCCACGGGCCCCACGCGGGCTGCCCGTTCGGGAGGGCCGCGGAGGGCGCGACGAGGAGGGCGGGAAGGGCAAGGAGGGCCACGGCTACCACGGACAGGATGGCCTGGGCACGCCTCCGGCTGGACAAGGAAAGCCTCCACAGGGGCAGGCCCCTTGAGGAGCCTTAAAGATTCCCTCGCGGGGGGCGTCCAGGGGGCGGGGATTCGCGCAAGTCTTCCAATTCCCTTCGCGAACCGTCGCGGACCGTCGCGTCCTTCGCGGTCTGAACGGGCAACGGGCCCACGTAGTCCGCGCAAGCACGACACATCCACGGCGGCTTACGAAACCGGAGGCCCGGGAAGCCTCACTCGTGCACGTCCCCCGGCTCCTCGAACCCCTCCGGCTCCACCTGCACCGTCACGTGCGACACCCCGAACTGGTCGTGGAGCACGTCCGTGACCGCGTGGATGATCTCGGGGCTTCGGACGAGGGCCTCCGGGGGAACGACGACATGCAGCGTCGCCACGTGGGTCTGGCTCGTGAGGGACCACACGTGCAGGTCGTGCACGGCGAGGATGTCGGGGGAGCAGCGCTGGAGCGCCGCCCGCACCTCGGCGGGCTCCACGTGCCGCGGCACGCCCTGCAGGAGCACCCCGACGACCTCCCACAGGAGGCGCGTGCTGCTCACGATGATGATGCCGGCGATGAGGACGGAGGCCACGGGGTCCGCGAGCACCTGGCCCGTGAACAGGATGATGGCGCCCGCGATGAGGACGCCCACGCTCGACACGGCGTCCGCCACGAGGTGGAGGAAGGCCGCGCGCATGTTCACGGACTCGCGGCGGGCCATGAGGACGCCCGCGGAGAGCAGGTTCCCTGCAAGAGCGAGGGCCGAGACGATGAGGACGGCGCCCCCGGGAACCTCGGGCGGGGCCTGGAAGCGCTCGTAGGCCTCGATGAGGATGAGGACGCTCACGATGCCGAGGGCGAGGGCGTTCGCGAGGGCGCTCAGCATCTCCAGCCGATAGTACCCGTAGCTCTGGCGGCTCGTGGGCGGCAGCGTCGCGAAGCGCGTCGCGAAGTAGGCGACGGCGAGGGCGCCCACGTCGGTGAGGTTATGCCCCGCATCCGACAGGAGCGCGAGGGATCCTGTGAGGTAGCCGCTTGTCGCCTCCACGATCACGACGACCACGTTGATGGCGATGGCGATCTGGAGGCGCTTCAGGTCGCCGTGGCGGTGGCCCCCGTGGCCGTGATGGTGGTGGTGCCCGTGGGAGTGGTCGTGGTGGAGGCCCACGGTCGCCACCTCCTCAGAAGTTGGCCTTCGCGCCCTCGAAGCGCACGCCGAGGCGCGGCACCTCGGTGCCGTGGCCTTCGTGGACGCGGCCCACGACGCGCGTGCCGGGGTGGTGCTTCGCGAGGAGCTTCACGGCCGCCTCTGCGGCACTCTCGGGGACGATGACGCACAGGCCCATGCCCATGTTGAAGGTCTTGTACATCTCCTGGTGCGTCACGCGGCCGAGCTCCTGCATCACCTGGAAGATCCGGTTGGGCTCCAGGGGGTTGTCGAGAACGTAGCGCACGTTCTTGTTGAGGCGCGGGATGTTCAGCAGTCCGGAGCCCGTGATGTTGCTCACGCCGTGCACCTCGAGGCCCGAGTTCACGAGGTCGAGGATGGCTCGCACGTAGATGGTGGTGGGCGTGAGGAGAACGTCGCCGAGGCGCTCGTTGCCGTACACCACCTGGTCGTACCCCATGCCCGCTTCCTCGAAGATGCGGCGCGCGAGCGTGTACCCGTTGCTGTGGATGCCGGAGGCGGGAAGCCCAATGAGCACGTCCCCCGGGGCAATCTTCTGCCCGGTGAGGATTCGGTCCTTCCGCACGTAGGCGAGGACGGTCCCGGCAAGGTCGTAGCCCTTGACGATGCTCGGGAGGATCGCCGTCTCGCCGCCGATGAGCGTCATGTTGGACTGGCGGCACCCCTCGTCGAGGCCCTTCGCGAGCTCCGCCGACAGGTGGGGGTCGGCCTTGTCCACGGCGAGGTAGTCCACGAAGGCGATGGGCTCGGCGCCCACGCAGATGGCGTCGTTCACGTTCATGGCGACGCAGTCGATGCCGACGGTGTCCCACTTCCGCATGGCCGTTGCAATCTCGAGCTTCGTGCCCACGCCGTCGGTGGCGAGCACGAGGGCGTACTCGCCGAACTCGACCATGCCGGCGAAGTGGCCGACGCCGCCCAAGGGAGCCCCAAGGCCCGTGCGGCGGAAGGCGAAGGCCTTCGCCATGGCCTTCGCCGCCTCGTCCTTCGCCTTGATGTCCACGCCTGCCCCGGCGTACGTCATGGGCTCCTTGGCCATGGGGGCGGGGATGACCCTACCGTTTATAAGCCCTTGCTCCACGAGGGACGTTCACGCTCACGCTCCCGCTCCCGCTCACGTGAAACGTCGAACGTTGGTCGTTAGCGTGAGCGGGAGCGTTAGCGGGATGGACCTGATGCACCGGAAGCATCCGCAACAGGAGAAACGCTTGACGCTATCATTAAGCTTCGATCCCGGGGTGCACGGGTGAGGAGTATCTCATGATCGCCCTCGCTACCCTGACAGATGCAGGCATCGGCATCGTCCTCGCCCTGCTCCAAGTCGTCATCTCCCTCGTTTTCGCCCTGAGCGCCGTCTACATCGGCATCCGCGTCTTCGACCGCTTCACCAAGAACATCGATGAGATGGAGGAGCTCAAGCGCGGCAACATCGCCATCGGTATCCTCCTGGCTGCCGTCATCATCAGCATCGCCACCGTCATCCAGGGCGGCGTGCGCGAGCTCACCGCGCCCTTCTTCGGCGGCGGCGAGCTCAGCCAGCGCCTCGTGGGCTTCCTCGGCGGCGTCATCCAGCTGCTCATCAGCCTCGCGCTCGCCCTCTTCGTGATCCGCATGGCCATCTACGTCTTCGACCGCATCACCGAAGGCATCGACGAGCAGGAGGAGCTCCGCCGCGGCAACGTGGCCATCGCCATCCTCCTCGCGGGCATCCTCATCGCCATCGCCACCGTCATCCAGTCCGGCACGGCGGCCCTCGGCGACTCCTTCCGCGTTCTCGGCGACGCCCTCTTCGGCAACAACGCCTAAGCCCCGATACCCGCTCCGTCCCGGCGGCAACCCGGGGCGGAGCGTAGAACAATCCTTAAGACCCCCGAACTTTACGGTCGCGGGGGTCCATCGTTGCCGCACCTGCGCCCTGCCGTCGTCGCCCTTCTCCTGCTCACACCCGCCCTCACGTTCAGCGGGGGCGCTGTTGAGCTTCCCATCCCTGAGACTGGGCCGTACCTCCCGATCGAGGCTGGCAGCCTGGCCGCCGCCGCCCCCGCGGCGACCTACACTCTCCCGGATGGCCGGTCCCACGAGGTCCGGTCCTGGGGCCCCGCCTACTTCAATGCCCCCGAAGCCTGGGCTCGCGGAATCACGGGAGCAGGCGTTCGGGTTGGGATCGTGGACACCGGCATCGACCTTACGCACCCTTACCTCCAGGATTCGATCGCCTGGTCCCGGTCGCTCTGCGGCGGGACCGCCCAAGATGGGAACGGTCATGGAACCCACGTGGCTGGTATCGTGAAGCAGACTGCCCCGGACGTCAGCCTGTACGTCGTCCGGCTCGCGGGCGCGGACGGCACCTTCTGCACGGACGCCGTGACGGGAATGCTCGCCGCCGCCAAGGGCCCGGACGGAGTCCTCAAGACGGCCGACGATCCCCACATCCTGAGCGTGAGTCTGGGACAGAAGGTACCGGTGGGAGAAGCGCTCAGCCTCCTCTGGAACGACGCACCCACCCTCCGCTTGATCCGGGATGCGGGCATCGTGATGGTGGTCGCCGCCGGCAACAGTTTCGTGACTCCGAGCCCTGATTATCCCGGCGGGTACCCCGAGACGATCGCTGTCGCCGCCTTGGAATCCAGCGGGGCCGTGGCCCTCTACAGCAGCAACGGTCGCACGGACGGGGACGACACGCGCATCACGAAGAACGAAATCGAAGTCGCCGCCCCCGGCTCGAGCATCTCGAGCACGGTGCCCCGTGGCGTCTGCGAGAGCTGCCACTCGAGCGGATGGGCCTCGCTCTCCGGCACCAGCATGGCCACGCCCCACGTGGCGGGTATCCTTGCCCTCCTCCACCAGGCGGCCCCGTGGTCGAAGGACGGCGACAGCGTTGAGAACGTCCGCGCGCGCCTCCGCTGCGGCAGCCAGGACCTCGTCCTCTCGGGCAAGCTCAGCGGCCCCGGCTACGACATGAGCACCGGGTACGGCCTCCCCAAGATGGACGCCCTCCTCGACGGGCGCTGCATCTTCACCCACCGCTCCGAATCCCTCGCCATCCTCCAGCGCGATGTCCAGCGCACCGTGGAGAACAACGCGGAGACCTACACGCGCATCGTGAACAACGCCCTCGGCCGCTTCGGTGCCGACGCCGAGGACTACGACGGCGACGGCGTGAGCGACGCCAACGACCCCGTGAACTCCCCAAGCGACGGCCTCGTGCTCACCACCGGCGCCGACCGCCTCACCGTCACGCTCCGTGCGGGCGGCGTCGCCCTCGCGCAGGCCCCCGACGGCTCCGTCTTCGGGGTCGCGAGCCGCACCTTCGCTGGCACCGTCACCCTCCGCTTCGACGGCGCGGTGACTCCCACGGGCGCCGACGTCACCGCCATCCTCCCCGCCTCGCCCGCTCTCGTGGACGGCACGTGGGTGCTGCAGACGGATGCGCGCGTGGGCGGGAGCCTCGCGAGCGAACTCACTCTCAGCGTGGGCGGCAAGACCGTCAGCACCCCCGGCGCCTTCCTCTCGGGAGCCGCTTCCGGGTACGGCCACTTCTGGAACTGGCACCGCCAGGACACCCCCGAGTACCGCATCAACGGCGGCGTGAACACGTACCCCCCGCCCGAGCAGACGCCCCGGTACCTCCGCCTCTACCTCGGCACCGCGGGCCTCCTCCCCTAACCGGGAAAGGGCGGTTTCCGCTGGAACCGGTGGGCGGGACCGTCAAACAACCGAGCCGAAAACGGGAAACCAGGGTTCCGGGCAACCCCGCCCCCCGGTGTGACGGATGCACCAGACCCTACCCCTCGTGCTGTTTGCCGGCATCGTGACCGCCGCGCCCGCCGCCACGGGCGCCATCATCGTGGACGGAACCCACCTCTACCAGGGAAACTACGGGACGCAGCTATCCTGCATCGTCGCCATGGAAACCCCCGGGGTGGTGACGTGCCCGGACGAGAACCGCCTGCGGGGCGCCACGAAGCTCCGAGTGGAGGCCGCGAATGGCGCCGCCACCGCGCGCATCCTCGACCCCGCCACCGGGAAGGTGGTGGCGACCGTGAGCGCCACGAGCGGCGTGGCCGAGAAGACCCTGAACCCGCCCCTCAGCCTCGCCTGGGCGCGGCTGGAGGTGGTGGTGACGGCCGCGGCCCCCGGAGGGGTGTTCGGGGCCGTCGTGTCCTCCGAACCTGTGGTCCAATAACCTGGACGTCGCCTACTTCAGGCGGATGGTCTCCAGGTTATAGGGAGCCCAGGTTTGGATATTGTACTTCTTGTGCAGGCTCGAGGCAAGGTCAACGCACTTGCTCTCCTCGCCGTGCATCGTGATGATCTTGTCCGGCTTCGGAGAGAGGTTGTTGATGTAGTTCATGAGCTGGCGGCGGTCGCTGTGGCCGGAGAACCCGTCCACCGTCTCCACCTCCATCTCGATGTGGAGCACCTTGCTCTTGCCGCCCTCGGCCATGGGCACTTCCTTCATGCCCTGCTGCACGCGCTTGCCGAGGGTGCCGCCGGCCTGGAAGCCCACGAACACGATGCAGTTGCGCTTGTCGGGGGCCCACTCCTTGAAGTACTCCATGACGGGGCCGCCCGAGAGCATGCCCGACGTCGCGAGCACGACGCAGGGGCCCTCGCGGGCGAGGATCTCGCGGCGGGTCGCCTGGGAGTCCACGCGGCGGAAGATGTCCGCGAGGAGCGGGTTGTTTCCCTCGTGGAAAATCTCGTTCCGCAGCTGGTTGTTCAGGTACTCCGGGTAGGCCGTGTGGATGGCGGTGGCCTCCCAGATCATGCCGTCGAGGAAGACGTCCGTGCGCGGGATCTGCCCGTTCCGCACGAGATCCTCCACCACGAGCATGACTTCCTGCGAGCGGCCCACGGCGAAGCAGGGCACAATGACCTTGCCACCGCGGCCCACCACGCGCTGGATGATGGCCCCGAGCTCCTCGTGAGCCTGCTGACGCGTGGGCTGGAAGTCGTTCTTGCCGCCGTAGGTGGCCTCCATGATGAGGGCCTCCAGGCGGGGGAACTTGTTGTGCGTGGGGTTGAACAGCCACGTGCGCTCGTACTTCATGTCCGAGGTGAGGAGCACGTTGTAGAACCCGTCCCCGATGTGGAAGTGGCTGACGGCGGAGCCCAGGATGTGGCCCGAGTTGTTGAAGGTGAGCTTCACGTCGGGCGAGATGTCCGTCGTGTCGCCGAAGTTCAGCGTGATGCTGCGCTTCACCCACTCGCGGATGTGCTCCGACTCGTAGGGCGGCTTCTTCCCTTCGGCGGCTGCGATCTTGATGTAGTCCATCTGCAGCAGCACCGAGAGCTCACGGGTGGGCGGCGTGCAGTACACGGGCCCGTCGTAGCCGTACTTGTAGAGGAGCGGGATGAGGCCGCAGTGGTCCATGTGGGCGTGGGTCAGGATGACCGCGTCCAGCTGGTTGAGGGGCCACACCTCGGAGAGCTGCAGGTAGGGCGTCGCCTTGTCGTCATTGCTGAAGTTCACGCCCGCGTCAATGAGGATCTTCGAGTCCTGCGTCTGGAGGAGGTGGCAGCTGCGGCCCACCTCGCGGTACCCGCCGAGAGAGGTCCAGCGGACCCACTGCTCGTCCTTGTTGGAGCCGCGGTAGATGCGGCGGCCCACCTTGCGGAGGAACTCCTTGCGGTCGTCTGCGACGGAGCGGAGGTACTCGCGGATTTCCTTGATGGTCTTCGAGGGAATCGGGGGCGTGCGGACAACCTTGGGGGCCCACCCGATCTCCTTCTTGAGGTCGTTGAGCGTCGTGCCCTGGCGGCCGATGACCAGGCCGGGCTTCCTGGCCTCGATGCTCACTTCGCCCGTGTCAGGCTCGAAGTAGATGTCCGTGATCTCGGCCTCGTCGGGGACGATGCGCTTGATCTCCTCGGTGGCCTCGTTGATCCCGGCAAGAACCGAGGGGTCGGGGCGGACGACGAGCCGCTTGCGCAGCTTCTTCGCCAGGCGGCGGACCAGGTCCTCGTCCTCAGCAAAGCGCTCCGGCTGCTTCGTGTAAATCACGAGCACCGCGGCTTCGAACTCGATGTCGGTGATCTCGACGGATCCTGGAACCTCGCGGCGGATCTCGGCGGAAATCTCCTGAAGCAGCTCTTCAACGCCCATGCCTATTCCTTCGTTGGTTTTGAAATCGGGATTTCTTGGCAACAGGGCCAAGGAAAAAGAGAAAGGGGAAGTGGGGGCGCCCCGCGAGGGGCGAAGCGCCCGGTGGAGTTTAGATGCCCATGCGCCGGCGGCGCTCGGCAACGTCTTCCTTGGTCAGGCGGCGGAAGCCACCGGTGCGGGTGATGGCGCACACGCTCATGCCGTCACCGGAAGCGGAGTCGCGCTTCATGGCGGCGGTGATGCCGCGGACGGCAAGGTCGAGGCCCTCCTCGATGCTCATGTTGTCCTTCCAGTGGTCCTCGAGGACACCGTAGACGAACACGGAACCGGAACCGGTCGTGCAGAACTTGTCGGGGATGGAGCCACCGGCGGAGTCGAGGGAGTAGATGTGGCTGCCCTCGAGGTCGACGCCGCCCACGAGGAGCTGCACGTAGAAGGGCGCGAACTTGCGCTGGTTCATGATGTTGCTCATGAGGGTGGCGGCGGCCTTGACGCTCATGTCGCTGCCGCGCTTCACCTTGTAGAGCTCCACTTCGGCTGTCAGCCAGCGGGCGAGCACCTGGGCGTCGCCCACGAGACCGGCGATGGTGAGGCCCATGTGGTCGTCGATCTTGAACAGCTTCTGGGTCTCCTTGTGGGAGATGAGGTGGCCCATCGTGGCGCGCATGTCCGCGCCCATAACCACGCCGTCCTTGCAGACAAGGCCCACGGTGGTGGTGCCGGTCTTTACAACGTTCATATTACCGAGAGGGCTCTCCATGAAAGTCATCCCCAAAAACGTCTCAGAATGAGCGGGCCACAATATCATCGGGCCGTACTTAAATTCATCGCTTAAGGGCTCGATGAGGACGTGGTGGCTTGGGCACTTCTGTTATTTCTTCCTTCGTCAGGAGTGGTGGCCCCCCGGGCGCCCGGCCGGAGCCGCCCCCGCAAGCCGCGAACGTTTATGTCGGGTGAGGCGGGTCGCTTCCCCATCTGCCCGCTACCTGCGGGGTGTCCCCATGGCCCGTTTCCCGATCGTCGCCGCCCTCCTCATCC
>DATMKA010000382.1:0-6060 GCA_035553595.1 Thermoplasmatota archaeon | reverse complement strand
ACCGTTGTGGTAGGGCGTGATGGCGTTGAGGACCACCGTCTGGGAGTTGGCGGCGCCGTCCACGCGGGACTGGACCGTCACGGGGGTGATCTGGCTCGGCACGAGGCGCTCCTTGTTGCTGGAGTCCACGTTGAAGCTGACCTTCGTGGGGGCGTTGCCGAAGTTGGTGATGACGATGGGGATCTGCACCGTCTCCTGGGGGCGGGCGAGCTGGATGGGGTTGTCCACGCGGGCCTCGAGGATGCTGTAGAAGCCGGCCTTGATGAAGACCTGGCCGACGGTGGAGGAGGCCTTGAGACCGGACTGGCCGACGAGGTCGGCCTTGAACTCAAGGGCTTCGGACTTGAAGGCGGGGGCGTCCGCGGAGGCGAACACGAAGGCCTTGAAGGGCAGCTGGTCGGTGATCTGCTGCTGCTGGCAGGCGGTGCCCTTCGGGGTGAAGAGGAGGGAGGCGGGAGCGAGCGCCACCTGGGCCCAGGAGGGCTGCTTGCTCACGGTGAGCTTGACCTCGATGTTGCCGAGGAGGGCGCAGCCGTTCACGACGTAGGTGATCTTGACTTCGCCCGTGACTTCCTTGATGTCAACGAGGGGCTGGATGTCCTCGGTGGGACCCTGCAGCTTGCTGAAGGTGACGGACGTGGCCTGGTCGGCCTGCGTCTGGGCGCTGGCCGGGGGCGCGAAGGCCGCGAGGGCGGCACCGAGCACCAGGAGGCCGACGAGGATGGGGGTGGTTCTGGACGTTCGCATGAGCAACCGCTCTCCTATGTAAACGAAGCCCGAGCGACGCGGGCCTATATATGGGTTGTTGTTTATTTCCCCCGGAAAAACGCGGGTTTTGCTGGTGTGACACCACACCGGTTTTCCACGTTCCGCGAGGGTGCCCCGGTGACCCGGGACGATTCGAGAGCGGGGTGGAGGCTACTTAAGGATATTGGATGCCGCGTTTTAGGATGCGGCCCTTTCGCGGCTTATAACCCCAGCTTCCGGTGGAGAGGGGGTCAGGCAAGGTGGTCGCGTAGGACCCTCGGGATCGCTTCGACGACGTCGGTGGCGAGGAGCCCGTAGGACTTCTCCTCGAAGGCTTTCTCCCCGGCGCGGCCCGAGGCGTAGGCCGCGAGGCGGGCGGCATCGAAGGGCGAGAGCCCCTTCGCAAGAAGCGCGCCCACCATGCCCGCGAGGGCGTCCCCCGTCCCTCCCACGCTCATGGCTGGGTGGCCCGTCGCGTTGAGCTTGACGCCGCGCTCCGGGTCCGCTATCACGTCCACGGGACCCTTCACGAGCCACGTTGCCCGCGTCTTCGCCGCGGCGTGCTTCGCCGCCCCCGCGCGCGCTGCCGTTTCACCCGGGAGCGAGTTTCCCGTGAGGGCTTGGAACTCGCGGGCGTGGGGGGTCACAACCATGCCGGGCGCGAGGAGGTGCGGACGCTCCGCGAGGGCCGTGAGCGCGTCCGCGTCCGCCACCACGGGGACGCCCTCCTTGAGGGCGCGCTCCACTGCGTGGTGGATGCTCCGCTTCGTGAGGTTCATGAGGCCGAGCCCGGGACCGATGACGAGCGCGTCCGCCTTCTTCAGCCACATGTTCAGCGTGACCCGGTTCGCGGGATCGTCAAAATCGAGCTCGTCGTTGTTGAGGGGCCGCACCACGAGATTCGGCGAGTAGGCGGCCACCACATCGGCGGCGCGCTTCGGGGTGAGCACAATGGCGAGGTCCGCGCCCATGCGAAGCGCGGCGAGGCCCGCGACGGCGGGCGCTCCCGTGTAGGGACCGCCGCCGATGACGAGCACGATGCCGCCTTGGCCCTTGTGCTGGTCGCGCGGGGGGATGGGGTACAGCAGGAATTCCCCGGGACCCGTGTGGGTGAGGGCCTCCGGCGGGATGCCGATGTCGCGCACGACGATCCGGCCCGAGTTCTGCTCCGTCATCCCCACCTTCACGTCGTGGAACGTCACCGTCTCGTCCGGCTGCACCGCCACAGGCGTCCCGAACCCCGAGGGGACGTCCACGCTCACGACGCGGGCGCGGCTGCGGTTCGCCGCGAGCGCGAGGGTGCGATAAGGCTCCCGCATCTCCCCGTGGAAACCCACGCCGAAGAGCGCATCCACGATGACGCCTGCCCCCGCGAGGGCCCACTCCGCCTCCTCGGGCGAGGAGACCGTTCGGACCTCCACACGAGGAGGAAGCGCGGTGAAGGCGTCGCGGGCGAGCGCCGTTTTGAACGCGCCACCCGCCACAGGCGTCACGACGCGCACGGGGAAGCCGCGCTCCACCAGGTGGCGGGCCGCGACGATGCCGTCGCCGCCGTTGTTCCCGGGGCCCGCGAGCACCGTCACGAGCGCGCGATCCACGCCCGAGGCCACGTGGTCGGCCACGGCGCGGCCCGCGTTCTCCATGAGGCGCGCCGTGGGCACGCCGAGAGCCGCCGCGTTCCGGTCGAGGATGGCCACGTCCTCCGGGTGAAGCATACGGGCGGCGCAAGGGAGTGCGCGGCCATTAACGTTCCTTGCCGCGAGACGGCCCCTGGCGGGAAAAGCTTTAGACGCTCCCGCTGGTTGCCCCGCTGAGCACCATGTTTCCCGGAATGGGCGGCCGCGGGATGAACCCCAAGCAACTCGCGAAGATGATGAAGCAGTTCGGCATCGACATGGAGGAGATCCCGGACGTCACCGAGGTCATCATCCGCACCCCCAAGAAGGAGTACGTGTTCAAGTCCGCCGAGGTCAGCATCATGACCGCCCAGGGCCAGAAGACGTACCAGATCACGGGCACCCCCGAAGTCCGTGCCGCCGGCGGCACGCCCGCGCCCGCTACGGCCCCCGCCGCTGCCGCGGAACCCGCCGGGCCCCTGTTCTCCGACGAGGACGTCGACCTCGTCGCCTCCCAGGCGGGAGTGAGCAAGGACAAGGCCCGCAAAGCCCTCGAGGAAACGAAGGGCGAGACGGCGGAAGCCATCCTCAAGCTCATGGGTGAGTGACGGAAAACAAGGAATGGCGCCACCGGCGCCAGGTCAACCGGGACACCCTAGAAGGTTCGCCGCATCGAGCGGAGGAGATCCTTGACGGAGACCGGATGCATCTCCTTCTTCATCTCCTTGGCCAGCGCCTCATAGTAGGCGACCTGGCGGCGGATCTTCGCAAGCTCCGCCTCAACCTCCTTCTCCCGGCGCTTCCACCGGTCGAGCTCGGAGAGCGTGATAAGAACGGCCTCTTCTCGCATCGGGGTCAGCTCAGGCGTAGAGGACCCAGCACCCTATTTGGCTTTTTGCGCTGAATGATTGAACGGTCACCCGGGCGACCGGACGGGTGACGAGGGGGACGCCCTGGTGAGCCGCGTGAGAGCCAAGGGAAAACAAGGATGCGGGCCAGCGTGCGCGAAACGTCCATCGCTTCGCTCGGCCGTTTCGCTCGGGTACGGACGAATCCTGCCCTCCCCGCGTCGGCCCCTGCGGGGCCTCCTTGGCGAGCGGGGCTTCGTCCTCCCCACTTCTTTTTCACTGCGCTGCGGTCGCTTCGCTCCCGCAGCAATTTGGTATGAAAAAGAAGTGGGCCGAGTCGGATTCGAACCAACGACCACCTGTGTGTGAGACAGGTATCATAACCACTAGACTACCGGCCCAGTTGGGTGCCCCGAGGGGCGAACCCCACTAACGAGGCTCCCCCATTTAACTGTTACGGGGCACGAGAGCGTTACTCTTCGTCTTCCTCAGCGCCGCCAGCCAGGTCGGCCGCGCGCCAGGCCTGCACGACGTCCTGGATGCGCTTCTCAAGCTCGCGCTTGCGGTCCTTGAGCTGCTCGCGCACCTTCTTGAGGTCGGGGTGCGCGTGGACGTAGGGCTCGGAGTCGGCGAGGTAGCTCTTGATCGTGGCGAGGGGGTCCTCCCACTCGGGGAGCTGGGACACGGCCTTCACCTGCGTCTTGAGGGCGTTGCGGGCAAGGCCGATGAACTGGCGGCCGTACTCGACGTAGGCCTCGGCCATCTCGGCCTCGGGAATCTCCTCGGGCATCTCGCCGCCCTCTTGGGAGGCGACGAACTCCATGCTCTTCTTCTCGAGGGCGCCCTTTGCTTCGCGGAGCTTCTTGCGGAGCTCGCCGAGCTGGGGGGACTGGGGCACGAGGTCCTCGGTGTCCGCGAGGTACAGGTCGAGCGCCTCCACCTGGTTGTCGATGAAGTAGAGCTGGTCCTCGCGGAGGATCTTGCGCTCCATCTCATCCTGCGCATTCTTCAGGAAGGCTTCTCCATCTTGGAGGGCTCGGGCAACGTCCAAAGACATCCCTCGGGGGGTTTGGTGAGTAGGAGGACAGGGCCCCAATTAAGACTTTCGACCTCACACCGCGAGCGAACGTACTGCATGCGGCGGCGGGTCGTGCGTCGATGCCCTCAAGAAGGGGAAGGCGAATTGCGTGGGGCCGGGCCCGTAGCTTAGTCTGGTGGAGCGGCGGGCTCATAACCCGTCGGTCCCCGGTTCAAATCCGGGTGGGCCCACTCTTTTCATCACCTCAACCTGCGCGAGCGGAGCGAGCGCAGCAGGTGATGAAAAGAGTGGGGAGGACGAGCCCGCGCCCGCGAAGGAGGGCGCGAAAGCGCCCGACGCGGCGGGCGAAGGGGTCGTCCGAACCCGAGCAAAGCGCCGCAGCGCTTTGCGAGCGTGTTTTCGTGCTGACCCTGCTACGTCCGCGCGGACCGCCCCCGCCGCAGCCGGGCTCTGCGAGAGCGCCCGCGCCGACAGGAACGTGAAAGAAAAAGGGAGGGGCCCCACGGCCCCAGGATGCTCTCGCCGCTTCAGTACCTCTGCACAATCTGCAGGTTGAAGGGGACGTCGAGGCTCACGCCGCGGTCGAAGCTCACGACGGCGCTCCAGTCGCCGCGGCCGTGCTGGAAGATGACGTCGCGGGGGAGCGTGATGGTTTTCGTGACGAGGCCGGTGTTGCCGAGGGTGCTCGCGGCGCTCGCGTTCGCCACGGTGCGGGAGGCGCCGTCCTTGAGCGTGAGGGAGAGCACTTCGGTGCCGGTTTTCGCTTGGTAGGAGAGGGTGATCTCCATGGCGGCGGGGAGGTTGGTGAAGAAGGGGCCTTCCCAGTAGGGGGCGGCTTGGCCCACGGAGCCGGCGCGGGTCACGTTCTGGTTGACGGCGAGGTCGCGGGAGACGCGGGCGGTCTGTTCGAGGTCGTCGGTGACGGTGAGGATGATGGTGTAGCGGCCGGGGGTGGTGTAGGCGCGTTCGATGTCGGGGGCGGTGCTGGTGCGGCCGTCGCCGAGGTCCCAGTGGTAGCGGAGGGCGCCGCCTTCGGGGTCGCGGGAGGGGGCGGCGGTGAGCTTCACGACGGAGTCGACGTCGACGGTGGTGACGGTCGTGCCCTGGAGGTTGGTGAGGTCGAAGCTCGCGACGGGGGGCAGGTTGGTGGAGGTGACGGTGACGACGTGGGTGGCGTTGGCGCTTAGGCCGCCGCCGTTGGTCACAGTGAGGGTGATGAGGTAGTTGCCGGGGGTCGCGTAGGGGTGGCTCACGCGGGGGCCGCGGCCGATGGTGCCGTCGCCCAGGTTCCACACGTAGGAGAGGGGCTGGCCCTGGGGGTCGAGGGTGCCTTCGGCGGAGAGCTGGAGGGGTTCCTTCACCTTGAGGGTGGTGTGGCTTGCGACGAGCTTCACGAGGGGGGCCTCGAGCTCGGCGGGGGGCAGGGGGACGTCGTTGGCGCCCACGGCCTCCTTCAGATCGTTCATGTTGTTGATGTCGAGGCATCCCGCGAGGGCGACGGCCGCGACGGTGGCGACGAGAACCCGAAAGGTGAGACTACTCAAGCGCATCCCAGGCAACCAAGTCCGAGGGCGCGACATAAATTCTTCTAAACGCATCGATAGAAATCCCGAGGCCCCGGGCTTGGCCATTGCCCGTTCAAGAACCCTCATACCCCGCGCACCGTTATTCGGTGGATCATGCGCGAGGTCGGAATTGTGACGACGAAGGCAACCAGCAGCCGTCACTCAAAGTCCGTATCCAAAATCGTTAAGGAGGGCCCGTCCCGCTCCTCGTCCGTGATTGGCGTGCGAGGCTCCCTGGTGACCGC
>DATMKA010000381.1:0-21892 GCA_035553595.1 Thermoplasmatota archaeon | reverse complement strand
CCCGAGGAGGAAGGGCACGGCCGGCGTCTCGTGGGCCGCCACCGGGACGGGGCCCTCCTCGACCGTTTGCGACCCCACGGCGCCCGACACAGGGGCTGCAGTCGCCCTCAGCCTCGCGGGGAGGGCCACGCCCGCCGCGGCGCCGGCGCCGGGCTCCACGAGCCCCACCTCCGCTGCCCGCGCCTCACCCGGTGCGAGCGGTGCGAACGTGAAGCGAAGGAGGTAGGCGTCGCACCAGCCGTGCCAGCACACCCCCTGAGGAAGCGGAACCCTCGACGGGGCCGCCTCGAGCGTGACAGGGGGCGTCCACGAGCCGTCGGCCTGCACCACCTGGAGACGCGCCCCCGGGGGGCCCGCCGCTTCGAGGGCGTCGATGCCAGGGCTGACACGCACGACGAGGGTTACCTCAGGCGCCGCCCCAGGAGGCCCCTCCCACGCGAGCGGGAGGCGGTCTTCCAGGACGGCGAGCGCCGCCGCGGAGGGCGTCAGCGCGACGAGGAGGCCCACCAAGGCGAGGGACCGGATCACCGGGCCGCCTCCGGGCGCGCGATGATGCGGAGGGTGCCGGTGTAGGTGCCCGCGTCCATGCCTGGGCGCGGCGCGAACTCCACCTCGAGGGAGGCAGGGGCGCGGGGGCCCACGGCCGTGCCCGAGGCGGGCGCGAAGGCGACGGCGCCACCCCGGAGGAGGCCCGCCGCCACCTCGGAGCCGTCGGCCGCCAAGAGGCGCACCCGGGCACCCTCGAGGACCGGCGCCTCGGTGGCTACAACGGCGAGCTCGCGGATGGGCGCGTGGCCCCGGTTCTGGAAGCCGAGACGCCCCGTGAAGCGTCCGCCCGGGGACGCGCGCACCTCAAGGCGAGAATCACCTACCTCGAGGCCCGCCCACGCGCCCACGTCCACGGCGAGAGAGGCAGTGGCGTTCGCGCCGCCCGCATCCTCCACGATGGCCCGCAGCGTGTAGCGGCCCGGAGGGAGGTCCACGGAGGCGGTGGCGACGAAACGGGTGCCGTTGGGGGAGATTCGGAGACCTTCGCGGACAACGGCACCGTTCCAGTCCAGCAGCTCCCACTGGACGGTCCCGAGAGGGTCGCCTTCGGGATCAGCGGCCGCGGCGCAGAGCGCGAGGGGCGTGCGGGAGTCCAGGCGGGCGGGAGCCCCGTCGCAGGGCGCTGCCGTGAGGGCGGGCGCGGTGTTCGCGAGGCGCCACGGGAGGACGTGCTCGGAGGTGGTGCCGTTCCCATTGAGCAGGCGGAGGCGCGCCGCGTAGGAGGGACCCAAGGCGAGCGCTCCCGCCTCAGGCCACGCGTGGCGGAGCACGGCGGCGCTCCCATTGCGGGGAAGCGCGTCCACCGTGGAATTCCAGAGGGCACCCCCGACGGGGATCCACGAAGCGCCGTCGCGCTGCAGGAGCGTCACCTCGACGCGGGCCGACGCGCCGCCAGGAAGAAGGGAGGCGGCGAGGGTGAGGGCGCCGCCCCGCGCCACCTCGTCCTCCTCAAGGCCCACGGAGAGAACGCGCGCTTCACGCACGATCGACAGGGTACGGCTCCCGAGGAGCGCCGCGGTGGTGGCACCCGGCGGCGTGTGGTAGAGCGAGAGGCGATACTGGCCCTCGGCGGCCTCCGGCGGCGGGACGGCCACGACGGGGACGGCGAGGACCCCGAGGCCGCCCTCCGTGGAGACGGCGGGACTCGTGGAGGGCAGCGTCGCGAGGCTCACGGCGACGCCGCTCGCGGTACCCTCCGTCCCGTTGAGGCGGAGCATCCAGCCGGGAGCGGCGGCGCTCCCGCGGAAGGCCTTGAGGGTGAGCGTGCCAAGCGCGGTGACCGGCACGGGGTCAAGCGGGCCCGCGCCGAAGTTTGCGTCACCCACGCGGGCCACCGTCTCGATGGCCGCGCCAGGCGCGGCAGTCGTGGGGACCCCCCACCCGACGAGGGTGGGCGCCACGTCGCGGATCACGAAGGTTCGCTCCACGTGAACGAGACGCCCCGCGCGGCTCACGGCCGTCACGTTGGCCACGTAGGACCCGTCCTTCAGGGGAGAGACGGCGAAGCGATCCTCAACGAGGACGGTGGTCCGGTTGCGGTCCCCGCCATCCAGCCCCTCGAAAGCACGCTCCGCCACGAGGCGGCGGCCCTCGGCGGTGCCGCGGAAATACCGGAACGAGAGAGTCGCCACGTCGTCGAGCCCGTTCGCATCCGACACCTCCACACGGGTCACGAGCGCATCGCCGGGGCTCTTCACCTTGCCGTCGGCGTTCACGGAATCGTTCACGAGACGCAGGCCCGTGGCGGCATCCTCCACCACGAGGGCGTAGGGCACCTCCGCCACCTCCTCGGCAAGGGCGGCGGGAACAGGAAGCGCCAGGACGGACAGGAACATTGCGAGCAGTTTGCGGTTTCGCATGGCCCCCGCGAGCGCCGCGGGACGGATGGGCGTTGTCCGGAGATCACGGGATGCCGGGAGGGGCGGCGCAGGGGGCGGAGGGACACTCCGTACGGGAGGGAAGATCCAATAACCCTAAGTAAGGTCCCTCCCGAGGGAAGCCGGATGAGCGCCGCCCTCACCCACCTTGCCGTGGGCTTCCTCCTCGGGCTAGCGCTCCGCCTCCCGCCCCGGTACCTGGTGCTTGCGGCCTTCATCGCCGCCTCACCGGACATTGATCACCTGCACCTCTTCGTTCCGGTGCCCTTCCTTGAAACGCGGGTGACGTTCCACAACGTGTTCTTCTGCATCGCGCTCCCCCTCCTCGTGTACGGGGTGCTGCGCGCTCGCGGCGCGCGGGAGGAGTACCAGCACCTTGCGGCCGTGAGCCCCGTGCTCCTCACGAGCCACCTGCTCCTCGACATGATGCCCCTGGACATCGGGAGCCCCCGCGTGGCCCTGCTGTACCCCCTCAACCGGGACTGGTACACGATGCCCGCCATCAAGGGGTATGCCGGGGACCCAGAGGCTTACTCCACCATTACCGTCATCCTCATCGCGCTCGGCCTCCTCACGGCCCTCACGCTAGCGGGGCTTGCCCTCGTGCGGCGCCTCCAGGCCCGCCCCGGAACCCTCTTCCGGCAGGGGCCGGCGGCTGCGTTGGCTGCCGTTTGGCTCCTCGTGTTCCCTGCCCTTGCCGCGGGCGGCTACGTGATTCCCGCCCCGGCGCACCCGGAAGCCCTCTTCTCGGTGCAGGACCCGTCCCTCCTCATGCCGCAGGGACGCTTCACGGCGGTCGTGGCGCACCTCGGGGGCGGCGTGGCCTCCCGCGGGGGCCTCGCGCTCCAGGTGTGGGTGGACGGCGCCCGCGTGGCGGAGGCCAAGAACGACGGCTTCTTCTCACCAGGGGACCGGTGGGTCGTGGACCTGCCCCTCGCCGGGGACCTCCGGGCCGCCACCAAGATCGAGGCACGGCTCCTCGCCACCTCGGACAAGCACACCTATCACGCCCTGACCCCGCAGCTCCGGAAGAGCCACATCGACGTCCCCCTGGAGGCGCTCCTCGAGCGGGACGGCGGAGGCCGCGCGCTCGTTACCCTCAAGAATGAGGGAAGCCTCCCCGTGCCCGCGAAAGCCATCGCGGCCCGCATCGAGGGGACCGGCATCCCCGCGGAGAACCTCACGAACCCGGTCGCTATCAATCCGGGAGGGTCGTGGAGCATTCCCGTGCGGACCCCGGCGTCGCTTGGCGCGGGCCAGATCCAGGCCACCGTCGTGGCGGTCGATGACGGCCACCGCTACCTCTCCCGGACGTTCACGGTGACTCCCGTGCAGTCTAGTTAGAGGGCGCAGCGCCCGGTTTTAGGTACTAAAGGCTGGCGCCTTTCCCGTTTTGGCCCTCGCCGTGCCATGCGACGGCGACACCCCCTGCGATACGAATCAACAGCGAGCCTTGACAGGGCAACATAGAGTCCGCCTCTATAGTTGGCCGATGGAGAGGCGTACCTGAACCTTCAAGAGCCCCTAATGGTACTCGGCAACTCGCCCGCCCGGTGCCCAACCGGGGACGGGCATCTCCTGGCTGGAGGTTCCCACTTGACTGAGATTCTTACCCAGCGCGAGCCCGCGCGCACCCCCGTCCTCGTCACCCCGACGAAGCCCACCTCCCTGGGCCGCGTCACCATCCTCATCCCCACCAAGAACGAGGAGGCCGGCATCGGCCAGACCCTCGACGCCCTCCCCCTCGAAGCCCTCGACGAGGCCGGCTACGAGACCGAAGTGATCGTCGTGGACGGCCACAGCACCGACGCCACCCGCGACATCGCCGCCCAGAAGGGCGCGAAGGTGATCCTGCAGAAGGGCAAGGGCAAGGGCTGGGGCTTCCGCAGCGCCCTCCCCCACATCACGGGCGACTACCTCATCATGCTCGACGCCGACGGCACCTACCCCGCCGAGGCCATTCCCGAGTTCGTGAAGCACGTGAGCAACGGCAGCGACGTCATCATGGGCAGCCGCTTCAAGGGCCACATCGAGGCCGGTGCCATGAAGCGCACCAACAAGATCGGTAACTGGGGCCTCAGCACCCTCGCCACCGTCCTGTACGGCAAGCGCTGCACCGATGTGTGCACTGGCATGTGGGCCTTCAAGCGCGACGCCGTGAAGACCCTCAAGCTCAACAGCCTCCACTACGAGCTGGAAGCCGAGCTGTTCGCCCAGAGCGCGAAGGCCGGTCTCCGCATCAAGGAGGTCCCCATCGTGTACCGCCAGCGCGCGGGCAAGAGCGGCCTCAACTCCTGGAAGGACGGCGCCAAGATCGCCGCCAAGCTCCTCCGCAAGCGCGTCGTCAAGTAAGCCCCTCCCTTTTCCCAGTGGCCTCGCCCGGGGCGCGAGGCCCTCCAGCCCCTCCCGACCAGGCGGAGCCCTCGCCCTCGGTGCAGGGCCGCGGCTCTGGGTTCACGCGGGAGGGCTTCTGGTTTCTCCCGGAAGCCTCGAACCCGCGCGACCCTTCAGGGCCAGAGGAGCGGCATCCCGATGAAGAGCATGCAGTTCGTGATGCCGTGGCTGAGGCTCACGCCGAGAATGCTCCGCGTGCGGTGCACCACCCACGCGTAGAAGCCGCCCACGGCCGCGACGAAGGCGATGTCGAGCCAGGAGTGCCACCCCGCGTGGAGGACGGCGAAAAGGCCCGTGACGAGCACCATGGCGGGAACCGCGCCGAGCGCCTCGGCGCCGTAGTGCTGCAGGAGGCCGCGGAAGAGCAGCTCCTCGAGGACGCCCGTGCTCACGTAGAGCACCACCGCCATCACCACCACGTCCTGGAAGGAGGGGGAGACCATGATGGGGCCCGGGCGCAGAATCAGGTACTCCACCGCCCCGAACAGGAAGCCTGCGAGCACCACCCCAACCTCGAGCGCGAGGTGACGGCGATCAGGCAACTGGAGCCCCACGCTCGCGCGGGAGGGCTTCAGGAAACGGAGCGCGGAGAAAATGCCACCGTAGAGGATGATGCCGACAAGCCCCATCCAGACCACGAAGGAGAACTGCATCTGGGGGCTCGTGAGCGACACGATCCGCACAAGCGGGATGGGCATGAGCGCCACGAGGAAGCGACCCAGCCTCGCGTGATTCCCCTCCATGAGGAGCGCCCCGTGCGCGCACAAGAGCACGAGCGCGAGCCCGTTCCCCCATACGGCGAACGAGGCCACGCCGAGCACGGTCGCGAGCTCCCCCGCCGACACGAGCAGGAAATAGAAGGCGAGCACGACGTAGGGACGGACGAGCACCGACGCCTCCACCCGCGCAAGAAAAGCGGGAAAGTCCGGAAGGTCCCCCTGGAGGATGCCATCGATCCACGACCCGGACGAAGCCTGCGAGGATGGGTGGATAGGCGGGGGAGCCATGATACCGCGACTCTGGAGCGAGGGGCCAGCGACGGCACCCGGCTAACATGGGGATGTGCGACACCGAGCCTAATGAACCCGCGGAGGATGCCACAATACCCTTCAGCATGACGGATTCAGAAACCAGGGCCGGACCGCACTGGAGTTCCGCGGAAGCATGTAGCCCCCTTGGAAGTCTTGCCTTAGAGATGACCGGGTCCAGGCGCTGGAGTGAGGCGCCTGGGGCGGTTCAAGGTATGCAAACGGCCAAGGCCTTCGACGGCGCAAGACCTGTATGGACCATGGCCATCCCGCGAACTAACAACACTTAAATCAGCTCGCTTGATCTACGGACCTAAGGGATATCTGTTCGGCCAAGGCGCAAAGGCCGGCCTCCGCATCAAGGAGGCCCCCATCGTGTACCGCCAGCGCGCGGGCAAGAGCGGCCTCAACCCCTGGAAGGACGGCGCCAAGATCGCCGCGTTAGGGCTTGCAGCCCGACCTTTCAGCGCGTTGTTCTGCTCCGCACCACCTCTTAAGATACCAGACCCGCCTCTCGCTATGACCCCTTCGAAGACCCTCCCGGGCCGCTGGAGCCGATTCCTCGGCCAATTGATGCGCCTCACCGTTTCGGCGCTGACACCAGCCTATCGCGTCTTGAATTGGCTTGTGCCGAAGAGTGACCGAATTGTCCTGCTAGGCGGAAATGGAGGACGACGGTTCAGCGACAACAGTCGATACCTCTTCGAAAGCCTCGCTTCAGACCCCCGGTTCGAGCCGTATTGGATTACCCGCTCCATTTCCGTTGCCAAAGAAGTGTGCGTGCGCTTCCCCGGCCGAGGACTTTATTATCTCAGCCCTCGGGCACTCTGGATCGGACTAAGGGCCAGGTACCTTTTTATCAGCCACTCGACCACCGATATTTTTCCCCACGGGCTAACGCGGGCCAAGAAGACCATAATCCTCCTTAACCACGGCATCCCGATGAAGACAATGGGTTATGCTCAGAAACGGAAATTTGACTGGACAGTCGGATCCGCTCAAGTTACCATGACGAACGAGTGGCTGGAAAAGGAATTCTCTCGCATTTCCCTAATCAACGCATGTTCGGAATTCGAGCGCGACCTCTGGATTCAATGCTACCGAGTGGCACCAGAGAACTTCTGGTTACTTGGGATGCCGCGGAACGACGCCCTATTTCATCCGGATACAGATCTCGGAAAGAAATATCCTCTACTCAAGGCGAATAAAATTGTCCTCTACGCACCCACATACCGAGATGGCGAGCCATCCGTCGAGCTACTTCCTTACAACCCAGACCTCGTGGCCCTTGAGCGCGTCCTGTTGGAGCACGACGCCTTGTTGCTCATTCGGCCGCACTACATATCCCAGACATACGGCCCCTATCCACGTTTGGGCGATGCTTCAACCTCAAGGATCCTAATCGCGGATTCTCAAGTCGTCGCTGATGCGAATGCACTCCTACCGTACGTGGATGTCTTAGTCACCGACTACTCCTCGATCTACTTCGACTTCATGCTGCTTGACCGACCAATGATCTTCGCGCCCTACGATCTAGCAGACTATCGTGAACAACGCGGCCTGCTCTTCGACTACAACGAAAATACGCCTGGGCCGAAGGTGCTTGACGGCGACGCCCTAATCCGAGAGATTGACGTCGCGCTGGCCTCCCACTCCCACGGTCGCGAGGCGCGCCAGCTAATGATCTCTAGAGTCCACCGCTGGCAGGATGGGAAGAGCTGCGAGCGGATCCGCGAGCATTTACTCGCGGAGCGCCCTATTCGCTGAAAGTAGCATGAACGGGGATGAACCGGCCGACCACCGCGGCTACCGAGATGCTCACAAAATAGAGCCACCCGATGAACTCCACTTGGATTGGGGCGGTCGCGATGAGCAGGAGAAATCCTCCGATCGCGAGGCCGACGATGGCTAGAAGCGCGGCATCTTGGCCCGCAGCCCGCAGCTGCGCGATACGCAACTGCTGGAACACCGCCGGCAGCGCAGCGAGCGCGAATGGCAATAGTGCAAGCATACCTCCCTGTGCGTAGTGGGTTCCAAATAGTGGAAGCACGACAAGAGCCACAACGAACACACAGGCGGCAAGTGCTCCGGAGATTAGGAGAGGCTTCGCATAGGCTGGCGCCTTAGTCTCCGACTTCCGAGCCATCTCCACAAGCGAGCTCCGAGCCAAGGCTACCGGAGCCATCAGCGTAAGAGATCCCACCATCCATAGTACGTAATAGAGGGCGGTGGCCTCGGCCCCGAAGCGCCAGAGGATGACTAATGATCCAACAGAAACCGGCAGGTTGTTCACCAATGCCACCGCATAGTTAGCAGCCAGCGATGAAAGAAAACGGAGCTCGATGCCCCCCCATGCGAGCCCAAAGGAGTAGCCCGGGACCACAGCGGGAAGCACCTTCCCAATCAGGAGGGCCACAGTAAGGAGTGACGGAAAGAAGTATGCCACGATGATCCCCACGGCCCCGAAGTCCGGCGCGAGCACCCAGAGCAGCGGGAGCCGGAGCAGGCCCTGAGCGACGTCCTTCGCGAAAATCCAAACGGTCTTCCGAGACGCCGCTAAGGCGCTTTCCAAGAGGAAATTCTCAGTCCATGTCAGAGCGAAGATCGTGAAGACAAGCAATGCCATCCCGCCGCTGGCCAAGGGTAGGAGCTCAGGGGCCGCCCGTGGAAGAAGGAAATACGCCACCAGCGCACCTACTACGGACAATGCCCCCGCGATGAGCATCGCGTGATTAAACATGCGACGGAACTGGCCCGGGGAAGCGCGGGGAAGGTTGCGGAGCAGCAGGACATCAAGCCCGACACGCGAGAGAACGGAGATGAGCGTCAGCGTGCCGGCAACGGACGTAGCAAGTCCTACCGTGCCAGGAACCTCAAGACGGGCGGCGAGGAACCAGTAGAGCATCCCGAAAAAGCCGACTGCCGCCATGTCGGCGACCCAGAAATAGGAGTTCCGATACAGGGGGTCCCGTACGTGCACCCGGAAATTCTGGATTGAGGTCTTGAGCATCCCACCCTCCGCGTCTTGACATCGGATCGTGCGTCAACCCGCTTGGCTACCGCTTGGCTTCTTCGGACCGATTTGAGACGTGGGGGACATGCGATCCTTGATCAATGCCTCGATTGCCGTCGTGCTCACGTCCTCAGTGCGTGGGAGATAACAGACCTCACAGATGTCCCTGAATTCGTCGAATCGCCCCTCCCAGTCGTGCCCCATCACCAGCACATCCGCACCATACTGAAGGAGATATTCCCGTTTCTTCTCAAGACTCTCCTCGTAGAAGGTGGCGTCAACACAGCGAAGAGCCGCCACGATGGCGCGGCGGTCCTGCTGCGGGACAAACGGGTACCGCGCCTTCTTCCGGAAGTTCAGCTCGTCCGTAGAGACCCCAACAATAAGGCGATCGCCTAACTTCGCGGCACGTTCGAGGATCCGGAGGTGTCCGACATGGAAGAGATCAAAGGTGCCAAAGGTGAGGACTACGCGAGGGCGGGTCAAGAATTTCATCTCCGAGTTGTTATAGTCAATGGTTGGCCACGAGCGAGGTGGTGTAGGGTATATCCCGATTTGATTGGTGAGTCGTTAGACCACCATAACGACTGCGCACCGAATCCCTTCCGACGATGACTGCCACCCAACGTGGATCGGCACCCAGGACACGCCCGCGATCCCAAATTGGTTCCATGTATCGCGCTAACCCTCTCGACCCCCTACGTCCCCTGCAAGCGCCCTTCACCGGAACCGGTAGCGAGCCCCTGCATGATACGAACACCGCCACCATCATAGATGAGGCCCCGGTTCCGACTTAAGTCTTCAGCCAGAGCCATCACTTGGTCAGAGGTAAACGTGACGCCAACTTGTGAGTGCCTACCACCGAAAACGACTTGGCGGTCGATTAAGGCGCTTGTTCGAACAAGGAGCATCGCGGGGTCCGACAGGGGATCATCGAGGCCAGCAAGATAAATGACATTCTGGGAACTCTTTGCGAGATAAACAATGCGTGAGGCAAAATAGATGTCCGATGCGATGGCACTCACGTTCCGTTCTTCAATTGCAAATTGCGCCGCCGCCAATTCAGACTCGTGTAGGGCAGAACGCGGTGAAGCTTCCGGCACCAGCGGGCGATCGTTACTTGCGCCTAACAACATTACCACAGCGAGTAAGACTACACAGACACCCGCACCAACGGCCACAGAGGCCTGCCATTGGCGAGCCGCACGGCTAACGAAAAGCATGATCACGGTAGCAACAAATATTCCGCCAAGAATTTCAGCAAGCAGCCAGAACCGCAACGACAGTCCCTGCATGGAGTGGTTGAGGAGTGCCGCAACTGACAGGGCGAGGCACGCTGCGAAGATGCCCACCAAGGAGATTCCAATACTCTCGCGCATATGGAGCGCAACCCAGAGCGCTCCAAGCGCGGCCACCCCTAAGTAGATGACCATTCCGCCGCGTAGACGAAGGGACTCTGATAGCGACGCATTTGAGGCGGCCTCATAGCTGCCTTCGCTGAATCCTGACGCAATAATATCCTTAACAATAACAATTAGCTTGTTTGTGTCGCCTGTTGCCACAAACGCATAGTACGCTACCCATGCAATAGTAAGGAGAACCACGGTGGATTGAAGTAATGTTTTCGTGGCTGTGTTCCAGCGGCGAGCGAGCCACACCGCAACAGGGACTGCGACTGCTGTTAGACAGAGTAGTGTATAGCTGATGGAATGACTAACTAGAATGGCTGGGCATAAGGAAAGAAGCAGGAGCGCGTTAGGCACGGACCGACGGGCCGTACTCCGGAGTAAGACTAGGAAACAGAGCAACAGGAGCGCGAAGCCCAGAACGTTCGGAATAATCGCGTTGCTTGTGGAAAACATGACACGATCTGAGAATGCTATCACGATGGCTGCGAGAGCTCCCACTCTTTCCGAAAAGAGCATCTTGCCGAGGATCGCGAGCACAATCATCTCGATCGCCAATGCTGGAATCCCAATGGCAACTATTGCCGCCGTTTTGTAACTCACCCCCAGCGTGAGCATGACTGTTGACAAGAGGATGTGCATCCCCGGCAATGTGAGGTATGGCAAGGCGTCAGTAACCGGCCAAATTGACCTACTGGATTCGAACTGCTGGGGAACATGCCCATGAATAGCAATCTGCTCAGTCAGCCACTGGTGACCCCACGGATCTCCCCCGAGGACCGTGGGATACATCGCAGTCTGCGTGACAGACCATACAACGACTCCGAGGAAGGCTTGAATGCAAGCGATAAGCAGCCAGCGTCTAGATGGAGCGACAATCGCTTGGACTACTGAAATTCCCGCGACAAGTGCAATTCCCAGGAAAAATGCCGGAGGTCGGACATAGGATTCCGCGCGGGTTCCGAATAGCAAGAGACACCCGGCAATTGACAGGACGCATGCGAGGGTAAGACCATAGAGAATCCAAGGCCTCACTTCTACATTTACGACCGGATGCGCATTGCGGAACACGAACGCGAAGGCAATGGCGGCGAGGGCCGCCGCTCCCGCAATCAAGATCAGAACAGTAAGAATCATGAGGCCCCGCTCCGCCCGGTCGAGACTTGGGGTGAGGGGGCATCGGTTTGGTCACCCGAGGTAAGGAGAACATGGTAACGTTTGAGCAACTCGGACCCAACAGCAGCCCATGTGAATCGCCAGGCGAAGTTTCTAATGACGTCCCCATCCCATCGTCGCATCAATCCATCCTCGATAGCTGCGGCAAGTGCAGTGCTGTCAGCGATTGGCGTAAGAATCCCAACATCTGGGGAAGACACGACTGTCCTGCTCCCCACAGTGGCACTTGCCACTACGGGGGTGCCGCACGCAAGTGCTTCAAGCTGGACGATTCCGAAACTCTCATGGATGCTGGGCAACACGAAAAGGTCCGCGGCGCGGAACCACAGGTTAAGCTCATGGTTTGGTATGTGGCCTAAAAAGACGATGTCTTGAGACAGGCGATTAGTAAGTACCCATTTCCGGAGACTTGGTTGAAGATAGCCTTCGCCCCCAACGAAACATTGGACCGGCCTACCACTGTCCCGAAGTTTCCTAACAGCCTCCAATAAGTAGATGTGCCCCTTCTTCGGCAGGAGGGTTCCCAGAGTGAACAGCAGCGGCCCACGAGTTTCTATCCCTAATCTTGCTCGAGCCTCCGCCTTCGAGACGACGGAGGTCTTTGCCGGGTCGAAACCGTTTGAGATGAAGTCGATGTTTGCCCGTGGTGCGAACTTCTGCATTGTTTCGATCTCGAACGGATTTACTCGGATGAGGAGGTCAGCCTCTTCATAGGTTTCGCGCAGGAGCCGATCACCACGAGCATACTGGCGGAGGGGGAGCTTGTGGAAGTGCTCGGTGATGACAAGAGGTACTCCGAATTCACGTTTGAGCTCGACGCCGATTGCCCCGCTCGGCCAGGACATGTGCGCATGGATGAGGTCGAACTCCAGATTTTCATCGCGGATGAATTTTCGAATTCGGCGGGTCGCGAGCCGGACCCAAGCTCTCCGGCCTACGAAGTAGAACAGAGGAAAATTGAGATACGGTAAGAACTCAACACGGACGTTGCCGACACGGTAGGGCTCCTGTTTAAAACCGCGCTTCAGGTGTATTCCAATGGGGGTCGGGCTTAGGACAGTCACGGACTCCACGTGCTTCGCAATTTCCTCCACCTGCTCGCGAATGAAGGTTGATCCAGCTTTCGTGATCGCTGCGTCCGGATACGTGTTCGCGATAACGAGGAGACGGAGCGACCGCATACGCTGCCTGACCTCAGGCGAAAGGGGGGTTTCAGGCAGTTCATGCTCGGAACTCATAGAGGAACCTCCACACGACAGTACTAAGGCCTGACTTATCGCTGCTGAATAATCCTCTGTGCAGGAGTAACGATAGTGGGCTTGATGGTCCTCGTGGTTTGTTTCCCACTCACGAGTTCCTCGATGCTGCGAGGGTAGTTCTCCAGGACCCAAGCCTGGAAGGGCGTGAGGTTGACGCTTTCGGCGAGCATCTTCGCCTGGCGCTCCCGCCATTGGGCGTTGGTCGCGGGATCCGCGAAGAACCGGTCCGCCGTCTCGATGGTGGCGCGGACGTCCCGTAGGTTCAGGATGAGCCCGTAGCGGTCCTCGAGGTCGATGCTGTTTCCGCGGTCCTTGTCGCGCGGGAGAACGGTATAGCGGACCGAGGGGACGCCTAGGATGGCGGCCTCGTTCTGCATGGTGCCGGAGTCGCCTGTGTAGAGAGAGGCGAAGGCGAGGATGTCGTGCATCCGGTGGAACTGGGACTTGAGGACGTAGGGGGCGATCTCCTTCGGGACCTTGCCTTCCGCCGAGACGATGACCTTGCCGTGCTTGGCGAGGCGCTGGACGAGCTCGACACGGTCCTTGTCGCTGAACCCCGTCGTGGCAACGTCGTGGGTGGCATCCCAGGAGTTGAAGCGGACAACCGCGTAGCGGTCTCCCTTCTCAAGGCCGATGAGGGGGAGAACGTCGGGGTTCGGGGTGAAGACGTCCGGGTGGAGGTAAGCGAGCTCGAGGTAGCTGTCGAAGCGCACCTGTTTTTCGCCAAACTGCTCGCCTTGGAACGAGCGGGGGACGAGAACCTTCGTCGCCATCTTCCGGATGAGGAAGTTGTGGCTTGGCGCGTGCTCCGTGTCATTCCACGCGATGGAAGGGACACCAAGAAGCCGGGCGCCAATCGATTCGTAGGTGCCAACGCCCGTCACAATGTCCGGGCGGAACTTCCGGAGCTTGCGATAGAGGTTTGTCGCCATCCAAGGCAGTTCCAGGTTGCGAACGATGCCGGCGCCGCGGGTCGTGCCGAAGATTTCCCCTTGGATCCCAAGGCCCCCCGAGACCGCCTGCGTTTCATGGTAGCCTCGTTGATAGAGGCGCACCTCGTGGCCGCGGGATTGGAGAAGGCGGATAGCGTTCTTCCAAATGTGAACCTGCTTCGGGGTGCTGACCTGGATGGCGATTCGCATCTTACAAACCTCTGTGCAGGGGAACGAACCCGGACTTGACGGGCCGCGTATGGCCCCCATCTATTAGAACTTGCGGAACAGGACGCCCCGGCACGGCCGTGGCTACAGGGGTGGACTCAGCCTACCGGGGGTTATATTTTTCAAGGAACTCTCGGAACTCCTTCCCCACCTCGGGGTGCGCCAGCGCAAGCTCCACATTCGTCTTCAGCCACTCGATCTTGGAGCCAAGGTCGTACCGCTTGCCTTCGAAGGGCGCCGCGTACACCTGCTGCGTCTTGAGAAGCAATCGGATGGCGTCTGTGAGTTGGATCTCGTTGTTTTTCCCCGGGGAGGTATTCTCGATGGCGTCGAAGATCTCCGGGGTGAGGATGTAGCGGCCTAGGATGCCGAGGTTGGAGGGCGCCTCTGCCCGCTTGGGTTTCTCGACGAGGTCCTTGACGATATAGAGGTCCTCGTCCAGCCGTGCGCCAGGAGAGACGATGCCGTAAGACTCCACCTTTTCGGGTGGAACCGTTTCGACCCCGAGAACGCTGCGTCCATGACGGTGATAATGGCGCATCAATTGCTTCGTGCACGGCACTTCGGAAACGACAATGTCATCGCCGAGGAGAACGGCGAAGGGCTCGTCCCCGATGTAGTTCCGGGCGCACGCGATGGCGTGGCCGAGCCCCTTCTGTTCCTTTTGGCGGACGTAGTGGATTTCGGCCATGTCGGCGATTCGCCGCATCGCTTCGAGCTGGGTCTTGTCCCCCTTCCGCTCGAGAAGGTGTTCGAGTTCAAGGGTGTGGTCGAAGTAGTCCTCGATGGCGCGCTTCCCGCGGCCGGTGATGATGAGGATCTCCTTGATTCCGCTCGCCACGCACTCCTCGACGACATACTGGATGGCGGGCTTGTCGACGACCGGGAGCATCTCCTTCGGGCTCGTCTTCGTTGCGGGCAGCATCCGGGTCCCAAGACCCGCAGCAGGAATGACCGCCTTCATTGGGTCCGCCTCCAGGTTCCGTTCCCCAGGGCACGGTAGGTCACACCCGCGGCCGCTAGGACACGGCCATCGAGGAAGCGCCGGGAATCCACGACGATGGGGCTCCGCATGCGGCGCGCAAACTCCTCAGCCGGGATCGACCGGAACTCAGGCCAATCCGTGTGGAGGATGCAGACGTCCGCCCCGTCGAGCGCGGCGGCCACTGTTGGGGCAAAGGCGACTTCCCGGCCGAGGAGGTGACAGAACTCATCCTGCGCAATCGGGTCGTAGCAGGTAACGTGGGCGCCAGCAGCGACCAGTGCCTCATAGATGGGCTGGGCGCGGGTTTCCCGCACGTCGCTCGTCCCCGCCTTGAAAGCCACGCCAAGGATGGTCACGCGCTTGCCAGCGAGGCCGCCCGCCACCTCGGCGGCCATGTCGACGACGCGGAGCGGTTGGGCCTCGTTCCCCTCGAGAACTGCCTTGACAATCCCGAGGTGGATCCCGTTCTGTCGCGCGAAAGTGTCCAAGGCGGCGAGGTCCTTGGGGAAGCAGCTGCCGCCAAACCCGGGCCCTGCCTTGAGGAAGTGCGGGCCGAGCCGGTGGTCCAGGCCGACGGCCTTCATGACCTCGTCGACGTTGACCCCCACCTTGTAAGAGAGGTTGGCGATCTCGTTCGCGAAACCAACCTTCGTGGCGAGAAGGCTGTTGGAGACGTACTTGATCATCTCCGCGGTTTCCGGGTCGGTCACCACAAGGGGTTTGCCCTCAACACGAAGGAGGGTGGAGAGCACTTCGGCTCCCCGAGGGTCCGCGGCCCCAATGACAACCCGGTCGGGGTTGCGGGCATCGGCGAGCGCGGTGCCCTCCCGGAGGAATTCGGGAGTCATGGCGAGCCCGAAGGTTTCGCCAAGCTTTCCTGTTTCTGCGAGGATGGGGAGGATGGCTCCGCGGGTTGTTCCCGGCGGGACGGTGCTCTTCACGGCGACGGTGGTGAAGTGGCCGTAATGGCTCATCGCCATCGCAACCTCCCGGGCTGCCGCGCGGAGCTGCCGGAGGTCAGCGCTCCCATCCGGAGCCGGGGGGGTTCCCACGCAGAGGAAAATCACCTCTGCCGGGGGCGCATTCTTCAGCGAGTCCGCCACAGCCAACCTGCCCTGCGCGAGTTCGGTCTTGAGGGCCTCTGCGACCCCTTCCTCGAAGAAGAACGGGACCCCGGCCCGGAGCTTCTGGAGGCGTTCAGGGTTGACTTCCACGAGCGTAACCGCGTGGTTGTTCTCTGCCAGGGAAATCGCGGTCGAGATGCCTACAAACCCTGCTCCGACGATTGTGACGCGCACCTGGAGTCCCTCCACCTCGATCGCTCAGAATCCCCACAACCGGAAGGCTGGGGGATCCATGGGCGGCGGGCTGACTGAATATAGGGCCAAATCAATCTGGGGAAGAATATTAACCTATCCGTCCTGCCCTTCCGGCGGGTCGGACTACCGCCTCGACCGATCCGTATTGGCCCGCGAGGCTCGCCTGTTCAAGCCTTTCGGCGGGTAAGCGCAGCCCAACTCGCCCACCCGAGAATCCCTATGGGTGCGGCGAGAAGCGCCCCCACCAAAGCAAAACCAGCAACCCCGTAGCGTTCACCAAGGACCGCAACGAGCGGCGGTTCGTCTTGGGGCTGGAACACGAACACCTGGGGGACCGTTTCACCCAAGAGTTCGCCCAGCAGCGGAAGGGCCTCCTCATCAGGAGCATCCGCAGGCAGTGCCACCTCAACCCGCACCCAGGTTACGTCCTCGGTTACCCGCGCCACCTCATCTTTGAGGTAAACGTACAGGGCAACTTTCTTGATCGTTGTGTTCCCCGTCGCCGCCTTGGTCACAGGCAATAATTTCGCGCGAATCTCCCCGTTGAAAGCCAGAACCTCATTCTGGCCCCCCAGCCATGACCCCTGGGCGAACGTCGCGTTCGGGATCGGCACAACCACCAGCTTGCCCTCCTCAGGGACAGTCCATCCCTGCATCCGGTAGCACACAGGCGCCGGGTGGAAGCTCGAGACGTTCCCAGACTGAACGATAAGGAGGTTCACAGGCTGCAGGAGGCCGGGGCGGACGTAGTCGCGGCTTAGCAGCACGTCCGTGTCGAGGCGAGTGGCGATGTTGTCCCAGGCGTACTGGTGGCTCATCGTCCAGTTCCCGAGGGTCTTTGGGAGCCGGTTGAGTTGCCGCACGTCCCCCAGGTCAAACTTCGTGACGACGCGGACTTCGTTGCCGCTTGATTGCCGCAGTTCGGTGTCGACCACGCTGACGGCCTTTGCAAAAATCATGCTGGGTGGGCTGAGGAGGAGGGCGACGACGACGAGGAGGGCGACGAGGCCCGCGATGACGCGCCAGGTGTGCTTGTTATTCACTTGGGGCACCTCCGGTGCGGGGCTTGCGGAGGGAGCCGGCGAGGGCGAGGAGCGCGAGGGTCTCCACGAGGAAGAGGAGGCCGCTGGACCATTCGTGGAAGAAGCCTTCGGCGGCTTCCGCGCCCCACTGGAGGCCGATGGCGACGACGGCGAGGATGCGGCCGATGTTGAGGAGGAGGGCGAGGGGGACGGCGAGGCCGAGGACGAGGGCGCGCCGCCTGGGCGTGAGGGGGAAGACGGTGGCGATGACGGCCGCGATGGCGAGGAGGCTCACGGCGCTCTGGAACCCCGAGCAGGCGGGGGTGACCTCGAAGGCGAGGTCGTTGATGTGGAAGGTGTAGAGGTCCACGACGAGGGGGACGCCGGTGAGGGCGAGGAGGGAGGCGCTCACGTTCGTGGCGCCGTCCTGGAGGAGGAGCCCGAAGTCAAGGGTCCAAGGTGTGGGGAGAATGAGGGCACCGAGCAGGAGGGGGCCGGCGACTGTCCGCACGCGGGTCGGGCCGCCCGTCGCAAGGGCAAGAGCTGCAAGGAGGAAGAAGGCGCTCCAGACCATGAGGTAGGTCGAGTGCTCGAGGAAGCCCCAGAGGTAGACTCCGAGCGCCGCGGGGACCCCGAGGAGGCCCCAGGCCGGAGGCTCGGCCACCGGGGCCTGGGTCTTCCGGAGGCGCCAGGCCGCAAGGCCCGCCGCGAGGAGGGCGACGAGGAGGCCGTGACTATAGTAGGGGTCGCTCATCCACGCGTTCCAAAGCCACCGCGCGGGGGCGAGGTAGAGGAGCCCCCCGCATAGGGCGAGGAAACCGCCCAGGGCTAGGGGCCCGGGGCGGAGCCGTCGCTCCGGACGGGCCGAGGGCGGCTGCTCCACGACGGCACCCTGGCGACGGAACATATCAAAACCGTGAAAAAGAGAGGCCCACGGGGGGCCTTAAACCGTGTGATTTTGCCGCTCAGGAGAGGAGGCGGGAGTCGGCACGGTAGGCGACGGGCTTGCCGTCCTCGTCGGTGAAAACGCCGCCGCGGGTCTGGGCCCCGTGGTAGCCGTTGCTCTCCTGCCAGAGGCCGGAGCCGACGAAGCAGGCGCTCAGCTCGGGGGTGAGGCCGCGGCACACGACGACGTAGATGGCGGCATCGCCCTCCTTGTGCACAAGGGGGACGCTAAGAGTCTCCTCGTGCGCGGGGCCGTGGGCGAGCGCAAGGGGAAGGATCGTGGATGTCGCCACGAGGAACGTGATCAGGAACAGCCTCATAGGGTCTCACCAGGGCGGGGTCGGAACCCCGGGCCCCTCGACCCCCTCCGACCATAAAAGAATTTTCATGAAACTGGATATGAACAACGACGATATGGAACTGAACTCTATATCGGGGCTACCCCGCCTTTGATTTATTCAGAACGACTCGGAGCCCCCAATTGAGGTGGCTGACTTTGCGCATCCCGATCGTCCTCGCTCTCACCACGGCCCTCCTTGTGGCCGCCCCGCTGGCTCAGGCCGCGACAACCCGGAGCTACGTCCTCTCCGGCGAGCCCAACGTGACCCCCGCCGGCACGTTCGAGTTGAAGGAATCCGACCCGAGCGGCGACACCATCGGACTCTCCGCGAACGTCCCCCGCATCTGGGCGACCCGGACCGCCCTCCTTGCGAGCGCGCCCCTTCAGAACGCCGAGCTCGAATACGAGATTTTCTTCGAGTCCACCGACGGCCACGTTACCATCACCTACGGCCATGTGAACGCAGCCGGCATCTTCACGAAGCTGAAGGACGCCTATCGGACAGTGGACAAGGCGCCCCGCAGCACCACCGGCACCCTTGCCGGGATCGTGAACGGCACGCTCACCGAGGTCGGCTATGTGAAGGGGAAGCTTACCGGCATTACCGGGACTATCCCCGCAGGCAGCTACCCCGCCATCAGCCTCGCAACGAACCAGGACAACAGCGTCTTTGTCACCCCGAGCCTCCTCACCTCGAGCCAGGCCTCGACCGCCACCGTCCCCCTCCCCGAGCTCCCCACCGTCGCCCTCATGGGCCTCGGCCTCCTGGCCGTGGGCGGAGTGGCCATGATGAACACTCGCAAGCGGTAAAGGTGAGCTCCACAATGCTTATGACCCCTAAGATACTCCACGCCCTTGAGGTGCTCGCACCATGATGACGACAACGACCACTACAACGACCACCACGACCACAGCTGTGGTGACGGCGGTCACGGTCCAGCAGGCGGTTGCCCTCGGCGCCCTTGCTACCGTCATCCTGATCCTCTTCCTCATCGTGAAGGAACTCCTCGTGGCCTACGCCGCCGAGGAGCGCGTGCAGGGCACCTGGAAGGCGCGCGCGGCTCGCGTGTTCGCCACCAACCTCAACATCGCCATCGCCCCGATGATGCTCATCTTCGCGATGATCGTCATCACCAAGGTCGCCGCCGTCCTCTGACGGTCGCGCCCCCCTTCTTTTTCTAACCTTTTCTTGCCCAGATCCGCGGCTGGATCTCCGTGAAGTTCGGGTTCTCAATGGCATCATCGGTGTAGATGAGCGTCACGCCGAAGCGGTCAAGCCAGGCTTGATCCACGGCGCCTGCCGCGAGCACCCGCTGGGCCCTGATGACATTGTTGAATCCCCTCAGGTCGCTTCGATTGAACTGAGGCTCGCCTGTCGTGAAGGGGTACGCGGCGTACACGTGATGCCCCGTGATGGCACTGAAGGCCGTCCCCTTCCAGGGGTCGAGAAGGACACGGGATCCATTGGAGGGAACGTTCTCCCGGATCCAGATGAAGTCCGCGTGCTCCTCCTCCGTGATCACGTGGTAGTACTCTGTTTCGCGGTCGGCTTGGGCGGTGGCGGTGGAGAGGGCAAGGAGCCCGATGGCGAGCGCGATGGCCGCGCGGCGCACCAGGGGGCGTGCAAGGCGCTCCGAGAGGTACACTCTCCCCCGGTAGAGAGCGTAGGCCGCGCTGAGGCTCATGGTGAGCATCCCATGCATCCAGGCGCGGTCGAAGAGGTTGGACTGACCCACCTCCACCACGACGAAGAGCGCGATGATGGCAAGGTGCGCGAAGCTGGTGGTGACCCACGCGAGGCGCTCGGGCGAGGGCTGGAGGAAGGTGAGGTAGACCCCCAGGAGGAAGAGGACTGCCATGGGAATGCCGAAGAGGCCGAGGAACTCGGGGACGGGGAGGCGGCTGCTTGCCTCGAGGAGGCGTTCGGGGTCCGTGTGGCGCGTCAGGAGGGTGAAACCCATGACCACGGGCACCGCGGCAAGGGCAACGAGGGCGAGGCTCCGCAGGAGGCTCACGCGGACCGTGAGGAGGGCGTAGGTGCCGATGAGGATGCTTGCCGCCGCCGCGCTCTGGGGGTGCGCGAAGAACACGAACACGAGCAGGAGGAGCAGGACGGGGAGCGTTCGGAGGGGACGTGTGCTCGTGAACAGGAGGAAGGCAGCCGGAATAAAGAACAGCCCGAGCGCGAGGGGCACGAAGAACTGGGGCCCGAGCACGCGGACACTCGTCGGGAGAAACGCCACCACGAGGGCCGCTTCAAGACCGTACCCTTCACGCCGCCCACACGCCCACACGGCCACGAGGGTGAAGGCGCTGAGGAGGAGCGGCCCCACGTTGAAGAGCGCGAGCCAGTCGGCGCCCGTGAGATAGCGAAGGTTCGTCACGAACAGGTGGAACCCGACCTCGGGGTTCTGGGCGAAGGTCCACAGACCTAACCGGGGGTCCACAATGTCCACCGTCCCCTGGCGTTCCATGGCGGTGCCCGCCGCGAGGGGCCACCACTCGTCCACGTGCAGGGGAAGCGCGTAGTCCCACCGCGGCATGTAGAGAAGCCCCCAGGAGAGCAGGACGATGGCCCCGAGCAGGAGGTGCTCCCGGGTGACCTGGAGGGGCGCGAGCGGGAGCCAGGTTCGACGCGTGAGCCCCGCGAGGAGGATCCCGAGGGCCACCATCGCAGCCCAGAGGCCCCAAACCGTGGAGGACACGTAGGGGACTCCCAAGGCGCTGAGCCCCCAAGCGCCCAAAGCCAAGGCGCTCACAGTGACGGCGGCGCCCACGGCGGCACGGGGGAGGTGGCCCCAGCCGGGGGTAAGGGGCAGCAGGATGAGGTACCCCGGGAGAACGAGGAGGAGGGGCCCCGCGACAAGCGCGAGGAGGAGATCCCCCAGGGTAAAGGGAAGCATTAGGAAAAAAGAGGAAGGGCGCGGGCTTAAAGCCCGCGTTTTGTGTCGATGCTTAGAGCTTGCCCTGGCGCTTCAGGACCACGGCCGCGCCGATGATGACGGCGGCGACGAGGGCGACCCCAAGGCCCCAGTACACGAGGCTGCCGGCCTTCTCCTCGACCGTGACGGCCGGGGGAGCCTTGCCCGCGATGGCGAAGTAGCTGAAGCTGTCCGTGACACCCTCGAAGGAGTAGACGCCGTCGCTCACGCCCTTGAAGGTGGTGGGGAGCTCTTCCCACTTGTCGCCCACCTTGTGCAGGAGGGACACGTCCTCGGGGGCGAGGCCCATGGTCTCGAGCTCGATGAGGGTGAGCTGGAAGGCGATCACGGCCTGCTGGACGCCGCCCTTGGGGAGGCCGTCGGCCTTGATCTCAAGGATCTTCAGGACCTTGAACTCGGTCGCGGCGGCGCCGGGGGCACCGGCCACCTTCACGGTGACGCCCGTGGTGGGGGTCGTGGGGAGGGCCCCGACCGCGC
>DATMKA010000380.1:0-6157 GCA_035553595.1 Thermoplasmatota archaeon | reverse complement strand
GACCCCGACCCCGGACGTGCCCCCCACCAGTGGCCGAGCCGTGCCCGATGTGCCGGCCACCGCGCCCATGCCCGTGCCCGACGTGCCGGGCCGCAACCCCCAACCGGTGCCTGACGTTCCCGCGCGGGAACCGGGGGAGCTGGGCGAGGTCAGCCCGAACGTGGGCGAGGTCGCGGTGACGACGAGCGTCTCCTACCGCTACGATGAGCGCCTCCGGGAGCGCGGCACGGACCTCGATCCTGGGCAGGGGCTTCCCCCGGTTACCGTGCCGGTGGCCGCCGAGGATGCCGACCACTGGGCCCAGGGCGGCGGCGCCGACACGCCCCTCATCGTCACCCTCCGCGTGGAGCGCGACGGGGAGACCGTCGTGGATCACACGGGCACGATCCCCTTCTTCGGTCAGCTCTTTGCCTCGGGGGTGCTCCCTTGAGCTCCCGCGCGGCCTCCTGCCTCCTGGTGGCGCTCCTCCTCGTCCTCCCCTCCGCCGTGTTCCTCCCCGCACCCGTGGAGGCCCACGCGGGTCGCGCCTGTGGCCTCACGGGGCTCCGCCTCGAGGGCGAGTGCTTCACGATCGGGGACGGCGCGTGCGATCCCGACGGCGACCGCGAGCACACCCAGGTCGTGACGGGCGCCCACTGGTCCAACGGGGCCGCCGCCTTCCTTCCCGGGGACGGCTGCAACCTCCACTACGGGTCCATCCCCATCGGCGCGAACTCCGGCTTCGTGTGGGCGGGCCTCGGCATGGGGGGCGCCGCGGGCTCCTTCACGTTCCGCCTCCTCGTGTACACGGGGAACGCGCTGATCGCCTCCGGGGACGTCACCATGAGCCCCTGCGAGTGCGTCCACGAGGTGCGCCTCACCGTTGCTCGCGTGGTGGACGGCGGCTCCGCCCCCTTGCGGATCGCCTACGACGTGCTCTCGGGGTCGAGCTACCTCAACCTCTACGTCGATTACCTCGACCTCGGCAACGGGACGCGAGCCTCACAGAATGCCTCCGGGCGTGTTGCCGCTCCCGTGGCAGGCGGCGACGCCGGGGCCGTGGCGGGGAGCCTCACCACGCTCTCGCCCCTGCAAAACGTGGACCATGCGCGGATCCGCCTCGCCGGTGTCGCCGTGGGCCGCGAAACCGTCACCCTCCGCGTGGCGAGCGACAACCCCTACGTCCTCGACGTCTGGTTCACGGACGCCACGGGCGTGCGCCGCACGACGTGCCGCTCGACCGATTACCCGCTGCAGTGCGCGCCCCCCGTTGGTGCGACGCATCTCGTGGTGTCGGCGCTTGCGGGACGCAACCTGGATTACCGGATGGACTACGACTACCTCCGTTTCGGGTAGCGCCGCCACCCTCCATCGATCGGGGGGCGGCAACCCTTTTCCAGCCCCGGCCTGGACTTTTCCTCGATGACTTCCGACGAGCGTAAGCAATCGAAGGCAAGCAACGATCCCTCCATGACAGGCGCCGAGCTGACCCGCAGCGGCGGCGTCGAGCACCACGGCCCGCTCCCGGGCGGACCCCAGAAGCGGCCCATCCCCTCCGCCGCGCGTGACGACCTTCCGCAGGGTGGGGAGCAGGAGTAACCATGCCCGGACCCAGTCCCGAGAACGCGCCCAAGCCTGGTCCCGACAAGATCCAGGCCGCCCGGAAGGGGCTTGGCGGCCGGACGCCCGCGGAGGGCTTCAGCGAGCCCGATACGTCGCCCCGGGAAGGCGCGGACGCCCCCCGGAAGCGGCCCGGTGAACAGCACTCCTGAAGGCCAGCGCCCCCGGCTGCTATCGAGGTCCGGGCGGGAACGGTGAAGCCCCGCGTGAACGAGCGGGTGGCATGCCTCGCGAAGACCGTGGCGAACAGGTGGAAAGCCAGGAAAAGACCGTCGGCAACGAGTCCCCGAAGCAGACTGCGGCGGTGGATGAGGCCGTCGAGGTCGCCGACCTCAGCTACACCCAGGAGGACCCGCCGGGGCAGGCCTCCTCCGGGAAGACGCGCAACAAAGTGTGAGCATACCGGGACCCCTCCGGGGCAAAAGCTCTTGAGGGCACCTACCGCCTTCGGGGCGGAGAGGCTGACCCTTGAGAGCTGTTCCCATCCTTCTTGTCGCGCTATCGATCGCCCTACCCTTGAGCGCGGGCAGCCCCACCCATAACGGCGCCTACGACTTGGCGGCGGAGGCGAACTGCGAACGCTCCTACAGCCTGCCGTCCCCCTTCGCGGCCACAAAGGCCTGCGAAGTCACCCTCGACGTCCAGATTGCGGTCTCCTGCGACCTGCAGATGTACCTCTGCCAGGTCGAGATGGCCGGCAACCTCACCGGCACGCGGGGCGGTGGCACCGTCCCCGAGCCCGACCGCCTCGACCTCTCGGGCGCGGTGTGGCTCACCGGTTTCGGCAGCCGCGAGGACCTCTGCGCGACCACGGTCAGCGGCACCGAGGCCGCCTGTAGCTTCGCCTTCACGGCCGAGGTGGAGCCCTACATCGGGGACTGCCTCACCTTCTACTTCGAGGTGAAGGCCGGGAGCGTCTGGTCCACGACGGGCCTCCGGACCCAGTCGGCCACCGCGACGGCGGAGGTCTGGGGCTGCCTCCAGGACGACGGCACCGTGACCTGGTTCCAGATGGAGTGAGCGGGGCCGGGTCGCGCAACCCTTTTAGCCCCCTTCCCCGATGGCTGGGCCATGCAGACCCACTTCACGGGCAAGACCTGGGTGTTCGGGGACAACATCGACACCGACCAGATCACCCCGGGCAAGTATCTCGCGTTCATCGACGCGCCCACCCTCGGCAAGTACGTCCTCGAGGGCGCGCGGGCCGACTTCCCGAAGCTCGTGAAGCCCGGCGACATCATCGTGGCCGGCCGCAACTTCGGCTGCGGCTCCTCCCGTGAGCACGCCCCCCTCGCCATCAAGGGCGCGGGCGTCTCCGTGGTCATTGCCGAGTCCTACGCGCGCATCTTCTTCCGCAACGCCTTCAACGTCGGCCTCCCCATCCTCGTGTGCGAGGGCATCCACGACGCCGTGAAGGAGGGCGACGAGCTCGACGTGAACCTCACCACCGGCAAGGTCACGAACAAGACCACGGGCAAGACGCTCCAGGCCGAGGCCCTCACGGACAAGGCCATCGAGCTGCTCGAGATCGGCGGCCTCGTGCCCCTCACGCGCAAGAAGCTTGAGGAACGCAAGGCGGCGGGCAAGGCCTGATCGGGCCCTATCGGTGAAGCTGCCAGAACCGTTGTGACCCTCGCTCCGCAAGGAGGGGTCAGGGACAGCCATGGATCTGGAACTGAACGCCGCTATCGCCCACTTGCAGTACGTCCGTTTCACCTACGACGGGCTTCAACGGATCGTGGAGCCGCACGTGCTCGGCAAGTCGGGCGGGAAGCTGCAGCTCCTCGCCTACCAGGTGGATGGCGGGAGCCACTCGGGAAGCCTCCCCCGGTGGCGTCGGTTCGACGTGGCGAAGATGAACAACCTCCAGGTGCTCGGGCAGCACTTCCCGGCGCCGCGGCCGTCCCCCACGGGCAACGAGGCTCCCTTCGACGTGGTGTTCGCTGCCGTGGGTGGTCCTCCGGGCGCGGGCGTGCCCCACTGATTGCGAGCGCGCCCGCCGTAGCCTTTTAGGGGGGCTCGGGCATGCGGCACGCATGCTCTTCGGGTGCCACGTGTCGACCCAGGGCGGCGTCGAGATGGCGCCGATGCGCGGTCGCGAGCTCGGGTGCGAGGTCATCCAGCTCTTCAGCAAGAACCAGATGCAGTGGGCCGCCAAGCCCCTCGGCGAGACGGCGGTGCAGACTTTCCGCCAGGGCACGAAGACCCACGAGCTGCAGCACGGGCTCATCCACGCAAGCTACCTGCTGAACCTCGCAAGCCAGGACGATGCGCTCTGGAACAAGAGCATCGACGGCCTCGTGGTGGAAGTGGAGCGCGCCCACATGCTCGGCATCCCGTGGGTCGTGTTCCACCCGGGAAGCCCCAAGGACTGCGGCTCCGAGTACGGGTGCGAGCGCGTCGCCCAGGGCGTCGTCCAGGCCCTCGACCGCACGAAGGGGCTCACGGCGGGGATCCTGCTCGAAACGAACGCGGGCCAGGGCGCCTGCGTGGGCCGCACCTTCGAGGAGCTGCGCGCCATGCTCGACGGCATCGCCGCGAACCCCCGGGTCGGCATCTGCTTCGACACGTGCCACACCTTCGTCGCGGGCTACCCCATCCACACCGAGGAGGGGTACGAGGAGACCTTCCGCCGCTTCGACGAAGTGATTGGCCTCCAGAACCTGAAGGCCTTCCACCTCAACGACTCCAAGCAGCCCCTCGGCAGCAACAAGGACCGCCACGAGGTTCTCGGCAGCGGCCTCATCGGGCTCCCCACCTTCGAGCGCCTCGCGCGCGACCCCCGCTTCCGCGACCTCCCCGGCTACCTGGAAACGCCCGGCGGCGACGAGAACTACGCGCGCGAGATTGCGATGCTCAAGAAGTTCCGGGACGGGTAGGGCGGCAAGCCCGAGCTTGCCGGGGGTGGGCTTCGGGCGGCCCCGATTCCGTTACCTTTTTCAGCGCCCGCCCACGAACCCTCCACATGAACCACCGATCCGCGATCCTGGTGGGGGCCGTCGGCTCAAGCCTCGGACTGCTGTTCGCGGCAGGCACCGTCCTCCTCCTGAACCTGATGGATGACCTTTCGAGCTCCTACAATGGGCGAAGCGGCCCCTACGGGACGCTGTTCCTTCTCTACCTCATGGGGTTCGTGGGAGTGCTCCTGCTCCGCCACGAGAAAGCCCCGCGGGGAGCCGCAGGGTTTGCTTTTGGCGCCGTCGGCGTCGCAGGTCCCGCCTTCGTCGCTTTCCATGAGGGGCCTTACGACCTCTACCTGGTTCCGGCGTTTCTGCTCGTGGTCGCGGCCTTCATCGCCGTGCTCGGCGAGTAACCTCAACGCTTCGGCTTCGGAGGCCAAGCGTCCTCGGACCAGGGACAGGCGCCGCCCTCCTGGTGGCGCCCGCCGCAGGTGTCGCACTTGGCAAGGGCGCCGAAGAGGCCCATGATGATGGCGGGGAGGAGGGGCGCGCACCCGACGGAGGCGAAGGCCGCCGTGGTGAACTCGTTCACAAGGGCGGCGGCGAGGCCGGCCACGAGCGCGGAGGCAAGGAGCACGGTGCCCATGATGGGGTACCCGTAGGGGTGGGCGCGGATGGCGTGCCAGCCGCGTTCGAAGCCGCCTGCGCGGCCGTACCACCAGGCGATGAAGCTGAAGAGGACGAAGAGGAGGCCCACGAGCCCCGCGAGGAAGGAGAGGCCCATGGCGGCGGCGCTCCAGGCGGCGGCCACGGGGCCGGGGTGGGGGTGGCGCCCGTACAGGATGCTGTAGCCCGCGATGGTGAAGCTCACCGCGAAGATGAGGTACAGGATGGGGAAAAGCGCGGAGATCAGGAGGGCGCGCCAGGGGGTGAAGAGTTGCACCCCGGCGCCGTCGGAGGCGCCGATGAGGGCGGCGGCGCTCGCGAGGACGGCGAAGCCGCCGTACACCATGACCTTGGCGTAGGGCTGGAGGTCCCTGCCTGTGTCCACGCTCGCCTGGGTCACGGCTTCCAGGTGGTCGGGAAGGGGGATTTATACTCTCGCGGGGTGCGCCTGCGCCCCGAGGGAAAAGGGGCTCCCCGGGCAGCCAACCTTCAAGTCCCCTCGGTAGACGAAAGTGACTTGCATTCCGCGCAGAATTGGGCGCCCATGACCGGAAAGACGTTCCGCGCCGAAGGTCAGGAGCTTGGCTTTGCGATCGACCACATCCAGGACCGCCTCGCCCACGAGGGGCCCGTCCGCGTCCGCATCACGGGCCTCAGCACCGTGAGCGGTGCCCGCGTCGACCTCATGGGGGAGATCGTGAGCGCCGTCCGCCGCGTCCACCCCCAGGACCGCTTCCTCCAGGCGTTCATGTTCCAGACGTCCAACCGCGTCTTCACGGTGGGCGGCCGGGACGCCTGCCGCGAGGACATCGCCGCCGAGACGATCACGCTCTACTGAGCGCCCCCTTTCCGCTTAACCTGAGCAAACGAGAAGAGTCTCTCCCTCGCCCCCGAGGGAGCCCCCGTGAGTCCGGGTGGCCCGTGGTTCCGTCGGGCCACCCACCCCACGGCGTTTTTTTTGTCAGATCCTTGTGCCGCAGCTGCTGCAGAAC
>DATMKA010000379.1:0-5230 GCA_035553595.1 Thermoplasmatota archaeon | reverse complement strand
ACGCCGTCCACGCGGGGCACGAGGGTGCCGAAGCGGAAGAGGCGCCCGGGGAGCGTCTGGTGGGCTTCGAGGCCGCGCACCGCGCTGAGGGGGTGCTGCGCGTCGCGGCGCTTCCAGAGGCCGCCCTCCAGCACGAGGCGGCGGTCGGTGACGTGGTAGCGGTGGGTGCGGCGGTGCGCTTCCACCACGAGAAGTCCCAGGGTGCCGAAGGCGAAGGTGCCCCACGCAAGGGCGAGCACGGTGGCCGTCGTGAACAGGAACCCGGCGGCAAGGCCCCACAGGAGCGTGAAGGAGAGCGTGAGGAGGGGCCAGCGGAGGCCGCGGCTCAGCCAGTGGGAACCGAAGGCGATGCCGACGAGGCCGAGGGCCCACACGACGTAGGCGATGGGCGTCTCGTTCTTGTACCAGGCGCCGAAGTCGCCCCGCGCGAAGGCGAGGAAGCCGGGGTCGGTGAAGAGCCCCACGAGGGCGAGGCCCCAGGCTGCGGTGGCCAGGGGGAGCGCGTACAGGTGCGCAAAGGCCAGGGGAGTGGGCCGGAGGGAGCGGACGAGCCGCTCGCCCGCAACGAGGGGCAGGCTGCCCATGGTGGTTTCAACGGGGGGCGGGCCCACTTGAGGGTATCGGTTTGATTCCGGCCTCAGCCCGGCCGCCGGAACACGATGAGGGTCTTCCCGGCGCGGATGACCGTCCCGTTCTCGAGCTTCTGGGCGCCGCCGCGGGGGAGGCGCTTCCAGTCGGCGAAGGTGCCGTTGCTGCTGTAGAGGTCGGCCACCTCGAAGCCGCCGGGGACACGGCGGATCTCGGCGTGGCGCGTGCTCGCGAAGGGGTCGTAGTCGATGCTCACGGCCGCGTTCGGGTCGCGGCCCACAAGCCACGGCCCGTTCCCGAGGAGGGGCGTGGTGTGGCCGATGCGGCGGCCGTGCACGATGGTGAGGCGCGGGAGGTCGTTCTCCTTGGGGGCGGCCACGCCCTCGGTGAGGGGGCTCGTGGGCGCGCGGAGGGCCTCCAGCTCCTCGAGGTCGGGTTCGAGGACGCCGAGGCGGCCGAACTCCTCGTGGATGGCGAAGAGGCGCTGGGGCACCACCACGTACTCCGTGACGGGGCCGGAGTCGCGGCGGCCGCGCACGCGCTGGATGACGCCGATGTCGAGAAGCTGCTGCACGTGCTCCTGCGCCGTCTGCCGGGCCATCTTGAGCTCGGTGGCGATCTCCTCGATGTAGTGGGGCTTCACGAGGAACTGGAGGAGGTGGAGCCGCTTGGGGTTTCCGAGGGCCTTCAGGTAGCCCGCGAGGGCATCGTAGCCGGTGCCCTCGCCTTCGCCGGGCTCGCCCGCTGCCACGGAATCCACGGGGGCCTTGTCCATGGGTCCTGGATGGGGAGGGCCACAGATAGCCTTTGTCAAGCGCTCACGGAGGGGACGGGGAGGGCCCCGCGGAGCGCCTCGCGCATCTCGGCCGCCGTCTGGAAGCGCGCTGCAGGGTCCTTCGCGAGGGCCTTGCGGAGGAAGGCCTCGGCCCCCGCCGGGAGGTCCTTCCCGTCGAGGCGGGGCTCGGTGCGGAGGATGGCCTCACGGACCTGGAAGTCGTCCTTGCCGGCGATGCGGAGGTAGAAGCGGCCGGTGAGAAGCTGGTGGTACACGACGGCGGCGGCGTAGAGGTCGGAGCGCTCGTCGGCGGGCAGGCCGCGCACCTGCTCCGGCGCCATGTACAGCAGGGTGCCGGCGGCGGCGCCCGCCGTCACCGCGAGCGCTGTGCCGGGCAGGGCCGTTCCCTGACCGTTCTCGCGGGCGATGCCGAAGTCAGCAAGCTTCACGGTGCCGTCGCCCCCGAGAAGCAGGTTCTCGGGTTTCACGTCGCGGTGGACGATGCCCTTCGCGTGGGCCGCCTCAAGACCCGCGAGGATGCCGTCGAGGGCCTCCGCTGCCGCCTGCTGTCCCAGGGGCCCGCCGCGGGCGAGGCGGTTGGCGAGGCTGCCGCCCCGCGCGAACTCCATCACGATGACGACATCGGTGGCGAGCTCCCCCACGTCGCGGATGGCGATCACGTTGGGGTGCCGCAGCCCCTGGAGGAGACGCGCCTCACGCAGCAGGAGGGAGGCGGCGCGGCCGCCGAAGGCGTTCATGCTCACGGCCTTCACCACCACCTCCTCGTTGCCGGCCTCATCGTAGGCGAGGAAGGCGCGGCCGTGGCCGCCCTCCCCAAGGAGGCGGTCGATGCGGTAACGCGAGAGCACCCGCGCGCCCGGCCCGAGGCCCGCGGGGGCCGGGACGGCGGGAGCCGGCGCGTTGCGGAGGAGGAACAGCATGACTTGGTGCTCGCGGTCGGTGAGGTCGAGCTTGCGGCGGAGCGTCTCGAGGGAGGGCGCATCCTCCTTTCCCGTCTCCGCGAGCACCTTCTCCAGTTCGGCGCGGTACACCTCGAGCTTGCGCTGGTACAGGTAGTCGGGCTCGTTGCGGGCCGCAGGGAACAGGAGGCCCCCGAGGCGGTCGCGGCCTGCGTAGGCGAAGCCCGCCACCGCGACGGCGCCCACGAGAGGGAGGGCGGCAGAGGCGGCGTTCGCGCCCGTGATGCCGAGGGTGAGGCTCACGACGGCGCCCACGGCCACGGCGAGGGTGGCCACCGTGGGGCCCGCGATGCGCTTGAGGCGCACGTCCAGGTCAAAGAGCTGGTGGCGCGCGAGGGCGTACGCAAGGGCGGTCACCGTCGCGATGCGCCACAGGCCCACCGTGGGCTGGGTGAGGGCCGGGAACAGGAGGGGCTCCAGGAGGGCCACCGCGGCGGGCACGAGGAAGGCGGCCGCCAGCGCGGGGTCGCGCTCCTCGGGGGGCGGCGGGCGGAGCAGGAGGTGCGCCACGAGACCCACGAGGAAGAGGGCGCCGGCGAGGAAGAAGGCCCCGCGCAGGGGCGCGCCCAGCAGGGAGCCCGCCGGCTCCCCGGCGGGGGCGAAGCCCGCGAGCACGCCCCCCGCGGTCTGGTAGGCCGTGAAGAGCGCGAGGGCGAGGAGGAGGCCGCGGACGCGGTGGCGGCTCGACCCCGGGGCAACCGCGCGGTACTCGAGATAGAGGATGGCGAGGGCCACGTAGAAGGCCGCAAAGAAGGGGATGCGAAAGAGGGGGTTCGCCGCTTCCCCGAGGGCGGTGGCGAGGCGCCCGTTCGGGAGCTGCGTGGCCCGCTCCACGACGAGGCCGGGCTGAACGACGAGAACCAGGGAGGCGACCACGGCCACGCCCCCGAAGAGCAGGGTGAGCACGTCCCCCGCGCGGCCGGGCCGGATGCGCGCCGCGAAATACGTGAGAAACAGGAAGGCCGGGAGGTGGAGGGCGTAGGAGACGAGGAGCGCGGCGGCATGGAGCGGCGCATCCCCCGCGACGCGGCCCACGTTGGCCGCGACCACCTGCGCGCCCCACAGGACGGCGAAGAGGCCGAAGAAGACCTGGGGCGCCTTCCGGGGTTGCACGAGGAGCAGTGCACCGCCGAGGAGGGCCAGGAGGACCCCTGAGGCGAGGGCGAAGATCGCATCGAGGGGTGGCGCCATGGGAGGGGGAAACCCCAGGGGTCGGATGAACCTGCCTCAGCGCATTAGATGAGCTGGAGGCGGTAGCCCGCAAGGCCGGGGCCGAGCTGGTCGCAGGCGAAGTGGCACTCGTTGGTGCCGGGCTGGAGGGGGTTGCCGAGGGCGGCGGGGCCGGCGGTGCCGTCGGCGCTCCCTTCGCGGAGGGCCGCCTGGACGACGTAGAGGCCGCGCTCCTGCGCGAAGAAGGTGACGGACTCGTACCCGAAGCTCACGGGGGGCGCCTCGCCGAGGAGGTGGCTGCAGGTGGGGTCGTAGACGCGGAAGACGACGGAGTGGGGCGCGCGGGGGGCCGTCTCGGCGGCCTCCATCAGGAGACCGGCTTCGCCCACGAGCGTGGTGACCCCAGGCGTGTGGACGTAGACGCCGTAGTGGTCCGCGGTGTCGAGGGCCGGCATGAGCATGCCCTGGGTGCGCTGGCCCTGCTCCAGGAAGCGGTTGAGCTTCGTGCAGGCATCGGAGGCGTCGCCCTCCTGGCCCCCGTCGTGCTGGAAGTGGACGGGAAGGTCGGTGGCGCCCACGGTGGTGAGCGCGAGCAGGAGGAGAGCGAGGATGCTGAGGGCTGCGCGCATGGTCGGCCTCCGCCGCCCATTCGCTGACCGCGGCATCTACCTTTCCTGGAGAGTCTATCCCTCTCCTGGGTAGCGCGCAGCCGAAACCCGTCAAGGGCAGCCCGTTACCTGCGGCGGGAAATGCCTAGCGGAGGGTGGCCTTAACGGTGGAGGTATATAAGGTAGAGGCCACCATTTCTCCCTTAGGAGGAGTCGACGTACCCGACCCAGCACCCGTCCGGGGCCCCGAGGAGACCCTTGCCCTGCGTCCTCAAGTGATCCTTGTCGTCGATGACGAGGAGGACATCCGGGACTCAGTGAAGGAGCTCCTGGAAGCAAGCCTGCCGGACGTTCAGGTGCGCACGGCGGAATGGGGACCCTCCGCCCTCAAGATTCTCCGCAGCGAGACCATCGACCTCATCATGACCGACTACAAGATGCCGGCCATGAACGGGCTCGAGTTCCTCGCCGAGGCCCGCGGTGTCGTCGCGAACGTGCCCCGCATCCTCATGACCGCCTTCCCCGACCTGGAGCTCGCCATCCGGGCCGTGAACGAGGAGCACATCGAGAACTTCCTGACGAAGCCCCTGGATGCGCCCTCCGTCGTCGATATGGTAGCCGCCATCCTGAAGGAGCGCCGCGCCGAGGAGCTGCGCACCCGCGCCTTCGCCCGCTCCATCGACGCCCTCAAGCGCTCGAAGGAACGGCCGACCTGAACACCGGGTGGACCTTCGAGACCTGTACCAGGAGCCTCTTGCATGGCGGTGGCCGAAGCCGCATCAGTGACGTCATGCCGGAGGAGCTTCCACCTTGGGCCCGGGGCATTGTTGAGCGAGAGCTTGCCGGAGTGGACCTCGCCTCCTTCCACGTCTTGAAGGAGACGCCCCTGGAAAAGCTGGGCGTCGGGTACACGCCCCGCGAGACTTACCTCATCCGCAAGTCCCTCACCCAGGAGGAGATCTTCCGCCTCCGCCGCCCCGCCGACGTCTTCGGCGAAGAGGGTGAACGCATCGGGTGCATCCACTGCGGCGCCGTGTTCCGCCTGTGGCGGCGCGGCGGCGAGGAGGCCGTGCACTGCTTCGAGTGCGGCAAGCCCGCCGAGGAGCACG